>JANYEP010000230.1 GCA_025363075.1 Chitinophagaceae bacterium | reverse complement strand
ACAAAAAACAATAGCAGCAACATTATAGTGTTGCTGCAAGTACATTGACAGACCTTTTACTGCTTGTTCAGGAGCAAAATCTCCACCCATCATATCAAAGCCAATATTCATTATAGATTGTGTTAATTGTTTAATTAATATCTAATAGAAACTACTTTGTAAACATTTTTCTGTAAACACAGAAAACGCTGAACATCTTATGTAATCAGCGTTTTCTATGAAAAATGTATTAAAAACCCTTGTGAAAGATTAGGCTTTCAAAGGTGCTTTTTCTGATACTAATTTACCTTTGTAAAAAAGTTTTCCTTCGCTAACGTGAGCACGGTGACGAACGTGTAATTCACCAGTTGTGCTATCTTTAGTTAAAGTAACTTCTTGAGCTACGTAGTGAGTTCTTCTTTTTGCACTTCTTTGTTGTGAGTGTCTTCTTTTTGGATTAGGCATAATGCTAATTTTATGTTGTGTGTACTATTTTAATTTTCTAAATCTTTAAACTTTTCTAAACCTTGCCACATTGGTTTTGCCTCTTTTATTACTTGTTCTTCCATCAATCGCAGCTTTTCAATTACTTCAGGGTTGCATTTCGAATTTCCTTTTTCATCTTCACCACACATTCTTTGAAAAGGCACACTTAAACAAACAAATTCATAAATAAAGTCGCTTAAATGTAAGTGGCTTTCGCCTCTACTAATGTAAAAAACATCTGGATCTTCTTCTTGTCCATTCATTACATCTGGCTCTTCAACAAGTTTAACAACTAAGTTAAATTCATCCCAAAGATCTTTAACTAAAGGATTTCCACATCTGTCGCAATCTAAATCAACTTTTCCAGCTATGTCAAAATGCAATTGCATAAACCCATTGTCCTTTTCAAGACTTAGTTTAACAGTTGCATTGCAATTGGTAAAATCTTGTTGTCCGTAACTTTCAAAAAAACTGTCCTTAATGTCGTAATTATAAACGTGATTACCAGGCTTTAACCCCACAAATGCAATATCAAATTCACGTTTAGTTCCCATACTTTCTTTTTTGGGTTGGCAAAAGTAAGGGGATTGTAGCTAATAGCAAAACAAAGTGTAGATTAAGTTACACTAATACTTTAAATTTTTCAGTACTGGCGATTTAAGCCAAGTGAATGCAGCAACACCAATAGTTACACAACCACCAAAAACAACAGATACTACATTGCCCATATACCTTGCTGTAACACCACTTTCAAACTGCCCAAGCTCGTTACTGCTATTGATAAACATACTGCTTACACTCATTACTCTGCCACGCATTTCATCTGGTGTTTTTAATTGAACAATAGTACCACGCACCACAACACTTACACCATCTAAAATTCCACTAAATAGCAGTGCTACAAACGAAAGCCAAAACACTGTTGATACTGCAAACACTATCATACACAGCCCAAAACCTGCAACTGCAAGCAATAGTTTTTTACCGTGATCATTCTTTAATGGAAAACGAAGAATAGCAAGTATGCAAATGATAGCACCTAAATCTGTAGCTGCATTTAACCAACCAAAACCCACAGCACCAACGTGTAAAATGTCTTTACTAAAAACTGGAATCATTGCCACAGCTCCACCAAAAAGCACTGCAAACAAATCGAGTGTCAAAGCTCCCAACACTTCTTTTGTTTTATAAACAAAACGCAACCCTTCAGAAATATTAGCCCAAACTTTATCGTGTTTTTTACTTTCAACTGGGGGATGTGGTTTTAGTAAAAATAAAAAATAATATCCTAAAGCCACTAAACAAACTATCACTATCAAAGCTCCTGTGATACCAATGCCTGCAATAAGAAAACCAACAAGTGCGTGTCCAATAACTGAGGCTGAAAGCCAACTACCTTGTGTCCAGCTAACACCATTTTGTAAAATATCTTTTGGCACAATTACAGCAGTTAATGTTCCAAAACTGGGACCAGTAAAAGAACGAAAAATGCCAGTACAAAAAATGACAACGTAAATAGAGGATATAATAACTTTTTTTGGTAAGTGAGCGAATGAGTAATTAGTAGATAAAAACAACAAAATAACTACTGCTACAAAGTATAAGGCAACGCCTGTAAGCAATAATCCTCTTTTTTCTGAAATATCAATTTTGTAGCCTGCGTGAAGAGAAAGTGACACAGCAGGAATAACTTCTGACAAACCAATTAAACCAATAGCTAAAGGATTATTTGTAAGTTCATACATCCAATAGCCAACTAAAGCACCCATCATTCGCAAAGCCATAATAAACAAAAATCTTCCACAAATTAAATTGCGGAATTCTGCAATTCTCATTGCAATAAAACTATCTGTTTTTGACGCTTCTAACTTCATTAATTAATGTTGCAAACTTAGTGGGTAATAGCTTGCAGGTTATACTTACTTTTTAAATTTCCCTGAAATTGGTTTGCTAAATCTATAATTTAGCACTAAATAAATGCCTCATAAATCAAAATGAATCGTATGAAAAAAATGCTTGTTCTTCTGCTGATAAAATTTTCATTTTCTGGTATTATCAATGCACAAATTATGCTGCCAAAAGTTGTGAGTGGAAAAATAGAACGCATTGAAAACTTTGAATCAAAGTATGTAACCCAAAGAAACATTGATGTTTGGCTACCAGAAGGATATTCCTCTAAAGAAAAATATGCAGTGTTGTATATGCACGATGGACAAATGCTTTATGACCCAACTATGAGTTGGAACAAACAAGCCTGGCAAGTAGATAGTGTTGCATCAAGCTTATTTAATATTGATAACATTAAAAAGTTTATTGTTGTTGGCATTTGGAATGGAGGACAAACAAGGCATCAGGATTATTTTCCTCAAAACCCATTCAAACAATTATCTAAAATAGAGAAAGATACCGTTACTGCACAATTGAAAAAAATGGGTAGAGTCAAGGGAACATTCAAACCCAATTCAAATAATTATTTAAAGTTTATAGTTAAAGAATTAATGCCTTATATCAATAAAAAATATTCGGTTTATACCAATAGCGAAAACACGTTTATTGCTGGCAGCAGTATGGGTGGATTGATTTCTATGTATACTATTTGCCAATATCCAAAAGTGTTTGGTGGTGCAGCTTGTTTATCTACACATTGGGTAGGAACGTTTAGTTTGGAAAACAATCCAATTCCAAAATCCTTTATCAATTATTTAAGTAAAAATCTTCCAAATTCTATTAACCATAAAATATACTTTGATTGTGGAAATCAAACGCTGGATGCCTTATATCCTGCCATTCAAAATAAGGTTGATAGTGTAATGCAGGCTAAAGGATACGATCATAATAACTGGCTTACAAAATATTTTAATGGTGATGACCACAGCGAAAATTCGTGGAGAAAAAGATTACATATTCCTTTGGAGTTTTTGTTTAGGAAATAAAAACTAATATTATGTTAAAAAAAAATTACTGATGTATTTGCAAAGGCTTTACTGCTATTTTTACCGCCAATAATTTTTGATAATGAAAAAAATATGCACGTTCGCTTTTGTTTTAATTTCGAGTATAGCATTTGCTCAACCTCAAAAGGTTGTTGCAGATAAAATTATAGCACAAGTTGGCAATAAAATTATACTTCGTTCCGATATTTTTAATGCTATAAATGACTACAAACGCCAAGGGCAAGAAAGCAGTTTACCACCCAATCCTGAATGTGCTTTTTTGGAAGGTCAGTTAATACAAAAGGCTTTGGTGTTGCAGGCAGAGAGAGATTCTTTGCCAGTAAGTGAAGATGAAATTGATGCTGCTCTTGACAATCAAATTCGTGGCTTTATTAGAGAATATGGCTCTCAACAAATTTTGGAAGAAGTTGCAGGCAAAACAATTTATCAAATTAAAGAAGATTTTAGGCAAGTTTTTAAAGAAAGAAAATTGGCCGATGCAATGCGTGCTAAAATAACTGAGAATATTAAAATTACCCCAAATGAAGTAAAAGCTTTCTACGACAAAATTCCAAAAGATAGCCTTGCTTATTATGAAAGTGAATTGGAACTTTTACAAATTATCGCTATTCCAAAATCGAATGGTAGTGTTGATGAATATGTAATGAAGCAATTGTACGATTACAAAAAACAAGTTGAAAGTGGTGCAAAGCGATTTGAGCAATTAGCAAAACTTTATACCGATGACCCAGGTAGCAAAGAAACTGGTGGACAATACAGTATTAACAGAAACGATAAATCGTGGGATCCAACATTTTTTGCAACTTGTTTTAAATTAAAAGAAGGTCAAATTTCAAATGTTATTAAGTCAAAATTTGGCTACCACATTATTCAATTAGTAAGTCGCTCTGGCGATGATGCAGTTGTTCGCCACATTCTTAAAATACCTGCCATTACTGACGAAGAGATAAAATTATCTACTAATAAATTAGATACAGTAAAAGCATTATTGCTTAGAAAAGATGTAAATTTTGGTGATGCTTTAAACAGATATAGTGATGATGAGAATAGCAAAAATAATGGTGGGCTTGTTATGAGCAGAGATGGTGGTAGTTCTATTACTATTGACCAATTGGACAAAGAAATGGTATTGCTTATAAAAAAAATGAAGCCAGGTAATTACTCATCTCCACAAGTATATACAGATGAAAGAGGACAAAAAAAAGTGAGACTTATTTACTTTAAAAATAGAACAGAACCTCATCGTGAAAACCTCAAAGACGATTACAATAAACTTTCTATTAGAGCTGTTGAAGAAAAGAAACAAATGAAATTAGAAACCTGGTTTAAAGAGCATATCCCTACATATTACATTACTATTGATAGAGAATTTAAAGATTGCAAATCGGTTACTGAATGGTTAAAGTTTGCTGTTAAAAATTAATCAACGTCTCTCTTTTGGCATCATATTTATCTGATGAATAGAAAATGTTTTAACAATGAAAAAAATAATCATTTTACTTAGTTTTTTACAACTTGCTTCTGTAAAAATAAATGCTCAACAAAGAGTTGTTGCAGAGTGTACCATTAATTATTCTGTTGCTACAGACTCTTCTTCAGCAAAAACAAATAACGCTTTATCATCAACAAAGAAAACAGTTTATATAAAGGGTAATGACAGTAGAACAGATATTGTTAGCCCTTCATTTTCTCAAACTACTTTTTATGATAAAACGTCTGGCAATGCAGTAGTGTTAAGAGAATTTGGCAACAACAAAATAATGACCAAACTTAGTAAATCTCAATGGCTCGAAACGAACAAAAAATTTGAAGGTATAACTGTAAATTTATTAAGTGATACTAAAACTATTTTGGGATATGAATGTAAAAAAGCTATTCTGCAAACAAAGGATGGAAATCTTGTGAATGTATTTTATGCAACAGCAATAATGCCTTCTGTTAAGGAGTTTGAATATGAGTTTAGAGACATTCCAGGTCTTGTGTTAGAATATGAAACAGAAAAAGATGGGCAGAAAATAAAATTTACAGCAATAAAAATAAATTTAAGCCCAGTACAAAATTCAAAATTTGACGTACCAACTACTGGCTATTTAATTCGCAATTAATTATTAGGAGAAGGTGTTTTAAACTTAGGCACTTTTACTTTATAGTTAAAAGGCATAACGTAAGTTGTATTTCCTTTTTCAATTTGCATAAAAGAATTAAAACCCGAATTATCAGAACCATTTTTTTGAGCAATGGAAAGTAAGCCACGATATTGTAAATTAGTTCTTAACACAGAAAGAGAAAAACTCTTTTGAGAGTATTTGCTAATATTTTTCAAAGAATATTTATTGCTTTTTGATTTTTCGCCCACAGTTCCACTTAAAGTAAGCGATGCAAAAGCACAAGGTACAATCATTGTAACGGCAACTATAGCAAATACTTTTTTCATTGTTATTTCTTTAATAATACACCTCAAAGAAAAGAATTTGTTTTTATTTGGCAAAATAAATTTTATCAACATCATTTTTTTATAAAAAAAAGTTATTAAGGTCTCAAGTTTATATCCATTAAGTTCCATATTTTTAATAAACCTAATTTTATGAACGAACAACCATATCACCACGGTAAAGAAGAAATGAAGCAGTTATTGCTTGATTATCAAAATTTGAAACTGGGACGTCAGCATCAATTTTTAGAAGAAGATTCTTTTGTTGCATTAATTGATTATTTTGAAGAAAAAGATGACTTAACAGAATCGTTAAAAGCAGCAGAAATTGGCTTGGAGCAATACCCCTACTCTGCTGAACTAATGTTTAGAAAAGCAGACATTTTAATTGCTGCACGAAAATACCTTGAAGCCCTTGATTTGCTTGACACTGCAGCTATTTATGACAATGCAAATATTAGTTTGTATATCCTAAAAACAGATGTACTTTTAGCATTAGATAGACAACCAGAAGCAGCTGAAATTTTAGAAGCTGCACTTGAACTATTTGATGGAGAAGAAAAAATTGATATGCTTTTCGATTTAGCAGATGTGTATGATGATTACGAAAAATTTGACAAAGTTTTCGACTGCTTAATTTGGGTTTTAGAGGCAGACCCAAACAATGAAGAAGCTCTATATAAAATTTGTTTTTGGACAGATTTTACAGGCAGATATGATGAAAGTATTAAACTTCACCAACAAATAATTAATAATTTCCCTTACAACGAAATTGCTTGGTTTAATTTAGGAACAGCATATCAAGGATTAAAATTATACGAAAAGTCTATTGATGCTTACCAATATGCAGTAGCAATTGATGAAAAATTTGACTATGCTTATCGCAATATGGGTGATGCTTTTTTGCGATTGCGAAAATTTAAAGATGCCATTGAAGTGCTTGAAAGAGTGTTGGAGTTAAGTAGGCCAGAAGATGTTATTTACGAAGCTATTGGTCATTGCTATCATAGACTTGGAAACCTTGCACAGGCTCGTTTTCACTACAAAAAAGCAGTGCATTTAAACAATGAAGATGCAAAACTTCATTACAAAGTTGCTACAACTTATATGCAAGAAGAGCAATGGCAAATGGCAATAAAACATTTAGAAAATGCTTTACGACTAAGTAAAAATAACAAAGAGTTTAACTTGGCTATGGGTGAATGCAAAATGCAGTTAGGCATTTACAAAGAAGCTACTCAATATTTTGGTTCTGTGGTACTACATCGCCCAACAAATACTGCTGGCTGGGAAGCATTAATTAAATGTTTATTAAAAGCAAATCAATTAGCTGAGGCTAATGAAAGATGTGTTGCAGCATTACATTTCACCAATCAAAAACCAGTTTTATTGTTCTATTATGCAGCTATTTTATTTGCCCAAAATAAAAACAAAGAAGCATTAATTCAACTTGAGAATGGAATGAGTACAAATCCAAAGTTTTTAAAAAAATTATTAGACATCAATCCTAATATTTTACAAAATACCCAAGCAGTTGACATTATTGCACATTATAAAAAAAGCAAAGGAAATAAAAAGTAGCGTAGATATCTAAATTGGTGTTTATCATTTTTTTTAAAATGGTATAATCTTCAACACTATTTTTACCAAATTACTTTCTTTAAAATAAATTTCTAATTCTGTGTAGAATTAGAGCTAATTAATTATGAAAAAAATATTTACAATTCTCTGTATTGCTTTAGTAGCAAGTGTTTCAGCACAAAACACAATGAACAATCCTACAAGCAATCATGGTAACAGATTTGAGGCTTTGGGAACAATTCTTCCAACTCCAAATGAGTACAGAACTGCAAGTGGTGCTCCTGGAAATAAATATTGGCAGCAACGTTGTGACTATGATATTAAGTGCGAATTGGACGAAAAGCAATTGAAACTTACAGGAAGTGAAACTGTAACCTACTACAACAATAGCCCAGATATTTTAACTTATATATGGTTACAGCTTGATGAAAATCAACACAGCACTATTGATAATGCTAACTATCAAAATAGTAACAATCTTAATAGCAACATTAATATCACTACACTTGAAAGAATGGAGGAAGCAAAAACTGATAATGGTTATGGCGATAAAATAACTTCATTAACCGATGCATCAGGAAAAAATTTAAGCTATACCATTAACAAAACAATGTTGCGTATTGATTTACCAACACCATTAAAACCTGGACAAACATTCACTTTCAAATGCAATTGGAATTATAAAATACCAGATAGAATGACCCTTGGTGGTAGAGGAGGATATGAGCATTTTGCAGAAGAAGACAATTATGTTTTTACAATGTCTCAATGGTACCCAAGACTGTGTGTTTACAGCGATTTTCAAGGTTGGCAAAATCATCAGTTTAGTGGTAATAGTGAATTTGCTTTAACATTTGGAAATTTTAAAGTAAGTATGACTGTTCCTGCTGATCACGTTGTAATGGCAACTGGTGAGTGTAGCAATTATTCAAATGTTTTGTCTGCTGCACAGCAACAACGTTGGGCAAAAGCACAAGTTGCAAAAGAGCCTGTTGAAGTAGTAACTTTAGCTGAAGCAACTGTTGCTGAAAAAGCAAAAAAAACAACCAAAAAAACCTGGACTTTTAACGCAAATATGGTGAGAGATTTTGCGTGGGGAAGTTCACGCAAATTTATATGGGATGCAATGCCAGTAACAGTTGAAGGCAAAAAAATTATGTGTATGAGTGCATACCCTAAAGAAGCTTATGGCTTGTATAGAAAGTATAGTACAAAAGTGGTTGCACATACCATTAAATCTTATTCAAAATTCACAATTCCTTATCCTTACCCAGTAGCTCAAAGCATTGAAGCATCAAGTGGAATGGAGTATCCAATGATTTGTTTTAACTATGGTAGAACAGAGAAAGATGGTACATATAGTGAAGGCATAAAAAATGGAATGATTGGAGTAATTACTCACGAAGTGGGGCATAATTTTTTTCCAATGATTATTAATAGCGATGAACGTGAATGGACATGGATGGATGAAGGTTTAAATTCATTTGTTGAATATTTAACTGAGGAACTTTGGGACAATAAATTTCCAACAAGAAGAGGTCCAGCGTTTGGTGCAATTGATTATATGAAGCTACCTAAAGACCAGCTTGAGCCCATTATGGTAAATAGCGAAAACATTATTTCTTTAGGCAACAATGCTTATATGAAACCTTCTGTTGGCTTAAACATTTTAAGGGAAACTGTTGTTGGTAGAAAATTATTCGATTTTGGGTTAAAAGAATATTCAAGAAGATGGGCATTTAAACACCCTACTCCAGCAGACTTATTTAGAACAATGAACGATGCAACTGCCGAAAATTTAGATTGGTTTTGGCGTGGATGGTTCTATGGTATTGAGCCTTGCGATATAGCAATAGATACTGTTAAACACGCTGTGTTTAGTGAAGTTTCAACAACTCCTCAGCCAAATAACAATGCTTTTGCTAACAATAAAAACAAAATTGAAAAGCCCTTGGTAAACGCCTTTGAAGATGTTTCAAAAGTTAGAAACAGAGAAGATAAAAATATTGTTTTTGCAGTTGATGCAGACACCAGCCTTAGAGATTTTTATTGGAAATATGACAGAGGAATTGTTGCTTATGACAGCACCTTAAAAATCCCTGTAGCAAACTTTGCAGGTGGAAGGGAAAATTTAACTAATGATGAAAAGGCAAAATATGCTAATGCACATCTTTATGAAATAACTTTTAGCAACAAAGGTGGACTTGTAATGCCTATCATTGTTGAGTTTACATTTGATGATGGCACAAAACAAACTGAAAAAATACCAGCACAGATTTGGCGTAAAAATGAAAATAAAGTTACCAAAGTTTTTATGACAAATAAAAAAGCAACTGCCATAAAACTTGATCCAATGCGTGAAACTGCTGATATTAACGAGGCAAATAACACTTGGCCAAGAGTTGATGAAGAACCAAGTAAATTCAGCATCTTTAAAGCTAAACAAGCTGTGCGTGGACAAAGCAGTGGAATGAATCCTATGCAAGCTTTTGGAGGAAAATAATGGCGAGAAGATTTAAATCTGGGGTTCTTACATTAATTAGCTATGCTAAAAAAGATAGATGATAATAAAGTCAAGGGTCAATACATTCGGTTTTTGGGTTTCAACAATTTCAACTATTGGTGGACTTTGTGTTATTTGTTTTATAAATAATTTTGATTTTCCAACATCAGGAAAAACTGTTTTGCTTGCTATGAGTTTGTTAATTGTCATTCTCTATGGCAAAATATTGTGGAATGCAAATAAATTAATAGTTGATACGGAACTCAAAACAATAAAGTTCAAAAATAGATTCACTCAAATTTCAAGTAGCTTTTTATTCGATAGTTTTGATGGATATTTTATTTATAATGAGCCGAGCAAAACTGGTCAAATTAAAAATTTATTCCTAATTAAAAATAAAAAAATAATAAAGAAAATTTCCTCTTTTATCTACTCTAATCATAGTGAAATTGAAAAAAGTCTTTTCCCAATAAAACCCTTAGGTGTAATAGAGTTTTCTTATTGGAAAAGTTTTAAAATATTTTTAAGACTTCAAATTATAAAATAAAGTAATATAGTTAATCAATACTAAAAATTCATCATACCAATACAACCACAAATTGCTTTCACAAGCATTAAACCATCTATAATGCATAGGTAGTAGAATATGGATCTTCGTTTATGCAAACCATAAGCAACTGCAAAAAGTAAGATGAAAGGAATGGTGTTCATTAATATTCTAAACAATGAAAAATTCTTCATAAATGCTACACCTATAAAACTCGCAAATCCAATAAGCGTAAGGGGTAGAAGAATATAGAATATTGTTTTTCTTAACCCAAAACTCACTACAAAAGTTTTTAAGTGTTGGTTATAATCTGTGGCATAATCCTTAATGTCGAACATTATACAAAGCACTGTAACAAACATCAGGTTTTTAATAAACAACAAACAACTTGTAAGTGATAAATCAATGCTGGTATTTGTTTGCAATTGAATATAGAACAAGGGGAAAAATGTTACAACACCAGCCCATACAAAGCCTATAACAAAAGGTTTTAGCCAATGTGTGTTTCGTAAACTCAGTTTATTTGTAAACCCATAATAAAGCAATCCAACAACAGGAAAAACAAGAATAATTGCAATACTTTTTGTATTCAGGTTTTTAATTCCAGCAATAATATTTGGCAACATTAATAGTCCAAATATTGCCATTAAGCAAGTTAATAAAACCTGCGAAGTAAATATACTTTTTCTATTTTTCACATACCAGATAGAACGTTCATTTGCAGTGGTGTCAACACTTTCAGAGATATATGCCTTTGTGTAATACACAGTGGCTGCACAAAAAACAAATAGGTAATAAACAATGGGAGCTAAATGAATTTGTTGTTGCAAAGCAGCTTCAATTGACAATGCAACAACACAAATTGCGTAGAAATAATTCCCGTAAAAAAAAGATTTCATTGATACTATTATTTCTTCAAAATGATTTTTGGAGACTTTACAGTTTCACTTAGGTTACCATTTTTATCTTTCAGTGTAAAATAAAAATATGCAGAATCTGTTCGCGAGTTTGTTCCATTACTACAACCTAAAATACCGTTTCCGTAAAGATATTGATAGTCTAAATCGCTAAGAGCATCAGCAGTGCTTACAAACTCTGGAACTATAAGAGCTTTTGGTGTATCAGCAGAAAAATATGGGCAGGTAAAAAATTGACGACGAATGATTAATGTATCATTAACAGTTTCCGTATTGGGATGAGAAAACTCAAAGCTAAAATGAATATTGTCGTTAGGGTTAAATACTGTTGATGAAACACTCTTCAAATTCAAATACAATCTTCCGCTTCCTGCATTTTTCTTGCAACCAAAAACAAGTACACAAAATGCAGATGCAGTCAATACTTTTGCAAATAAATTTTTCATAATTCAAATATAAATACTAATTAACCAATCGCTTTGGATACAAATAAATTAATTGAGAAAATATTTAATACTACTATCAATAATCAACAAGAAATTATTGAAGAAGTTTTTCAATTTCAATATCAGAATAATGCTGTCTATCAACAATGGTGTAATTTAAGAATGAAGAATAATGAACAAGGAATGATGAATGATAAAGTTGAAATTCAAAATTCAAAATTCAATGCTCAATATTCGATATTCAATATCCCCTTTCTTCCAATTTCATTTTTTAAATCGCATTCAATAAAAACCACAGATTTCACAGAACAACAAGTTTTTGAAAGTAGTGGCACTACACAAACTACTAATAGCAGGCATTTGATAAAAGATATTGAAGTTTATAAACAAAGCTTTCTACAAGGTTTTGAATTAGTTTATGGTAACATAAAAGACTGGTGCATCATTGGATTGCTTCCCTCCTATTTAGAACGTAATAATTCTTCTTTGGTGTTTATGGTTGAAGAGTTAGTTAAACAAAGCAATCACCCAAAAAGCGGTTTTTATTTATATGAATTTGATGAGCTACACACAACCTTAAAAAGTTTAGAATCGTTAAAACAAAAAACAATGGTGATTGGTGTAACCTTTGCTCTGCTTGACTTTGCTGAGGCTTACCCAATGCAATTGCAACATACCATCATTATGGAAACTGGTGGAATGAAAGGTAGAAAAAAAGAAATAACTAAAGAAGAAGTTCATTCTATTTTAAAAGAAAAACTAAACGTTGAAGCTATACATAGTGAATATGGAATGACAGAACTTTTATCGCAAGCTTACGCCACAAAAGATGATAAACACGTTTGTCCACCTTGGATGAAAGTTGTTGTGAGAGACGAGGAAGATCCATTTTCAATTAAACCTTTTGGCAAAGGCGTTATAAATGTTATTGACTTGGCAAATATTTACAGTTGCTCGTTTATTGCTACTGATGATGTGGGTGAAGTATTTGAAGATGGTAGTTTTAAAATCTTCGGAAGGCTTGATAACAGTGATTTGCGTGGTTGTAGCTTAATGTATTTGTAATATAGTATGATGCTATTGAGGCAATATTCGTTAAGCCCCAATAATGCGAACCTAATGTTAATGTTGGACGTTCGTTATTCTTTTTTCTTTCTTATCAATAAATACTTTTGAAAAATCTGTGTTACCACCATACTTATTTAAAAAAATTTCTTTGCTTATTAGTATGCCTTTACCATTATTTGTTCCCATACCTTCAGTTACCCAAAATAAATTTTCGTCGCCAAAGTCAATAAATAAATTCCTTTGAACATCAGTCCAAGATTTTCGTGGCCAATTCCATATAAAAGTAAAATTATTCTTTGGAACATAAACTATTTCTCCTGTAGTCTTGTTTACAATACCTTCTGGCGTATGAATGTACTTGCTATTCCAATAGTCTTTGGTGGAATCTAAGGAACTAATAAAAAAATTATTCTTAAAATGTTTACCATTTATTACCCATAGCATTCCGTCTCCATAAAAATTTTCTCTTCTACGAACTATGGGTTTTGGAATAGGTGAATTTTGCAATTCAATTACTACATTATCATTGGTTAAAATATCTGCAATATGTCTAACTCCATCTTTCGAAATAACAATCTCACAATTGTATTTGCCAAAAGCTAATTTCCAGTTTTTATGCCACTCTGTTTCTGGTTCATACCAACTGTCGCAACTTACATCCTTATGATGTGCCCAATGCCAAACGTTTATTTCGCCACATTTTGAAAAGACGTTTTTTTTACATAATGGACAAGCTCCTGATATTTTAGGGCTTGCTTCAACTTTTTCACTATTAATTATTGCGAATAGCATTAACTGAAAGATGGGTTTTCGTTCTTTGTCTAATAATATTAATTTTCAAATAAAGGGTGCATTTACAATAACACCTGAACCAAAAATATGCGAAAGTTTACTTTTATTAAACTAATTCTCGACCAACCTTATCAATTCCTATTGTTTAAACACTTTAAACCATAACAACAAACTATACAACTTAAATATCTAACACCTCCTTCACATCAACATTAACTATCGTTCATCCTTAATTTTTATCGTTAATCAATTTTTTGGTTAGCAATAAATGGCAAGCCTATCTTTACCGCAAACAATTAAAGAATGAAAAAAATACTAACATTAATCGCTTTTGCAGCTACTACTGTTTCTTATGCACAGTTTGCAATGCCTTCAAAAGATGAATCTTGGAAAAAGAAATATCGTGCTTTTTCAACCAAAACAAACGATTTGGTTCATACGAAACTGCAAGCAAAATTCGACTACGATAAAGCCCAACTCAATGGTAAAGTTTGGGTAACTTTAAAACCCCATTTCTATGCAACAACCCTTGTAGAGCTTGATGCAAAAGGAATGGATATTAATGCAGTTGAAATAGTAAAAACGGGTGCAAAAAATATTCCACTTGGGTATAATTATGATGACAACTTAACACTAAAAATAAATTTAGACAGAGAGTATAAAGCCAATGAAAGCTACACTTTGTACATAGATTACACAGCAAAGCCCAATGATTTTAAAGCTGAGGGAAGCAGAGCAATTACTGATGCAAAGGGTTTGTATTTCATTAACCCCAAAGGAGAAGAAAAAGATAAACCAACACAAATTTGGACACAAGGAGAAACAGAAGCAACGAGTGTTTGGGTGCCTACGATTGATAAACCAAACCAAAAAACTACACAAGAATTTTATTTAACTGTTCCATCAAAATATGTTACACTTTCTAATGGAAAATTAGTCTCTCAAACTCCAAATGCCGATAAAACAAGAACTGATTATTGGAAGATGGATTTGCCACACGCTCCATATTTATTTTTTATTGGCGTAGGTGATTTTGCTATTGTTAAAGATTCTTACAAAGGCAAAGAAGTAAATTATTATGTAGAAAAAGAATACGAAAAAGTTGCTAAAAGAATTTTTGGAAACACTCCAGAAATGATGAAGTTTTATAGCGAAAAAGTTACTGGGGTTGAATATCCTTGGAACAAATATTCTCAAATTGTAGGGCGTGATTATGTAAGTGGTGCAATGGAAAATACAACAGCTACTCTACACCAAGAGTCTGCACAACAAAATGCTCGTGAATTGCAAGATGGTATAGGCTGGGAAAGTACTATAGCTCACGAATTATTTCATCAATGGTTTGGTGACTATGTTACTGCTGAAAGCTGGAGTAACTTAACAGTGAACGAAAGTTTTGCTGACTATAGTCAATATTTATGGGCAGAATACAAATATGGTGCAGATGCTGCTGGTGAAGAAAACGATAATGAAATGAAGGCGTACATTGGTGGCAATAGTAACAAAAAAGATTTAGTGCGTTTTTACTATGCCGACAAAGAAGATATGTTTGATTTAGTGAGTTATCAAAAAGGTGGACGCATTTTAAATATGCTTCGTAATTATGTTGGTGATAGTGCTTTCTTTAAATCATTAAACAAATATTTAACAGACAATAAATTTGGAAATGGCTCTGCACACAAACTTCGTTTAGCATTTGAAAGCGTTACTGGTAAAGACTTAAACTGGTTTTTTAATCAATGGTATTTCAATAGTGGACACCCAAGATTAACCATTACTTCAAGTTATGATGAAGCTACAAAAAAAGTAAGTGTAATTGTTAAACAAACACAAGACAGTACTAAAACTTTTAAATTCCCTGTTGCTATTGATGTGTATGTTGGTAAAGAAAAAACAAGACACGATGCTTGGGTAGAAAGCAGATTAGATACCCTAAAATTTGATGCAGCTGCTGCACCTTCTTTGGTTAAGTTTGATGTAGATAATGTGTTGCTTGCAGAGAAAAAAGAAAAGAAAAGTATGGAGCAATTGATTGTTCAATACAAGCAAGCAGGAAAATATTTAGACAGAAAAGAAGCTCTTGATTTTGCTGCAAAAAACAAGAGTGAAGTTGGTGCAATGCAATTACTAATTACAGCATTAGACGACCCTTATTATAAACTTAGAATAAAAGCTATTACATCGTTAGAAGATACTACTGTACCAGGTGGCGTAGTAAAAATAATTGAAAACATTGCTAACAACGATAAGAAAAAAACAGTTAGAGCAGAAGCCTTAGATTTTTTAGCAAATTTGAAAGATAAAAAGTATCTTAATTTATTTACAACAGCTGTTAAAGATTCTTCTTATTCTGTTGCTGGTGCTGCATTAGAAGCATTAACTGCACTTGACGAAGCAACAGCTTTAAAGTTACTTCCTGAGATTAAAAAAGATATGAGAGGAAGATTAAAAACTGCTGCTGAAAAGGCAGAAATTCTTACAATGACAGATGCTGATTTTGATACAATGTATCATAAATATAACACTTCTGGTTTAATGGAAAAATTCAATGGTTTTGGTAATTTTTCTTTCTATGTTGGTAGAATAAAAGATACCGAAAAATTTAAAAAAGGAGTTGATGAGTTAATCAAATTCAGAGATATGGTTGCACCTTATGGTCAAGGATTAAAAGAGATGCTAAATAAATCGATTCTTGAAATTAAGAAAACAAAAGAAACACAACTTTTGAAAGGAGAGAATAAAGCAAATGTTGATGACCAAATAAAATATATTGTCGAAAAAACAAGCGAATAATTTATTTATAAAAAAAGAAGATGAAATATTTTGTTTATTACCAAACCATTATATATTTGCAACGGTTTTTCATAGGATATTGGATTTTAAAAACGGGGCTGGATTTTTATCCTGGCCCTTTTTTATTTTATATATCTACCGATTCTTCAAAATTAGAATTCAACCTTAGCAATAAACTTATTTTCTGTTGCACCCAAAGCAGCTGCTGTAGCATTACTCACTCTTAAAGAAAGATTATTATCCTCTTTTATATTTGGCAATGGCCCTAATACTTTTGCATAAACTGTTTTGTTATTTGCAGATACTTTTACAATGCTTCCACTTTGAACATTGCTTAAAAGCACATAATATTTTTTGTCTTGCCAGCCTGCAATAGTTTTAAATGTTCCACTTAATCCTTCAACAGAATTTTGAGAAGACACAAATTGCTTCTCAAAAAAATCATTTGC
>JANYEP010000219.1 GCA_025363075.1 Chitinophagaceae bacterium | reverse complement strand
GGGTCGCTAACATCTGCATTGAACTTACCAGTTGGTAGTTTAAATCCACCACCAACAAAAAGTGACTGCTCAAACTTTTTGTTTTTCCCAAGTTTTATATCACTAAACAATTTGTAATTTGCAAGTAAGGTTACATCGCCCAACCCATCATTTTTAGTAGTGCCATCATCACCAACTTGGGTGTTAAAATTGTATGGAACAAAAGCTATGATTTGCCATTTTTTGCCAATATTAAATCCACCCCAAAGCTCTGTTGATTTGTAATAATCGTAGCTGTATTGTGTAGCATCATTTGCCATTACTGTATGGTAATTTGTGTAATGATACCTTATGCCAATGAAACCTTTTTTAAAGTGGGGCAATACGCCCATATAAAAATTACCAACACCACAACCACATATTTCACAGGCGAATGACGAGGTTGATATAATAAATAGAATGAGTACTAATGAATGTTTTTTCATTTGATTAAACAGTTTAGAATGCAATGCCCATAAGGGTTTAAATAATTGCATAAGAAGTTAAGTTGAATAGATGTAAGCACAGGTTTCGTGAAGTGACACGAAAACTATTTGCAGTAAAAAGAGATTAAACTAAACCCGGAGGATGAAATACTTTTTTGGGAATTTTACATTCTTTATCATCATTAAATTGAGGGTAAAGAATTTTATGGGGTATGATTGAATTATGTGAAAGCACTGCAAAAAATGATTTAGAAGAAAGTGTAATGAGTTGTTTATAATTGCCTTTTCTCTCCTGATTTTGTTGGTCCTTTTTTTCTTGCTCTTGTAATTTTTTCATCATTTGGCATTTGCCATTGCAATGAAGTTGTGGCTTGGCTTTATTAATGCAATTTTTTGCATAAGAAGTAGTGTTTGCATAATAATCATATACCACAAATGATTTATTAAACGTTTGCAATGCAAACGCCAATAAAAAAACAGTTGCTATAAGTTGTTTGACAAACACGGTGCAAATATATTATTTAACAGGTAAGAAGATAAAAAGCAGACAATCCTTTGCTGCACTACAAATTGTCAATTTTTTATGTTACCAAATCATTAACTTTTAAATAAATATTAGTCATCAAAAAATGCACTCTATTTTTGCTACAAAGTAGCTATATGGGATTAAACAATTTTGGTCAATTATTTATGCCTAAGAATAAAATTTTCTATGGCTTGTTTGAGGAAGTTGCAGATACTGTGGATGAAATGGGAAAAGTATTGCTTAAAGTAGTGAGCGAACCCGACTATGACAAAAGGGCTCCAATTATTAAGCAACTTGAAGATTTAGAGCATAGAAATGATGAAACCACACATAAAATCTTTACAGAATTAGGGCGAAATTTTATCACACCTTTTGATAGAGAAGATATTCACTACTTGGCATCAGCCCTTGATGATATTGCAGATTACATTTATAGTTCGGCTAAAAAAATAAACTTCTACAACGTTAACCCTAACGATACTGGTATTAAGAAAATGGCTGACTTGGTAGAACAAGGTACTGTTGAAATTAAGAAAGCTGTTTATGGTTTGCGTGATATGAAAAAGTTAAGGGAAATGACTGAAGCTTTTATTAAAATTAATAGCATAGAAAATCAGGCTGACGATATTTTTGATATGAGCATTGAAAGGTTGTTTCAACAAGAAAACGATTTTAAAGAAGTGATTAAGAAAAGAGAAATTTATCAAGCATTAGAAACTGCAACAGATAAATGTGAAGATGCTGCAAATGTTATAGAATCTATTATCATTAAATACGCTTAATACAATTAGCTAATCAGCCAATGTGCTAATGTGCTAATTTCTGAATTCATTAGCACATTAGCATATTAGCACATTATCACATTAAGAAAATGTCTTCAACTCTTGTAATCATAATAATTCTTGCACTGATATTCGACTATATAAATGGCTTTCACGATGCTGCAAACTCAATAGCCAATATAGTTTCAACAAAAGTGCTTTCACCATTTCAAGCAGTATTGTGGGCTGCTTTTTTTAATTTTGCTGCCTTCTTTTTAGCGGAGTATGTGTTTCACTCTTTTGGTATTGGCGATAGTATTTCAAAAATTGTAACTAAAGATTTTATTAATTTACAAGTGATACTTGCAGGGTTACTTGCAGCTATTACCTGGAATTTAATTACGTGGTGGTTTGGTATTCCTTCAAGTTCATCACACACATTAATTGGTGGATTTATGGGTGCTGCTATTGCTTGCACAAAAGCATTTTCGGTTAATGGTGTTCACGTTGTTAATGTTGCTTTGGTAACAAAGGTTTTTTCTTTTATTTTCTTAGCTCCGTTTATTGGAATGTTTATGGCTTTTTTAACAACCATTTTAGTTGTTCATCTTTTCAAGAAAAGTAATCCATACAAAGCAGAAAAAAAGTTTAAACGTTTTCAACTACTATCATCAGCTGCATTAAGCTTGGGACACGGTGGAAATGATGCACAAAAAGTAATGGGTATTATTGGTGCAGCAGTAATCTATTATGAAAATTCAAAAGGCGTTAAGCTAACATTTACCCAGTTTGTTGAACAATATTCTTGGGTACCATTTTGCAGTTTCTTAGCAATTGGTTTAGGTACTTTAAGTGGTGGTTGGAAGATCATAAAAACGATGGGAACCAAGATCACAAAAATCACTCCGCTTGAGGGTGTATGTGCCGATACTGCTGGTGCTATCACACTTTATATTACACAATGGTTGGGTATTCCTGTTTCTACTACACACACTATAACTGGTAGTATCATTGGTGTTGGGGCTACTAAACGTTTAAGTGCTGTACGTTGGGGTGTAACTATCAACCTTCTTTGGGCTTGGATAATCACCATTCCAATTTCTGCACTAATGGCTGCTGGTTTTTATTATATCATTAAATTATTTGTATAAAATTTAGGCATAAATTTTATCAATTGCATCTTTAAATTTTTCCATTACTACCTTCTTTTTTAAACTCATTTTAGGAGTTAATTCCCCAGTTTCAATGCTCCATTCTTTTGGTAGTAATTCAAACTTCTTTATTTGCTCAACGTGGTTAAATAGTGTATTGTATTCATCAACTATTTTTTGAAATAGTGCAGTTACTTTAGGTTCTTTAATCACGGTTTCATTGCTGGTAAATGCAACGCTATTTTCCTTGCACCAATCTTTCAATGCATTAAAAGATGGAACTATTAATGCCCCAACAAATTTTTTCTCATTACCTATCACTAAAATTTGCTCAATAAAAGGGCTTTCTTTAAACTTGTTTTCTATGGGTTGAGGTGCAACATATTTGCCACCACTTGTTTTAAACAATTCCTTTTTTCTATCTGTAATTTTTAAAAAATTATTATCAACCCACACACCAATATCACCAGTGTGCAGCCAACCATCAATAATAGTTTCAGCAGTTAAATCTGGCCGTTTGTAATAGCCATCCATTACAGTATCTCCTCTCATTAATATTTCTCCATCCTCTGCAAGTTTTACTTCTATACCATTGATTGGCGGGCCTACTGTTCCAAACTTATTTCCATTTTTTCCTTTTCTGTTAACGCTAATTACTGGGCTACTTTCTGTGGGTCCATAACCCTCGTAAACAGCAACACCAGCAGCATTGAAAATTCTAAGCAAATGCACAGGGCAGGCAGCACCACCTGTCACAATAAATTCAACACTTCCACCCAAAGCCTCTCTCCACTTGCTAAAAATTAATTTGTTGGCAATTTTTAGTTGCAGGTTATACAAAAATCCACCACTGATGTTATTATCATATTTTTCACCAAGGGCAACAGCCCAATAGAATAACTTTCGTTTTATACCTGTTAATTCATTGCCTTTTGCCATAATTCTTTCATACACTTTTTCCAGCAAACGAGGCACACAAGTAAATCCAAATGGATGTACTTCTCTAATGTTTTCTCCAATGGTATCAAGGCTTTCGGCATAATAAATACTGATGCCACTATACAAATAAATATAAGTAACAACCTTTTCAAGAATATGGTTTAATGGCAAAAAACTCAACACTTTTTTGTCTGGTCTGTCTTCAAATGGAAAGCTCTCTTTGCTAAACATTATACAACTATAAATGTTGAGATGGCTTAGCACAACACCTTTTGGAGTGCCTGTTGTACCAGATGTGTAGATGATAGTTGCAGTGTGAGAAACAGGAATTCCTTTTTTAGTTACATCAAGTTTTTGCAATAAATTTTCATTAGCTAAGTTGGTTAATTCGCTCCAGTGATTGCAACCTTCCACTTTATCGAAGCTGTAAATATTTTTTAGTGAAAGAACGTTTGGTTGAATAGCTTTTATCTTTTGGTACATTTCGTTGCCACTAACAAAAATGTATTTTACCTGTGCATCGTTTAAAATAAATTCTATCTCCAAAGGATTTGTTGTAGGATACAATGGAACTAAAACTGCACCTGTTTGCTGCACTGCGAGGTCTGCATAAACCCACTCGGGCCGGTTGTTGCTGATGATAGAAATTTTATCTGCACTTTCAGCCGTATAATCATTACCACTAACGCCTAATTGCATTAAACCAGCACTTAAATTATTTACTATTTTTTGAATTTCGTTGGTACTATTTCCAACCCAACTACCATTGATTTTTGCAGCAAGTGTATCTGGTTTATTGCCAAATTTGTGTAGCTGAAAGTCTATGGCGTCAAACAATCTTTTTATTTCCATTGCAATCGTTTTTTATTCGATTGGAAAGATATTTATTTTATGAATATGTAAAGTAAAAATCTAAATGTTTGTTTTGCTCTTTTTTCATTTATTGTGCAAGTTTAGCACTTACACATTTAAGTGGACACTACCGACTTACACACTTAATTGGGTACTACTACTACCGGACACTACGCAACTGATAGGAGCAGGTAAGCAACTGATAGGAGCAGGTAAGCAACTGATAGGAGCAGGTAAGCATCTGATAGGAGCAGGTAAGCAACTGATAGGAGCAGGTAAGCAACTGATAGGAGCAGGTAAGCAACTGATAGGAGCAGGTAAGCAACTGATAGGAGCAGGTAAGCAACTGATA
>JANYEP010000218.1 GCA_025363075.1 Chitinophagaceae bacterium | reverse complement strand
GCACCAGGAAACTTATCTTCAACAGCTTCTGCCATTAAGTGTGCAGATGAATGCCAAAAAGTGTTTTTACCTTCTGCATCATCCCACATTACCAACTTTAATGTCGAGTCATTTTCTATTGGTCGTGTAGCATCCCACACTTCACCATTTACGTTTGCAGCAAGCACTTTACGTGCTAAACCTTCGCTAATACTTTTTGCTATATCCAACGCAGAAACACCTTGTTCGTATTGTCTTACAGCACCATCTGGGAAACTAATATTAATCATCGTTTTTTTAAAATATGGTGGCGAAAATAGCAAATTGATTGCAAGCAAAATGGTTTAGTTTAAAAAATTGAAAAGTGTGTGTTGACCAAATGTGTTTTGACCTTAGTTTAGCAACTTCATATTTGTTATAAATGAAAAAATATTTTACAACGATTCTCTTTGCTATTATTGCTTTGCAGGCTATTGCACATCAAAAAATAATTGTTTCGCAAGATGCAAAATCAAAGTATAAAACTGTTCAATCTGCTATTGATGCAATCCCTTTTAATAATAAAAAAGTGGTCACAATTTTTATAAAAAATGGCATTTATAAAGAAAGGGTAGTGGTTGATACGAGAAAAGATTTTATTAACTTAATAGGAGAAGATAAAGACAAAACGATTATTACCTTCAACAATCACAAAGGGGTAAAGCTTGATAATGGTGATACATTAAATACCTGGACTTGTGCTAGTTTTTTTGTGTATGCAGATAACTTTTACGCAGAAAATATAACCTTTGAAAACAATGCAGGATTTAATGCTGGGCAAGCAGTAGCGTTGAGGATTGAAGGAAACAGGGCTTCTTTTTTTAATTGTAAAATGGTAGGCTTTCAGGATGTTTTATTTTTAAGTGGCAGTGGTGTAAAGCAATATTTTAATCATTGCTATATAGAGGGAACAACAGATTTTATTTTTGGTGCATCAACAGCCGTGTTTGATAGTTGCCACATACATAGCAAAAAAAACTCGCACGTTACAGCAGCATCCACAAACAGTATTGTGCCTTATGGTTTTGTTTTCTTTAATTGCAAACTCACTGCTGATAGTGCCATTGATAAAGTTTCTTTAGGCAGACCTTGGAGTTCTACATCAAGTGTTACTTATATTAATTGTTGGATGGATAAACACATTGTTGCTGAAGGATGGAATAACTGGAAAAATCCTGCAAACGAAGCAACAGCAAGGTATGCAGAGTATAATAGCACAGGACCTGGTGCAAATAAAACAAACAGGGTAAAATGGAGCAAGCAATTAAATGAAGACGAAGCAAAAAACTATACGTTGCAAAATATTTTGGGAGATTGGAGACCTCAAAAGTTTATTGCAAATGAAAATAGAACAGCATCAAGTAAAAAGAGAATGTAGAATTATTGCTTAGAAGAATGAGTAAAATATAAATCAAACAATAGACTATACTCAAAACAAGGTTTGTATTCCATTGGCAGTTCTAAACTCATGTTGGAGCAACCATTTTTTTCGCCATAAACCACCTGCATAGCCAACTAATTTTTTATCTGTACCAATAACCCTATGGCAAGGCACAATAATTCCTATTTTGTTTCTACCATTTGTAGAGGCAGCAGCACGTATTACTTTTTCATCTCCCAGTTGTTTAGCAAGATCGAGGTAGCTAATGGTTTTACCATAATTGATTTCAGTTAATTTATTCCAAACTCGTTTTTGAAAATCAGTACCATCTTGGTGTATCGGTATGTTAAATACTTTTCGCTTGCCCTGAAAAAATTCAATTAATTGTTCAGTGCATTGGTGAATAATGTCACTAATGCCGGGTTCCCCATATTCAATTTTAGTTTTATCATCAATAAAACTTACCTCACTAATATATGTATCAGTTCCACCAATTCTAATAAGACCAATGGGGCTTTCATAATAAGTATAATAATTTTCAGTCATTGTTCTTATAATAATCTGCTATTGTGATTTTTTATAACATCAAAACGTTTAAAAAATTGTTTAGGTATGTAGCAACAAAAAACCTGCTGTGATTGCAGCAGGTTTTTTGTTGACAAGTTTCGTAGTGGATATCTAAAAGGTTATTACCAATTCACAAATACCAATTCTCCTTTTACTTGTTTTGAATCTTTTAAAAAGTCTGGAACAATTGTATAGGTGCAATCTCCAGCACATTTTGGAACCATTATTTTTCGTGTATAGCTTCCCCAAATATTTTGATATAAAGGTTGTGGTTTACCATTACTAAAATCTCCAGTAACAGCAACACCAAAAGGTGCAACCTTAGTATATTTCACTTCTCTCCATTCCATTCCAGTATTTAAACGACTTATGAGAGAGTTTTTATACCATCTTTCGGCATTTACAAAGTCATAGTTTTTGGTATAAATATATTCATAAGCCAAGCATCCGGCATAACTATTTTGGCGATAAATGCTTGCTGCATATTGCAAAGCAGAACCTTTAAATCCGCCAGAAAAATTGGGAGCATTAGCGTGAAATTTAACCAAAGCCATACAAATAGCTAAGTTGTTGGGGTCTGCACTGTGTAGTTGTTCTAAATTGCTGCGAAGAGCAAGAGCATCATATCTGTTGTACACTTTATTACTTGGTATGTATGCCTCTGTTTGGGCATCTAATGATGCAAAGGTTATAAACGATGTGTTTAAACCACCAACTAATGGCTTCTCTCCATCACCATCATTATTCTCATTTGTGTTTATTAACGCAAATGGATTTGATGGATTCGATCGAAAACCTGTTGCCACAAATAACGTAGCACACAACGTTGTTCCAATAAAAATTGGGCGTAACGATTTTAAGAATACTTGTTTCATAATTGCTCCTTTTTTTAATTGTTTAAGATATAAAGGGAACGGGTTAACCATTTAAAACAATTAACAGGATAAATAAAGTCTAAGGAAGGGAAAGATTAAACACGGGCTTTGAATTCATAAAAGACTGGACTCAAAATAGATTGGTTTTTCATCTTAACTACATATTGTAATTTTCGATTGAGGCTGCAAGATAATGAATTTATTGATATTTGAGAATTATTTGCACAATATTTTTAAAAAGAAATCGTTCTACTGATTTGTAAAGTATCATTTTAGTTATCCTCTATCACTTAGCAAATACAAAACAGCCATCCTTACTGCAACGCCATTTTCAACTTGATTTAATATGATGGATTGAGAGCCATCTGCAACATCACTATCAAGTTCGACACCTCTGTTTATTGGGCCTGGGTGCATAATAGTAATTTCTTTTCCTAAGCTGTCTAACAATTTTTTACTTACACCATAAGCTATATTGTATTCTCTCAAGGATGAGAAGAGTGGTTGGTTTTGTCTTTCCAATTGAATGCGTAGTACATTGGCAACATCGCACCACTGTAATCCTTTTCTTATATCATACTCAACATTTACATCAAGAGCTTCTTTAATGTATTTTGGAATTAATGTAGGAGGTCCAACAACGGTAACATTTGCTCCCATTTTTTTTAATAAATAAATATTGCTAAGAGCCACACGACTGTGCATTATATCACCAATCAAAGCAACATTTAAACCTTGTAGGCTACCAAATTTTTCTGTCATTGAATAAGCATCAAGCAATGCTTGTGTAGGATGTTCATTAATGCCATCACCAGCGTTTACAATAGCTGCAGGAATGTGTTTTGATAAAAAATGTGGAGCTCCACTTGCACTATGCCTCATCACCACCATATCAACCTTCATACTAAGAATGTTGTTTACGGTGTCAAGCAATGTTTCTCCTTTGGCAGCACTAGAGCCAGACACAGTGAAATTAATTGTATCGGCACTTAATCTTTTTTCTGCAAGCTCAAATGAAATGCGTGTTCTTGTTGAGTTTTCGTAAAATAAATTGACTATTGTAACATCTCGCAACGAAGGAACTTTTTTAATAGGTCTTTGCAAAACATCTTTAAACTCTTTAGCGGTAGAAAGTATTAATTCAATATCTTCTTTGTGTAAATTTTTAATGCCTAGTAGATGCTTTGTTGATAGTTTCATTTGTTGTTTTGATAACGGTAATCTTTCTGCACAAAATCGAGCGAAGTTAACAGCTTGAGGGTAAAATTGTAATATTTTTTGTTTATACCTGCCAAAATGTTCCTCCGTCAATCCTCCGACTTGAGTTCGTTGAAGAGATAAGAGGAGATGAAAAAGTGACAGAAAAAAATTTTGAATTTTAGATGTAAGATTTACAAATTACGAGGCAGGAATATTTTATTGAAAGTCCCGTGAAAGTATTTAATAGTTTTGGTCAAGAGATTGCTTTATATCTCGCAATGACGGTAGGCATTTGTTACTAAACATTCAGAATTATGCAAAGGGGATATATTTGTTACGAGTAAAAACAATACATAATGAAGTATTTAATGAAAAGTTGGTGGTGGAATAATGTATGGGTTGTTGATGAAGAACATGCACCAACGGCGACTATAGAAGCGAAGACCAAAAAGACAAAATAGCAATGGAAATGAAGCAAAAACCTCAAACTTGAGGTCTCCAACGTCAAATTTGGGGTTATCCTACCTCAAACTTGAGGTCTCCAACGTCAAACTTGACATTTCGCTATTGTGTGTTCTTCACCAACAATTTTTTATTATTATATTTGATGATGGAATATTTTAAAATTATTCTTTAATAAATTATATGAAATTTTTTAACACATTTGGAAGCGTAGATTTTGTTGTTGGTGAAGAACACGCAACAACGGCGAAGATGGAAGCGAAGACCAACAAAGGCGGAAAATGTATTAAATTGCAGCACTGGAAAACAGGAAGTGAAAAAAGTAATATTGGAATAGTATGAAACAATACAGCAATATAAACAAGAGGTATTAATGGCTATAGCCAGTATAATTTAGTACCAAATGGTAGCTTTGAGGATAGCGTAATTTGCCCAACTGATACCCTTGACTTGCTACCACACCCTTGGTACACGCCTACCATTGCAATGTACCAAAATGGCTTATATGTTAATAGTTGTTCATCTGTCTGGTATGCAAGTGTTCCATACAATAGTGATGGTTATCAATATGCACACACTGGGCAAGCTTATGCTGTGATTCAAACTTATCTTCATTCAGCACCTAATTCCGAAAGAATATATTTACAAACAAAATTAAAAGACAGTCTTACATTAGGTAAATATTACTATGGTGAATTTTATGCAAGTGCCGGTGATATTGTTGCTTATGGTAGCAATAATATTTCCATTTTACTAACAAAAAAAGCTATTTATGTTGACACCTTGGTTGACCCCAGAGGAGTGATAATTGGTAATGCACAGGTTTATAACTATGGCAATCCCATAATTGTTGATACACAAAACTGGGTAAAGGTGAGCAGCATTTTTAAGGCACAGGGAGGGGAAAGGTTTATAACTATTGGTAATTTTAAAAATGGAAACCAAACAAATACCAAGCTAATAAATAACACTACTGCCCAATGCGATTGTGCAGGTTATTTTATAGACGATGTTTCGGTAATTCCGCTTGATAGCTTTTGCCTAAAAGCAGATGCAGGGCGAGATACAACTATTAAGGTAGGGGATAGTGTGTTTATAGGTAGTTTAACCAATGGCTTGGATAGTGTGAAATGGTATGCCAATGGTACAACACTTATAGATAGCATAAGACCTGGCTTTTGGGTAACGCCTACTGCAAGTGGCAGTTATTTTTATGTGTTGCAACAAACGGTGAATGGGTGTTTTTCAAAGGACACGGTGTACGTAAACGTTACACCTTTGCCTTTGAAAATGATTAGTTATAAATTATTAGTGATTAATGATGACCCCAATTCGTCATTGCGAGGCACGAAGCAATCTGTTGAGAATATTTGGACAACAGCCAATGAAATTAATGTTTCACACTTTAATATTCAAAGAAGTAAAGACGGCAAAAACTTTACAACGATAGGTAAGATAAATGCAAAGGGTTTTAGTTATAATGAATATAGTTTTACAGACAACAGTCCTTCTTTTGGAGATAATTACTATAGAATAGAAAGCATAGACAAAGACGGAAAAATGAATTACACAGAAATAAAGAAATTAACCATTAACAATTCATCATTAAACATTAACATTTATCCCAACCCTGCGAAAGATATAGTGAATATTGAGTGTAAAGAGGGGATGAAAGAAGTGAAAGTATTTGATTATTTGGGGAGGGAGATTTCTCACTTCGTTCGAAATGACGGTAATATTCATCGTTTATCACTCAACATTCATCATTATGCAAAGGGTGTTTATGTGGTGCAAATAACAACAGCAAAAGGTGAAGTAAAAAGTGAGAAGCTAATAGTTGAATAGTGATACTAAAGTTTGGCTGCGTAAGGGATAGAAGTGGAAAGCCCACAGCAGCCACAGGCTGC
>JANYEP010000098.1 GCA_025363075.1 Chitinophagaceae bacterium | reverse complement strand
CAACCAATACCACAGCAAAACTTCGTGAAGTGCCGAAACAAGTGTCTGCTATTGTTCTTAACATATAAGGAGTAACAGTAATCGTAGCAGTATCAGATGTGTTGTTTGTAGTAAATGCTGGTATATTGCCATTGCCACTTGCACCTAAACCAATACTTGTTTTATTATTCGTCCATTTATAGTAAACAGTGCCACCAGTTATTGGTGTTGTAAAGTTAATTGCTGCTGTAGTGCCACCTAGGCAGCCTTTTACAGTTGCAATGCTATCTACTTTTGGTACTGGATTTACACTAACATAAAAGGTATCTTTTCTTACAGGGCAAGTTGAAACAGCAACTGGGGTAAATATTTTTGTTTCATTTAATATTTTTATCCAGGCACCACTAGGACCTCTACCTGTAACATAAATTGAACTTTGACCATCCCTTACACCTTCTTGGTTTCCATTTTCAGTTTCTTGAACAGTACCACCGCCGTTAAAAGAAACTGTAGTACGAATTAATGAAGGCACAGATTGCTTGGTACTTACTATTGTATTGCTTGTTTCATTTAAAACAATTTGAAAAGTTCCATATCCTGCTACTGGGTCTGCTGTGTAAGTGTAGGTGAAGTTTACATTACCACCATCAGCAGGTTTTTTTAAGTTTATATAAGTTACGAGCAATTTTCTATTGGGTGCT
Organism: Chitinophagaceae bacterium; assembly: GCA_025363075.1. GTDB lineage: Bacteria > Bacteroidota > Bacteroidia > Chitinophagales > Chitinophagaceae > CAIVPM01. The sequence goes on along the minus strand of JANYEP010000098.1, from coordinate 7,709 downwards.
GTTCCCGAAATTTTATAACTAATTTTTGTTGTAGCATCAGCAGTCCATCCACGTGCCTGACCTGAAATAACTTTTGTAGATCCACCAAATGGATTTAATGGATCATTACCTCCTAAATCGAAATTTACAGAACCCCCTTTGCCAATGTAAAGGCTGGTGTAATTGGTACCATAAAAATTAAATGTAAAGCCAAGTGCAATGCTGCTTGTTAAATATGGTGTGCCACCAATAAATGTGCTATTCGGAAAATCTGTTGCATAGTTTAAGTAAATAGACCCAGTGGTATCTGCAAATGAATAGCTGCCATCAGTAATAGCATAAGTGGCAGGAATAGTATAATTGGCACTAACAATTACTGTGTCTTTTTTTACAGTATTGCCAGTATTAGTAGTTGTGGCAAATGAAATGTTATTGCTTGGTGGACCAAAAGGTGAAAATGTAGAACCAGTAGCTGATACACCAGTTCCATTTTGTGTTGCTGTCCACGTGTAAGTATTGCCAGCACTGCCTTGCAATGGAATGCTTACATTGGCACTATTGCTGCAAAAAGAAGTATCTTGTCTTGGGATTATTTCGCCTTGTAAAGAAACAGTTGCCGAAGCCCTTGTGCTACTTTCGCAACCACCAATGGTTTGTGAGGCATAATAAATTGAACTATTCGTCAATACTGTTGTAGTTGCCAAAGCTGCACCACCAGTAGCTGCTGCATACCATTTAATATTAGCACCAGTAGCAACTAAATCAGCAACAGTTGATCCTGCACAAAGTGTTTGATTGCTTGCAGTGGGTGCTGCTGAATTAATAGTTAACTTTAATGTATCTACACTTGCACAACCATTTGCATTGTTGTAGCTAAATGTATCAACAGTTGAAACTGTGTAAGTTCTGCCATTCCAAGTATAAGTGTTGCAAGCTGTTTGTGTGCTTACATTATGAGTTGCTGTATTAATAGTCAATTTCAATGTATCTACACTTGCACAACCATTGCTGTTATTGTAGCTAAAGGTTTTTGTTCCACTTGTTGTGTAAGTAGTTCCATTCCAAGTATAGCTGTTACAAGCTGTTTGTGTTGTTACATTGTGTGTTGCTGTGTTTACAGTAATAGTTGCCACATTGTAAACACTATCGCATCCTGCACCAGTTCTTAAAGTATCTCTTACAACAGTTGATGAAGTATATGTAGTTCCTTTATAGATAACACTTCCACAACCAGATGCTGATGTAGCATTTGTGGTTGTAATAGCACTGTTTACAGTAATAGTTGCCACATTGTAAACACTATCACAACCTGCACCTGTTCTTAAAGTATCTCTCACAACAGTAGATGAAGTATAAGTAGTTCCTTTATAGATAACACTTCCACAACCTGATGCTGATGTAGCATTTGTGGTAGCAGTAATGGAAACAATGGTTAGTTTCAATGTATCTACATTTTGGCAACTTGGTATGTTTTTGTTACCAACTACAGTTTGAAAACTACCACCTGAATAAGCATAAGTGTAAGTGCCACTTGTTGTGTAAGTAGTTCCATTCCAAGTAAAGCTATTACAAGCAGTTTTTGTGGTTACATTGTGTGTGCCTGTATTAATGGTTAATTTCAAAGTATCAACACTTGCACAACCATTTGCATTATTATAGCTAAATGTTTTTGAGCCACTAGTAGTGTAAGTAGTGCCATTCCACACATAACTATTACAAGCAGTAAATATGCTTACATTATGCGTTCCAGCATTGATAGTTAATTTCAATGTATCAACACTTGTACAACCATTTGCATTTTTATAACTGAAAGTGTCTGTAATGCTTGCTGTATATGTTCTTCCATTCCATACATAGCTGTTGCAAGCAGACTGAGTGCTTACATTATGTGTGCCTGTATTAATGGTTAAATTCAACGTTATAATACTATCGCAGCCAGCAGCATTTACCAATTTAATAGTATCTGTTGTGTTGCTTGCAGTATATACTTTATTGCCTTTTGCAACCCAAGTGTAAGTATCACAAGCATTGGCTGTAAACGTTGATGCTGTTGGTGTGCAGCTTGTAAAACTAAGGTTCGTCCATACTATACTATCACAACCATTTGCCCTTGTTAAAGTGTCTTTATAATCGCCTGCTGTGGTGTAAGTGTGTGTGCCTACAAGGTACGATTGTCCTGTTTGTTTGGTAATAGTATCTTTTCTTGTAATGCTGTTATTGATGGTTAAATTTAAGGTAATAACACTATCGCAGCCACCAATATTTTTAAGCATTACAGTATCTGTATTGTTGCTTGCTGTGTAACCCTTGTTGCCTTTTGCAACCCAAGTATAACTGTTACAAGCTGTCTTGGTAAATGTAGCAGTTGATGGTGCTAATGCAGGAAAATTGATGCTATAGTTGCCACAAGTTCCTTCACTTTTAACCACCACATTTACTGCATTGCTATTGTTAATAGTAGTAGTATCATTGTTGGTAAAAGTTGAACCGCCATCATAGCTGTAAAGCAATGTTGGCTTGCCTGTTATTAAGATATCATCCAACTGGTGTTTATCATTTGCACCACCTGTTCTTGCACTAAAGGCAAATTGCCAAGCTGCTTTATCATCTGTTTTGTAAGATGAATTTGCTGCTAAATCGTAGTTGTTAAAAAGGGTTGTGCTATTCCAAAGCACAGTAAGTTTATTGTCAGCCGAAACAGTAACTTTAACAGTAGCAAAGTTCGATGTTCTATTACTATTAGAATTAACTACAGTAGTAATTTGTGTATTGCCATATTTTACATTTACATCATTGGTATTGTAAGTAGGAAAGCAAATACTCAAGCCCGATGAACCAGTATTTATCATACCACTGGCTGCCCCAGATGTATTGTTAATAGTGCCATAGTTAAAACTAAAGCCATCTGCATTATTACCATCCCAAATCCTCACTTTAAAAGTAGCTGTAAATGAGCCAGCATTGGGTGTTGCAGCAAATACTATTCTACCATTTTGGCTGTTAGAGTTATTTGTCAATTGCACAATACCATTACCAAAACTGGCATCACCCAAATCACTAAAATTACTTAGCGTTGGCCTGCTTGCAAAGTCTGTCCATACCAAAGTATCCAATGGCAAAGTATTCGTTGTAGTAAGTGTTCTGGTTAAGCAATTGGTTGTTGTGCTTTTGGTGGTAACATAATTGCTTAAATTGTAAGCAATATTGGCTGTGCCAATACTGCTGCTGCAAGTGCTGCTACCAGCTACTAATGTTACACTATTGGCATTTGAACTAATAAATGGCAAAGGCGATTTTGTTGCCCACGCATCTGTAGAAAATTGCACACCATTGTTGTTATAAATTTCTATATTGTCTATGGCGTGGCGATTGTAAGAACCTCCACATCTTGCACCCCAACCCAATATCCAAGTGCTTTTATCATCTGTTGCATAACTGCTGCCAAGGTTAAGATTGTTGCAAATAATATCATTTCCCAAACGCATACTCAATTTACCATCATTAGTTATGGCTATTTGTACTTTTCTAATTTTGGGGCTGTGTATATCGGCATTATAAGTGCCTAATAGAGTACCATTGTATTTAATTTCTATTCTTTGGGTTCCAAATTCTTTAAAAGATACCACCAAGCCATTGCCACTCAACATTCCATCTTCATTGCCATTGGCAGAAGCAGACATTGCACCATAGTTAAAACTCATACCATCTGCAATACTGTTGCCACTGGCTTGATTGCTATACACATCCAAATCAAAATTTATAGTAAGGGCATTTGCTAAATTATTAGCAGGTGTATAATACAATGCACCATTTTGGCTGCTACTATTGGTTAATTGCATTTCACCGTTATCAATAGTTGCGTTGCCATTAGTGTAGTAAGGGGCAGCAACGGCACTCGAAAAATTATTGCTACTAATACTATCGTAGCCCACAGTTGGGATAATATTTACAATGCCATTAGCACCACAACGGCTTGGCGTAGTAGCTACAAGGTTGGCTGTAATAGTAGGTATCAACGAAAGATTAAGTGTTACAATACTATCGAAGCCACCTGCATTTACCAATTTAATGGTATCTGTATAATTGCTTGTTGTATAAACCTTATTGCCTTTGGCTGCCCAAGTGTAAGTGCCACAGGCAGAGGCTGTAAAAGTAGTGTAGCTACTGCTGCTTATTTTAGCAATGCTTGAAAAGAAAGTAGTATTGCTAATATTTGTATAATAATTACCAGTATAAACATTACCCTTGGTGTCAGTAACAGCAACCTGTGGCGAACCACAACAACCACCATAATACTGAACCCAGTACTTAGTAAATACACCTGCACTCGATAATCTACTAACAGTATAATCGCCAACATAATATGCATTACCTCCACCATCTGCTGCTAAAGATTTGTAATGTAGGGATGGGGAAAGTGCATAATTAACTGGGCTTACACCAACAGTATATTTAGTTGCAGTATTATCGTCATTCAATGTGAACATTATACCAAGGGGATTAATAACCACCGATTTTGTATTTCGTCCAAAGCCAACAGAACTCCAAGTCTCAGTTACAACACCAGCAGGTGTTATTTGGGATATTCTATAATCATCAGAATAGCCAATATATAAATTTCCACTAAGGTCAATTGCTATGCAAGATGGGGTACTGTATCCTACAAAAGTCCAAGTGGCATTAAATGTGCCATTGGCAGATAATTTAGAAATGCTTCTATCAGTATTGCAAACATAAGCATTGCCAGCAGCATCTGCAACAACACCCACAGCCCCGTGAGTTAATGATGCTGGAACAGATCTAGTGCCAGATGGGGTGATTTTATACAGAGCTTGATTTATATTATTTGGCAGGTATAAATTACCATTGCCGTCTATGGCAATGCCAATAGTATTATTAATATTAGTAACCCACGATTGGGTAACCACGCCAGTACTCGATATTTTACTTACCTCTCCAGAATTGGCTACATACATATTGCCACTGGCATCTAAAACCAATCCTTTAGGGTTAGAAGTGCCAGTTAACGAGGCAAAAGGATAAGTTACGGTTTGGGCGTTTGCTTTAATGCCCAAAAGCAGCATTATAAAAGCTGCAATAAAGGGCAAGAATGTTTTGCATAAATTTTGTTTCATATTGTAATTATTTAAGTTGCAAACATCTTAACGATAGTTGAGGTAGGCAATAAGGGGTAACCCTTATTTTTTAGGTTAATAAAAATGGTTTCTTTGCAATACCAAATTATAAATGAGAAAAATATTACTACTGTTATTCATTACAATTATTTGTGCAAATACAACTGCTCAAACCAAAGCAATGTTGCAATTGGAACGTAGGATATATGCACTAAATAATGCCTTTAAATACGATAGTAGCAAGTATTTGCTTAAAACATACCTTAACAATGCTACTGCTACCAACGATGATAAATTTTATATTTATTTATACCTATCAACAACACATAAAAGAGTGTTTGATTACGAGAATGTATCCAAATACTTAGACTCAGCTAATGCTTATGGTACAAAGACTACAGAACCTATTTTTTATTTGCACAAATACCAATTTCAAAAATGTTTAATGCTGTTCGACATTCAGCATTACGATGAATCTGATAGCCTGATGCACTTGATGCAAAAGGATAATTATGCTGATTTGGATGATGAAGAAGCTGGATTAATTTATATGCAAGAAGCCTATTTAAGTTATTTAAACAAGGATTATAAAAATGCTGCCATTGATTATGATAGTGCCTTACTTATTACCAGTGAGGTTTCGCCTGATAACCTGCCCATCATCTATGGAAAAAAAATAGTGCTATTTGCTGCTATGCACAATATTAAAGCAATGCAAGATGCTTACAACAGAGGAATGAGAAATGCAAAAAACAGTGGCATTTTAAAATATGTATCCTACCTCAACGAATCTATGTATCAGGGATATGAAAAATTAGGAGACTATAAAAATGCCTTTAAGTATTATGCAATTATGGATTCTGCAAATACTGTGTATAGGTCAAATGAGTTTGCTTTTAAAATGCAAGAATTAGAAAAAAAGTTTGATGAAGACAAATTGACCAAACAAATTGAACTTAACAAAAAAGAAATAAAAATCAAGCAAACAACTATCTTCTTTTTAATTGTAAGCATTGTATTACTATTTGCTTTGGCATTTGCTTATTTGCTTTGGCAAAAACAAGCTAAACTAAAAAAGCAACAAAAGCTGTACTTGCACTACAGCAATGAAATGTTCATTCACTCCGAAGAAGAGAAAAGACGTGTTGCTATTGACTTGCACGATAGCATTAACCACGAATTATTATACCTTAAAAGCATTGAAGAGCACTCCACACAAACCAAGGCAAATATTGATGACATCATTAATGGCGTGAGGAATATCAGCAGAAATTTATCGCCAGTAATGTTTGAAAAACTTGGCTTGAAACTAAGTTTAGAAAACCTTTTTATACGATTTCAACAACAACATAAGTTTATCATCAACCAGCATATTGAATACACATACAATTTAAACATTAATGCAGAATTGCACTTGTTTAGAATTGTGCAGGAAGCCTTGAACAATGTAATAAAATATGCCAATGCTCATGCTGTTTATGTAGAATTAATTCATCACAAAACCCACGTATCGCTTTGTATTAAAGACAGTGGCTGTGGCTTTAACATTAAAGAAACTTTAGCCAACAACACCTCTTTTGGATTGCATAACATAAAGTTTAGAACAGATATGCTTGAAGGAAATTTTGAAATAACATCAAGCAATAAAGGAACTATCATTCAAATAAAAATTCCAGTAAAAAATGAAAGTTGATATTTTAATAGCAGACGACCATCCATTGACAGTAATTGGTACAAAATCTTTTGTAACCAGCTTAGGGCATACTGTGCAAAATGTGTGTAGCAATGGCATTGCTGCCTACAACCTGATAAAAGCACATCAGCCATCAATAGCCATTTTAGACATTAATATGCCTGGGATGACTGGGTTGGAAATTTTAGAAAAAATATATACCGAAAGGCTTAGAACAAAAGTAATACTACTAACAATGCATAAAGAATTTAGCATTTTTAACAAAGCAAAAAACTTTGGATTATACGGCTATTTATTAAAAGAGAATGCATTGGATGAACTTGAAGATTGTATTGAAAGTGTGTTGAAAAAAGAAGTGTATTTATCAAAAAAAATGGAAACAGAAGTATTGTATGATTTTAATGAAAGCAATCATTCAGTATTAAAAAACCTAACACAGTCCGAAGTAAAAATAACTGAATTAATAGCAAACCAATATTCAACAAAACAAATTGCAGAAGCATTATTTATTAGCGATAAAACCGTTGAAAAGCATAGAACCAATATCATTGATAAGCTAAATTTACCAAAGGAAAAAAACAGCTTGATGCTTTGGGCTATTAACAATAAAGATTTATTTAAGATGTAGTTTAGAAAACAAAACAATAATAAAAAGCCTCAGCATTTATCTAAATGCTGAGGCTTTTTTTATTACTGCAAAGACATATAATGATACGCCCTTTGTTTTTACTATTTCTTCACAAACTTCTCTACAACTTTTGTTTCGTTTGATGTAATCTCTACAAAGTAAGTTCCTACTGATAGGTTGCTTACTTTGTAGAGATTACATCAAACGAAACAAAAGTTGTAGAGAAGTTTGTGAAGAAATAGTAAAAACAAAGGGCGTATCATTATATGTCTTT
>JANYEP010000077.1 GCA_025363075.1 Chitinophagaceae bacterium | reverse complement strand
TTTTTATTTATATTCTTTTTTTATACAGATGTATTAGAATTTATAGAAAATTTCCTTATGCATTTGGTGCTTTTTTGGCATTGGGTTTAAGCTTTACTTTAGTTATACAAGCACTTGCTAATATGGCTGTAAGTGTAGGATTAGTACCTGTTACAGGCGTTACACTCCCATTGGTAAGTATGGGTGGAAGCTCTTATTTATTTACTTGTGCAAGCATTGGAATTATCTTGAGTGTGGGTAGAAATGTTGAAAAATTAGAAGGAGTAGAATCTCCTATTAATAAACCAGAACAAGCAATACAATCTGCATAGATTTTTATAAAAATGAATAACAACAATTCTCAAAATAAAATAGACCCAGCTATTGCAGTAAATAGTCAAAAATTTATTATTGCAGGTGGCGGCACTGGTGGTCATATTTTCCCTGCAATTGCTATTGCAAATGCCATAAAAAGAATGAACCCTGATGCACAAATTTTGTTTGTTGGTGCAAATGGGAAAATGGAAATGGAAAAAGTGCCACAGGCTGGCTACAGCATTAAAGGGCTTGATATTGCGGGGTTTAACAGAAGTTCATTGCTAAAAAATATTTCATTGCCATTAAAATTGATTAAAAGTTTTTGGCAGGTTAGAAAAATTGTAAATGAGTTTAAACCTACTGCTGCTATTGGCGTTGGTGGTTATTCAAGTTTTCCTGTTTTAAAATTTTGTCAGAGCAAAGGCATTAAAACTTATATACACGAAAGCAATTCGTTTGCTGGAAAAAGCAATATAATGCTTGGAAAAAATGCAACTAAAATTTTTGTTGCAAGTGATGGAATGGAAAAGTTTTTTCCTAAAAATAAAATAATGATAACAGGAAATCCTGTTAGAAAAACTATAGTTGATAGCAATGTTTCAAAAGAAGAAGCTATTAATTTTTTTGGATTAGATACAAATAAAAAAACTGTTTTAATTGTTGGTGGAAGTTTAGGGGCAAAGTCTATCAATGAAGCCATAGCACTGGGTTTGAATGAATTTGTAAATAAAAATATTCAACTAATTTGGCAAACAGGCAAAACCACAGCTGAACAATTTATAGCTATTGCAAAAGATAAAAAGGGCATTTGGGTAAATGCTTTTATAGAAAAAATGGAAATGGCTTATGCAGCAGCTGATGTTGTTATTAGTAGAAGTGGAGCAATGAGTGTTGCAGAATTGTGTGTAGCAAAAAAGCCTGTTGTATTTGTGCCTTTTCCTTTTGCTGCTGAAGATCATCAAACTGCAAATGCACAAAGCTTGGTAAACAAAAATGCAGCTATTTTAATAAAAAATGAAAATGTGAAAATTGATTTAGTTAACACAGTTATTGCACTATCAGAGAATATATCTGCTCAACAAACTATGCAGAATGCAATTGCCAGGTTTGCAATTACAAACGCAGATGAGGTTATTGCTAAAACTATTTTAAATATTGAACTATAAATTTAAAATGACGAAGAAACCAAATAACATTTATTTTATAGGTATTGGCGGCATTGGAATGAGTGCCATTGCACGTTATTATAATGCACAAGGAGTAAAGGTTTGGGGCTATGATAAAACAGAAACAATATTAACAAAACAATTGCAAGAAGAAGGTATTGAAATTCATTTTGAAGATAATGTTGACCTCATTCCAAAACAAGTTGATTTTGTTGTTTACACACCAGCAATTCCAAAAGATCATAGCGAGTTAAATTATTACATCAATAATAATTATACAGTTTATAAACGCAGCGATGTATTAAAAATTATTACTGAAAACTCCTTCAATATTTGTGTTGCAGGCACTCATGGCAAAACTACAACCAGCACAATGATTGGTCATTTGCTGAGAGATACAGGTTTTGGTTGCAATGCTTTTTTGGGTGGAATTGCTGCAAACTACAATACTAACTTTTGGAGCAGTAAAGCGAATAATGTTGTTGTTGAAGCTGATGAATATGATAGAAGTTTTTTAAAGCTTTCTCCCAACATTGCCATCATTACTGCTGTTGATGCAGATCATTTAGATATTTATGGAACTGCAGAAGAAGTTGAAAATGCCTTTATTCAATTCTCTCAAAAAATAAAAGAGGGCGGTTGTTTAATTTTAAAACACGGCTTGCATATTAGAGAAAAGTTTACAACACCAGACTTATGTACATATAGTGTGAGTGATAAAAATGCGAACACTCATATTGATAACTTGCAAGTCATTAATGGTTCATACCATTTTGATGTAATTAATAATTATTGGATAATAAAAGATGTTGTGTTAAATATGGGGGGATTACACAATATTGAAAATGCTTTAGCTGCAATTAGTGTAGCTAAATATTTAAGAATTGATGATGAAAAAATAAAGGTGGCATTAGCAAATTTTAAAGGTGTTAAAAGAAGATTTGAGT
>JANYEP010000038.1 GCA_025363075.1 Chitinophagaceae bacterium | reverse complement strand
TAATGCTGCGGGTGTAATGCCTATCATTTTTGCGCAGGCAATTTTATTCTTTATCGGTTTTGTTGTCGGGTTAGGAAACAGTGCTTCCAAAGGATTTTTAAATGATCATACAAATGTATGGTATATGGTTATTTATTCAATAATGGTTATTGGATTTACTTTCCTTTACACAGCTTTAATATTTAACCCTAATCAAATTTCTGAAGATTTAAAGCGTAGTAATGGGTTTATTCCTGGTATTAAACCTGGACAACCAACAGCAGATTATATTGGTTCTATAATGGACAAAATAACGTTACCTGGTGCTATATTTTTAGCTGTTGTAGGTATTATGCCTGGTATCGCTCAAAAACTTGGCGTAACTAACCAGTTCAGTACATTTTTTGGTGGAACAAGTTTGTTGATTATGGTAGGTGTTATATTGGATACATTACAACAAATTGAAACTTATTTGTTGATGAAACAGTATGATGGCTTAATGAGTAGTGGTAGAGTTCAAGGAAGACAATCAAATGCTCCTATAGCGACTACAACATTGTAATTACACAAGAACATTTTAAATAAACAAAGAACCTGTTAGCTTGCTAACAGGTTCTTTGTTTTAAACGAAATATTTTATAATGAGATGAGTCTATTTTTCCAATAGTTTTTCAAGCACATAGAATACTGCTGGGCAAAATGTAGAATTGATTGAAGTTAGGTTGGCTCTTTTAATTAAAACATCTTCATCGGTGTAGGGGAATCTTCTACAGTCTGATGGACGTTCTTGGTAGATACTGCAAAAATTATCGCTACCTAAGAAAGGACAAGGTGCCGATTTTGCTACATAATCGCCCTCTGTGTCGAGTTTTAGGTAAGTATCTATAAATATACTCTCTCGCATTTTTAAATGCTTGCTAATTCGCTTAATATCGGTTGTTTTGAATCTTGGAGAATAGTTTTTGCAACAAGAAGCACAAGCTAAGCAGTCTATTTTGCTAAATGCTTCTTCGTGCAACTTTGGTAGTTGCTTTAAGACTTTGTTTTTGTCTGGATTTTTTAGGAAATGTTTGTATTGCTTTTGGTGGTCGGCACTTTGCTGTTGCCAATTATCTAAATTGATGGATGCCATATTTGCAAAGTAAAGTTATTAAATTCGTTTTTTCTTCATTTACAAAAGCAAAAGCCGCTCAATTATTCATTGAACGGCTTCGTTTAAAACCACAAAACAACAACCAATATGAAACCAAACTACAGTAATATTTAAAACTCTTTTATTAAGATTGCAATACAAATTTAGTGACGATGTTTGTTAAAGAAAAGTTAAAAATTTACATAAAAAATGGTGTGCATAAAAAGTATTTATAGAAAATATAAACCAACTTATTTTGTACAACATATAACAATGAATCAAAACAAAAAAGTATTGCAGTTTGTGTTGCTTGCAACAGGTAGTTTACTTGCTTTGTCATTGTTTGTGCATCTCAATAAAATTAATAGTTTGCAGCTACAAAACATTAGTATTATCAGTGATATTATTAAGCAAGATTCCACCACAAAACAAGTGACTGTAAGAGAAAATATTGATGCTGGGAAACAAATAATAGCAACAGATACGGTTGTAAAAATTAACAATTCTACAGAGCGTTTAAAGCACTTTAATATCCCTAATAAAATTACAAATTTTTCTGTTGATACTAATAGTGTCGCAATAGATGCTTTTATAAAAAAGCTAATTGCATTGCGAAAGAATAAAAAAGGGAAAATTCGTATTGCCTATTTGGGTGATAGTATGATTGAGGGCGATTTAGTCTCACAAACTTTAAGAAAATTATTACAAGTAAATTTTGGGGGGAGTGGAGTTGGGTTTGTGCCTGTAACCTCTGCTGTTGCTGGGTTTAGAACAAGTGTTAAACATACATTTTCTACAAAATGGCGAGAGAGTAATTTTAAATCTCGCATATCATCTTCTGCATTATATCTCTCTGGAAAAACATTCTTTAGCAATGGCTATAACTGGATGGAAGTTGATGATAAAACATATACTTACAAATCGTTACCATTAAAAAAATACTTACTTTGTGGTTATAAATCAGGTAGCGGAAAATTGGCCATCAACAGTATTTTTAATAGTATAAAACCTACCGATTTATTTAATCAAATTTTAATTGATAGTAGCTTTAAATCGAATATTAAATTAGAAGTGTCTGATGCATCGCTACCTATCTATGGCGTTTCATTTGAAACGCAGGATGGAGTTATCATTGACAACTTTTCTTTTCGTGGTGCAGGTGGTTTTGACTTTGTAAATATTGACACTACTTTTCTTAAAGAAGTTGCAACGATGCAACCCTATGATTTAATTATAATGCAGTATGGTGTTAATGTGCTGAACAAGCCTAATAACAATAGTTTTGATTGGTATTATAGAGCAATGATTCCATCGGTTAATAGGCTAAAAAAATGTTTTAATAACTCGGATTTTTTATTGATTAGTTCTGCTGATAAATCTTTTAAATATGCCAATGGAACACACACAGCCATTGGTATGGATAGTCTTATTGCTACACAAGAGCGTATAGCTTTTGATACTAAAATTTCTTTCTTCAACACTTATTATAGTATGGGTGGATACAACAGTATGGTTAATTGGGCAAATGGAAATCCACAGCTTGCTGCAAAAGATTATACACACTTAAATGCAAGAGGAGCTGAGGTTTTGGGCAATAGTATCTTCAGTAGTATAATGTATGAGGTGAATAAAATTGAAAAGAAAGCACAATAAATTTCACATAAAAACTATTGTTGACATCGTACTAAATTGGGTTGAAAAAAAAATATTTTTTTGTTGATATCAAAAATAAATTATGAAGGTTTTTAAGTTTGGTGGAGCTAGTGTAAATAGTGTTGAACGAATAAAAAATATAGCAGCTATTTTGCAAAAATATTCCAATGAAAATTTGGTAATTATCATTTCTGCAATGGGGAAAACTACCAATGCGTTAGAGAAAGTTGCTCAATCTTTTTTTGAAGAAAATACCATAGAAGCTCTGCAATTATTTGATGAAGTAAAGCAGCGACACTTGGCTATAGCACAACAATTGCTACCACAAAATTTTGATTTGTGTAAAGATGATTTGGCAAGTTTTTTTACAGAAGCAGAATGGTTATTGCACGATAAACCTGTTAGAAAATACGATTATTATTATGACCAAATAGTGAGCATTGGCGAGCTTTTGAGTACTAGTGTTATTAGTCATTATTTGAATGAAATTAATATTGAAAATACGTGGCTTGATGTAAGAGATATTATAAGGACTGATAATAATTTTTGTGATGCGAATATTGATTGGCAGTTTACTGAAAACAAAGTTGGAAATGCAATAGCGATAAATAATAAACTCAATAATATATATATCACACAGGGATTTATTGGTGCAACAGACGATAATGAAACAACCACTTTGGGCAGAGAAGGAAGTGATTATACTGCTGCTGTTTTTGCAAATATTTTAAATGCAGAAAGCCTTACAATTTGGAAAGATGTTGAAGGTGTAATGAATGCAGATCCTAAACAATTTGAAGATGCAGAACTTATTTCTGAACTGAATTTTGAGGACGTAATTGAAATGGCTTTTTATGGTGCTCAGGTTATTCATCCCAAAACAATTAAACCACTTCAAAACAAAAATATTCCGCTGATTGTAAAGTGTTTTTTAAATGCTGCATTGCCTGGCACTACTATTCACAATAAAACAATAAAAGAACTTCCGCCAATTATTGTTGTTAAAGAAAATCAAGTGTTGATGCACTTGCATAGTCAGGATTTTTCGTTTGTAGGAGAGAAGCCAATGAGCTTTTTATATAACCTTTTTGAAGAGGTAAAGATTAAACCAAATCTCATTCAAACTGGTGCTATTAGTGTGCAAGTTTGCATAGACAATAATGAGAATAAATTGGAAGAATTAGCTACAAAAGCTGCTGCAATTTTTGATGTGCAATTGCAAAAGCAATTAACGCTTATAACTATTAGAAATTACAACAAAGAAATTATTGAGAAGATAGTAGCAAAGAGGGGCGTGTTACTACAACAACAAACTACAAACACTTTTCAGGCATTATGCCTTTAAATATTTTGTAAAACCACGCACAATAAGCATTTGACCAAAGCCATAAGTTAACACAATTACTGGGGGCAAAAACTCTGCATCTTGAAGTAAAAAACGGTGTGCAAAAACGATATAAACAGAAATTGTAATAATGAAAAAACCTGGTATGAAAAACTGATATGCCATATTTTTTCTTATTTTATTTTTATATACATTAGTAGCTAAACCCATCACCAAAGACATTATAATTATACTATTAATTACCAAAGATTTAAACCTTAATTCTATTTTTTCAATGGTAAGAAACTTGTAGAAAATTAATCCAATAATAGATAAGCCAACCATTGCTATAAATGCTTCTTGACAGTCTTTAATATTAAACTTATGCATTTTATTAAACAACATTCCATAGATAACAAAAGTGATTAATAAACCTATGACTGCTATTACTAAAAATTGATCTCCTGGGTGTTTTTGCAAAATATCAGACTTGCTTTGTAAGCTACTATTGTATAAAAAAAGTAGTTCACTAGCCCACGAAATTAAGAGACTAAGATAAACCCAAGTTTTAGTGAGAGCGTGCCGACTTTTATTAGTGTTTAAATAAAAATACAAAACCAGAATGGGCATTAAAAAAGGCTTGGTGTAAACTCTATATTCTACATTGTTAAATATGGTTAAAGTACAGTCTAAAATTAATACAAGCCAAAAAAGAAACAAGCCATATTTTTTAAATAGTTTCATCTATGCAATTGGTTATAACGCAAATGTAAGGTACTGTTCAAAAAATCAAATAGTATTGACGATATATTTGCTAATGATTACTATTGAAGAGCAAAAGTTTATTGCATACTGGTCTAAAAAAAGGGAAGAAAGTAAGCTAAATCCCTTCTTTTTTGTTAAAGGATTTACTGTTGGGTTAGTATTTAGTATATTGGTTTTAATCTGCTTAGGAGCTGACTGGTACAAACGAGCAACAATGGATGCTAATACCAAACTAAACCCAATTGTTTTGTTTGTTGCTTTACTTCTGATAACACTTTTTTTAGCTATTTTTTACAATAGCTTTAAGTATGAACAAAATGAGCAATTATTTAAGGAATTGAAGCACAAGGATAAATCGTCAAATAGCTAAATTCGTCTCTTCTCAACGTTTATAATGTTTTATTTTATGCTACCCAATGTTTCGTTATGGGGATAACTATTTGCACATCTTCACAAAATTAAAACGCACCATCTTTCGTTATTATATTGTACTACACCTTTAGAAGAATTATAATATGCAAAAGAACAAAGAAATAAAAGCACTGTTTAATTTGATTGATGATCCAGACACAGAGGTTTTTTCAGTTGTTTCTGAAAGAATAATGAACTATGGTAATCCTATTATTCCACACCTTGAAAATCTTTGGGAAAATACTGTAAGCAACGATACTCAAAATCGCATCGAAACAATCATTCATAAGTTGCAATATCACGGATTGCAAAGTGATTTAACAGAGTGGAGTAGCAATACCTACAACGACCTTTTGTTTGGAGCATTGTTGGTGGCAAAATATCAA
>JANYEP010000278.1 GCA_025363075.1 Chitinophagaceae bacterium | reverse complement strand
TCCATATTGTTGCGAAGTTTATCGGCGGTTGCCCACAGGGTTTTTTCGAGGTCTTGTGTCATTTAAGATTGTTTAAAATGTTTAAGTTAATTAAACAAGTTTTAGCAAAGTGTTTTGGAATATACCTACGTAAAACAGTTTGCTACAAAGATGCTGGTAAAGGATTAGTTTGTAGAAGAAAATTTGTGAAATTGAATTGGGAGATTTCTAACAAAATTTTGTTGATAAAAAGATTTCGATTCAGAGAGAATATACTAAATAATGTAGTAAATTTGAACCACTTAAATAAAATTTATTATGAATTTAGAAAGTGCAACAGATGTTTTGGCAGCATCATTAAGTAAGATAAACATAAATGTCAGAGGCAACATTTTTTTAATGATGGAAGAATTTTTATTTGCAATTGACAGACCTCAAAAGCTGGCTAATGTTAAAGTTGAAGACGAAATTATTGGAATTTATAACGAACAGTTTAAAGGTAAACCTTTGCATAAAGCAACTACAACTGATTTAGTTTGGTGTTATATCACCAAGAGACTTATTTCATTAGGATTTACAATTGAAGACATTAAAATTGTAAGACAGAATTTAAGCGTAAAAATTAATAATAGAATCGGCGATTTACAACTACTTGAGTTTTGCTTGAAATATGTCGCTAAATACCAAACACATTGCTGCCTGAATATCCATAAAGATGGTAGAGTGAAGTTTATTGATTTAGAAAATGACCAAATAATTTTCGATACAGAAAGTGACGATGAATTTTACATACAATTTTTGTTGAATAAGCTATTACAAAAAGCTAATCCAGAACTTGAATTTCAAAAAAGTAATAGCTCCAGAAAAATACTGAACGAAAAAGAAAGTAAACTGATTGATATTTTAAGAAAAAGTACAAATGTTTCAAGTGTTAATATAAAAACCACAAACGGACAATTAAAATCTGCTGATGTTTTTGAACATTTGCCTCTTGATGATAAAAAATATTTTGAGCTATTGAATGAAAGAAGTTTTCAAACACTAACAGTAAAAAGAGAAGATGGAAAAGACTGTTACATAGAAAGAAATTACAGAGAATTTTTTAATTAAGAATTTAGCAAATACCTTATAAAAAGGGTTTGATTATATACCTCCTAAGTTGATATTCTACTGAGCAAAGCAGGGAATATTGTAACAGGAAACAATGTTGTCAATTGAACAATGTAAAAAACAATTACAAAAAAGCGGTAAAACTTACACAGATGAACAGGTAAAAGAAATTAGGCATCAACTTTATAAGTTGGCTAATTTAGAGTATCATCTTTTCAAAACTTTAAAAGCAAAGCAAGATGCAAACAGCAATCATTTACACGAGGGTATCAACTGACGACCAAGCCGAAAAAGGCTTTAGTTTAAGAGACCAAAAAGATAAATTGGTAAAGTATTGTGATGCCAAAGGCATTGAAGTATTGAAGCATTTTGAAGATGATGGTTATTCTGCGAAAACTTTTAACAGACCACAGTTTGACAACTTACTTGATTATATTAAAAAGAATAAAGGTGTTGTAAATAAGTTGCTGGTTATAAAGTGGGATAGGTTTTCAAGGAATATGGAAGCCTCGCTAACAATGATTACTAAACTAATGAAATTGGGTGTAACTGTTGAAGCTATTGAACAACCTTTGGACGAAAGTGTGCCTGAAAATTTATTGATGAAAGCCTTTTACCTGGCTGCACCACAAGTTGAAAATCAAAGGCGTTCTTTGAATACTACAAATGGTATGAGAAAGGGAATGAAAGAAGGGCGTTATTTAGGTTCTGCACCATTTGGGTATAAAAATAGCAGGGACGAAAAAAACAGACCTGTAATAGTACATAGTGATTTAGCACCTCTAATTAAAAAGGCCTTTGAAATGTTTGCCACTGGGATGTATCAAATTGAAATACTTAGAAAGGAGCTTTATAAAGTGGGTTTAAACGTGAGCCGTAACCAATTTTGGCTTTTGCTTAGAAACCCACTTTACTGTGGTAAAATAAAAATAAAAGCATTTGGAAATGAACCTGAAGAAATAGTGCAAGGGATTCACGAACCTATTGTAAGTGAAGCATTGTTTTATGAAGTGCAAGATGTACTTGCTGGCAAAAGGAAAATAACAACTAAGTATGCAAGAGTTAATGATGAATACCCAATGAGGGGCTTTATGGTTTGCTCTAAATGTGGCAAAAACCTTACAGGTAGTAGCTCTAAAGGTAATGGTGGCACTTACTATTATTACCATTGTACAAAGGGCTGCAATGAAAGATTTAAAAGCGTAAACTTGCATAGCAACTTTGAAAATTGGCTTGGTCAAATTTCTTTTAATCCTGAAATGGGCTCCTTGTATTTGGCTATAATGGAAGATGTTTTTAAAACAAACGAGGGTGATAGGGATGCTGAAATTAAGAAACTGGATGGTGAACTGGAATACAACAAGGGTTTCTTGGATAAGGCAACTGAAAAGTTTATTACTGGTGATTTGGACAAGGACGGCTACAATAGAATGAAAGAAAATACTGCCAAAAAATGTGCTGGGATTACTAATAGAATTGCTGAGTTGAAAAGCACTGATAGTGGTTTTAAAGATTACACAAAATATACTATTTCACTTTTGAGTAATTTGAAACAATACTACTCTACTGCTTCTTTGGAAAATAAACAAAAAATGCTCGGTTTGATATTCCCTGAAAAACTGGTATTTTCTAATTATGAGTTTCAAACCATAGAACCTAATGAGATACTAACGCTACTTTGTAGTGCTGGCAATGGTTTTAGCGATAGTAAAAAAGAAAAAAGCAGCAAAAATGCTGCTCATTCCTATGTGGTGACCTCAGAAGAACTTCATCAATAAACCCTGCAACTGCTACCAATAAAGGGCTACAGCCAATTTGAAAAAAGTACATTGTTCAACTATTGTTTAATTATTGCCACGCTACTGTTAGTTCTATTTTAACTAAACTTGTAGTGTTTTGAAGTGTTATTGTTGTTGGATAACCTTGGGTTGTATATTGTTGAAATGTAAATTGATAACCGCCCATAAAATCGTCTGGGCTTGGTGGAAAGTCGTTAGTATCTTGGTCGTACAAACGAATGTTGTATATGCTTGAAAAATTATTAATTACTAAAGGTGTGTTTAAAGTCCACGGCAAAGGCAAACTTGATGCAGTTACATTGTTATAAGGCGAAGAAATAGAACTTGATATAGTTGTATTATTTGCATCATCAATATTAAAATAAACATCTGGGCCACTGTTATTATCCCAACCACCACCAGAGCTGGGGTCTGTAAAAGGTATAGAGGTAACTCTTACGCCTAATATTTTAACAGAAGTTGGACTGTTAATAATTACAATTTTTGTAATTGAGGTACTACCACCAGCACCAGTTACAGTAAGTTTAACTAAGTAACTACCACCAGCATTGTAATTGTGTATAGGGTTTGCATCTGCTGAAACTGCATTATCCCCAAAATCCCACAAGTAAGTTACTGTGTTGGTTACTGTGCTGCTAAAAGCTACAGTTGCTGGAGCATTAACATTTGCACCACTATAGCTAAAGTCAACAGTTGGTGCTGGAGTTGCTGCAACATCTTCTTTTTTGCTGCAACTACCAATAAACACAAGGGTTGCAGCTACTAATAACATTTTTTTCATTGTTGTTTGTTTTAATTTTTATTATTTAATAAGTTGTTGTTTTTTTAAATATGTTGCATTCTCTTCTTGCACCATACTAAGTTTTTCTATTGTGTTTAAATATTTATCCTTCCATTCGTTCTTATCTTCCTCACTAATTTTTGTAAGTGGTATTTTACCATAATCGTCTGTATTATCAATAGGCAAACCACTATTTAAAGCAAGCCACAACAAGAAGTTATAATTAAGAATCCTGCTAATTTTTATCAATAATTCTGTGTCCATACTGTCTCTCAAAACAATATCTTCAATATTAGACCTGCTTTTATACAATCTTCTGGCTAATTCGCTCTTATTAATGCCTCTTAAAATTCTTATTTCGTCTATTTTATGTCCTATTAGTAACATTTTGCAAAATTATTTTAATTTATTAACTAATTTAAACACAATATTTTACAATAATTAAGTAAATACTTTTCAACTTTAATTTGAAAATAAATTTGGTAGTTTCAAATATAGTTACAACATTTGTCAAAGAATATTACAAATTCACTCCCAAAAAAGAAGTTCGTAAGATGAAGAGTTTAAGAAAAAATAGTGCAGAACAAATTGTTACCAACGAGGCAAATCGTTGCGTAAATTTCAATAATCTTTTTGCGAGCTGGGGAGTGAGCAAATCAAACAACATATTAAGGTTACAGGTTGCAAAACTTGTAGCCTTTTTTGTTGTTAAGTCCAAAAGCAAGCCACAACAACAGTGGTACACAAATTTTAACAAATTATTAGTAAACGGTACAGATAAGCACAACGACACATTAGGCTATGCAATACTTGCTATTGGTATAGCCTTTTTTGTGTTGCGTTCAATTTTTTCTTAACCCCAGTAAACCAAAAAAGAATGACAAACAAATCTTTCACAATCACAACATCAAAAGAAGCAGCAGAGCAGATAAGAAAAGAGTTGAACTCTGATTTATTTGAACATAGGCGAAGTTTAAAAATTGTTAATATCAATCATTGCGACTCATACTCGATTGTTTGCATAGAGCCTATGTATGAAGACAAACCAATAAAACCAGAAGATATTTTTTTTCTTGGTTATTATGTTGGTGCAAGCGGTAAATATTAAACCAATAAAAAAATCACTATGATCACACAACAACTAATCATCCTTACACCAGCAGAAGCAGCAGCATTTATAAACAATGCAATTATTGAGGGTTTCGAGAGGTTAAAAGACAGCCTAAGAGTAGAGCAGGACAGAAACAATGCAGTAAAATTTTACACCGTTGAAGAATTTGCCAAAATAAAAAAAGTACACAGAGAAACGGTGCGAAACTGGATAAAAGAAAAAACTATAGCCTTTGAGCAAAACGGCAAAGGCTGCAAAATATTAATTCCTATTAGTGAACTTGAAAAAATATAGTTATGGCACAATCACTCATTCCAGCAGTAGCAATACATCACACACTATTTGGTACAAAGCCCTACGAAGTTACTTACTACGTTAAAAAAGGCAGCGTTGCAACGCAGCTTACCAAAACCTTTGAAAGCAGCGAGGAAGCCCACACGTTTTTTGAAACTGCAACCGTAAAGCACTACACAGCACACATAAGCAATTATGTAAGTCAGCAACAATATATTGCTTTCAACATTAGCACCATTGGCAACGACTACAAAAAAACTTGCCTATTAGAACTTGAAAAATTTGTTGATGGCATAAGAAGATGCAAAACCAATATTAGCATAGACTGGTTTATAGATAGGCTAAATGTTGACATTTTGGAGCTAATACAAGACATTAAACCAGCCAACGGCAGCAAGTACACACAAAGCCACACAAGGCTTGTAAATGAGTTAAAACTTTTAATTAAGAAACACACAAGCCTTGCAGGTTTGGTAGGCTAAAATAGCAACACAAAAGGTCGTAACGATAGACTATAAAAATCGTAAAAACCCCCTACTTTAATAATATAGAAACAACTGGCAGATTTTAAGGCACTAAAAAGAAAGCAAAATGACAGAAACGCAAACCACACACGCTGAACCCTGCAACCCTGCACACGATAGACTACAAAACAATTACCGTCGTGTGCAGAAGTTACAGTTTTTACGTTCAAAAAACATTCGCTACATAACCAATATTCGAGATTTTAGAAAAGAAGTAATTATTGAAGATGCAGATGCTAACCAATGGCTCGATAAGTTTAGTTTGGCAAGTGGTTTTTGTTGCAGCCGTGCCATTGGTGCAATGCACAATGGAACTTCAACAGGTAGTATAGCAATTAAAACAGCAGCCACTTGTAACCACAGGCTTTGCAATGTGTGCAATGCACTTCGTGCTAAAAAGCTACGCAAAAAATTCTTTAAATTCTTTGCTGATGAAACAAAAGATTTGGAAGTAAAGCCAAAATATAAACACTTTTTTACCGCCTTAGATAATCTTAAAAGCGAAACTGGCAATATTGATTTTATTAGTGGTGCAGACATAGCAAATAACTTCCATTTTATGCACCTCACTTTAACAGTGCCACATAAAAACGGTTTGTGGAATGGCAAAGAATTTTACGCAAAAGAATTGTTGCAGTTATTTAACAAAATGCGAAAATGTGATTGGTGGAAAACCACAGTTTTTGCAGGAGAACAAACCGTTGAAACTACACAAACAGAAAACGGCTTGCACATACACATACACGCTTTGTTGCTTGTGCGAAAAGATATGAGGCAAACAAGAAATTTTTTATTTGGCAAAATATTTAGCAAGTGGAATGAGCTAACAGTTGACCACAAAATTTATAGAGAAGAATTTGCATTTAGCCGTAGGCGTGCATTGGTAGAGGTTTTGAGTTGTATAAAAGATGAAAAAGAATTTGGTAGAATATACAACAACCTCGACCCACGAGGAAGCACAATGATAGACTTGAAAAGTTTGTATAAAGAAATAACAGCAGCACAATATAACGACATTAAAAAAGGCAAGTTTGAGCGTGATGGAAAATATTATAAATACATAAGCGAAAACAATCCAAAAGACTTAATAAAAGGAGTGTTGGAATGTTTAAAGTATCACTTTGAACCAGCAGTTTTAGAAAATGATGACGGCAAGCTGGAAGTTCCTTTTTTACTGCAATTGTTGCCCAATATTTACAGGCAAAGGCTTTACGGAAAATTTGGATTTTTTTATGGTTTAACACCGTTAAACATTGCAGAAGAACCAACCAGCGAAGACGAAATTTCGGAGTTTGTGGAAGATGCAGCAGACGCGTATGACCCCCACACAGGCGAGCCTTGTATTGCGAAAGAATTATTGTTTGTTATTGTAGATATTAAACATCTAACATTCGCAGGAAACAAGCGTAACTACTACGTTTCACATAAATATATCAAACACCATTTCCCCCCCAATATTAATACTATACCAGCAATAAAAGACTTTATGGGATTGGTAACAAATAGGCGAATAAACGCCACAATGCAGGATGAAAATATTGTTTTAAATTAATAAAAATAAAATTATGTATAGTTATCATTTAATAAGTGGTTGTTTAAAACAAACACCTTTTGAAAACGTTTTTGAAACTGATGGCCCAGACTATCAAGCAGCATTAAATAAATGTATGCAAGATGATAGAATTAGAAGTTTAATTGATGCAGGATATTCATTTGTAACAACAGACCTTTTCAATGTTTTTGTTGAATACAGAAGTGTTATTATGTGTCAATCAATTTGTCCAATAGATGAAATACCTTTTTAGCTATGTTAGAAGTAATAATAATAGCAACAAGGTTAAAAAACAGCAAACAAGATTGGCAGTTTCACACAATAACGAAGCCGGAGAAAGTAGAAAAGTTTGAGCAATGGAATCAAGGCGAATTTATAGAATGTAAAATTTTCAAAATAGAACTTCCACTGGAGGTTGAATAATAAAAAAAATATTATGTATAGTCAATTATTAAGTGTTACAAACACCAATTTACAACTTACAGAGATGACGTTGATATTGAATTTTAAAGAAGATTGCAACAATAGAAGCAGGTATAATATAGTGTGCGATTTCACAAAAGAATTTGAGGCACTTTGTGAAAAATATTTTAATGCAAAAGATTATGACAACGAAGAATTTAACAGCAAACTAAACGTTGTAGAAGATTTTGAAATTCAAACACTCAATAATATTTATTTAAGAAACAATAAAAGGCATTAGTTTTTTTCTCACAATTATAAATTTCAAAAAATGAAACAAATCACAGTTGTAGGTTACCTTGGTAACGATGCACGTTTGCAAGAAAGCAACGGCAAAAAAGTAATTAACTTTTCTGTAGCCACCACAGAAAAATACAAAGACAGCAACGGCACACCAATAGAAAAAACTACTTGGGTAGATTGCAGTTTGTGGGACAAAGAAAACCTTGCAGAATGGTTAAAAAAAGGCACACAAGTATTAGTGCAAGGCAACCCAGAAGCCTACGCCTACATTGCCAAAGACAGTGGAGATTTAAAGGCAACATTGCGTTGCAAAGTGCAAACATTACAATTGCTGGGTAGCAAAAAAGAAGCAACACAAACAGCCACCAGCACAACTACAAAAACTGTTGCACCAGCAGAGCCACTAATGCCCGAAAATTTAGATAAAGAACCAGCTGGCGTTGTTGATGATTTACCATTTTAATTTTAACCTAAACGCTGCATTGTTGTTGCAATGCAGCGTTAAATAAACGTATTTAATTATGACAAATATTAGTGCAAAAATTGCTTCTATTAAAGAGATTGAATTACTTTATGTGAAAGGGGTTAGAGACTTGGTAAATTTTAGCTTCAACTCCTATTTAAGAAATTTCAATAATAAGCAAATTGAAGCCTATGATTTATTACTATCAGATTCTAATATTGTTTTAAAAGAGGCAGGCGTAGCATATTTTGAGTTGTATTATGATGATAATTCTAAACAATTTCAATATAGAAAAAAGGAAATAAAAACTTTAATAAATACCTTTTTAAAATGATTAAGTTACTTGATTTATGTTGCAAAGCTGGAGGTTGTAGCGTTGGATATTACAGGGCTGCAAAAGCCTTAGGTTTAGAAATAGATATTGTAGGCGTAGATATAGAGCCACAACCGAATTATCCCTACACTTTTATACAAGCCGATGCAGTAGATTTTTTCAAAAAGCAACACAAACTATTCACACATTTTCACGCTTCGCCCCCTTGCCAAAAATATAGCCATTCTACAGCAACAGCACGAAAAAACGGCAAAGTTTACAACGATAATTTAGAAGCAATAACAAAGCTATTCTACAGCACACGCAAACCAGGTGTTATAGAAAATGTAATGGCTTCACCAGTTCGCAGAGATGTTTTATTGCGTGGCGATATGTTTGGATTAAAGGTTATACGCAAAAGAAAATTTGAGTTAACAAATTGGTTTATGCTACGTCCTGGATTAGCAACATTGGTAGGTCAAGTAAAAAAAGGAGATTTTGCACAAGTGGTGGGCAATGGTCAAAAAAAAGTTACTGGAGGCGTTCCATTCAAAAGTGAAAACACAACCATCATTTCACAATGGAGCGAAGCAATGCAAATAGATTGGATGACTACCGATGAATTGAGAGAGGCAATACCTCCAGCTTACACACAATATATAGGCGAACAATGGTTTAAAAATTTGTAGCCAACGGTGGTGCTTGGCGAAGTTGTGGAATTTGAAAAACCACAGTTCAGCCAAAGCACAAAAGATGATTGAAAAACAAAAGATAAGGACTTGCAAGTCTGCCACAATTTTGCCAAACACTTTGTTGTAGGCAGTGCATTTTCGTCAAACGATAAAGTTCTGGGCGGACTTATAAAACCCAATTTATAAAATGGCAAACGAAAAATTACATTCCGCCCCATATAGCGGAACTAACAACAGAAAATGGACTTTAGGCAGGATGAAATTAATGGACAAAGTACAATCAATACCAATCTTTGAAAAAGACGAACACGGTAGAAATGTAAAGTTTCTTGGTTGCAAATATATCAACCACTAAAAACTGTTAGGCGGTAGCGGCATTCGTAGGGTGTCGCTGCATTGCCTACAACCGTTGCATTGGCGAAGTTGGTTCGTGCCAATTTTGCTAATGCAGAGTTGGCGGTTTATAGACACTAACAAAACATTTTTTTTGCAGTGTCAATAATTGTTTGCAAATTTGTGTTTTCAAATCGTAAACACTCCCCTTGTTTTAAGGGTGAGTGTTTTTTTATGCCAATAAAACAAGGGGTTTAAAAGCTAAATTTATGGCAACCTCTAAAAAAACTACAACAAAAAGCACTGCAAACAAAAAAGCTACACCTGCAAAAAAAAGGACTGCAAACAAACCACCAGCAATTGAAAACGCACCTGCTACAATAGATGCAGTAGTTGATGAAGTTGAAAACAAACCACCAGCAATTGAAAACACACCTGCTACAATAGATGTAGTAGTTGATGAAGTTGAAAACGAAACACCAGCAACTGAAAACGTTACAAAAAAGAAGCGTTACCAAATGACTTGCACATTTAGCATAGAAGAGGGCGAACACGTTGAGGCTATTTTAAAAGAATGTATAGAACACAGAGTATATGAAAATCAAAACGACTTTCTTAGAAACGCCGTAAACGCTTTAATAAACAACAATTTCACCAAGCCAAGCCCTACTATAGCTTACCCTTACCCAGATGGCAAAGATGGGTGCAAAAACATTGAACCAAAAATGTTAAAAACCACATTGCTTGCACCGTTTTTAACCCATATACCCACTTGTAAATAATCACTAAAAATAAAATTATGAAACTAAGTAATTTGACAGGCGAACAAGCAATTTACATTGCTTCACTTAAAGCCCAAAACGAGCAAATGAAAACAGATTTGCGATTTGTTAAAACAACATTTTTGAAAGTTATTGTTGGTTTAGGGTTAGGAAACTATGAAGATGGCAATTTGGTTTTAAACAAAATGAACAAGTTAAAAATGGTACAAAATGTAGGTTCTGTTTTAATGAGTGAAGAAAAGCAAAAAGAAATAGGTTTAGGCGAAATAGCTCCTTTACTTACAGAGTTAGCAATTAGATATAAAGACTTATAAAAAATGCAAACAAACGCAACAATAAACCACGGTTCGATAGACAAACTTTTTTCAATGGTAGAGGCAGAACGCCCAACCATTGAAAAAGAAATTGTGATAGAAGAAGAGCCGCTGATTATAGAAGAAACAACCACTACTGCAAAGCCCAGCAGCGTTAATGAAATTGTAGAAAAAGTTACCAATGAATCAGCAGAAACAACAGCCGATACTTTTATTTGGTTAATAGACTTTGTGCAACAATTAGTTTTCAAATTTTTTGCCAATAAAAAGAAAAAAAATCGTGCAAAAAAAATAGCAGGAGTTGATGGTTCAACAAGGTTAATAGAGTTGCTGGAGCAACTAAAAAAAGAGCGAAGAAACAAAACCACACCAACAGAAATCTCAAGCGAAGAAGATAGGCTACTACTCGAGTTGAACGATGAAATAAACGACTTTATAGAAGCCCTTGACTTAACAGACAGTGAAAAGAAAATGTTGAAAGAACCATTGAAAGAAATGGCAAAAATTAAGAATATGAAAATATCACCAGAGATGAGTTTATTTATTGCAGCAGCAATGATAGTTTGCTCAAGGGTTGGTGTTTTAATTTCAATATAGGCAATGCAAGAATATATTTTAATACTTTGTGTAGGCAAGCGAAACAGTGGCAAAACCACAATGGGGCTAAAGGTTGCAAGGTCAAGCAAAAAGCCAATTGTAATACTAAACGAGGGCTACCATCCAGCTTATAAAGATTGGCTACAAATAACAATAGATGACATAAAAAATATCAATCGAGATTGTGTTATTTCAGTAGATGAAGACAACATAAACGAGGTTTGCGATGCCTTAATGAAATACCAAAAAGAGTTATTTATTGTTTTTGAAGATTGTGCGAATTATATACCTCAAGCAGTAGCACGAGGAGGATTAAAACGAATAGTAATAAACCTAAGAAAGCACGGCTTCGATTTGTTGTTTATGTACCATACACTCAAGCAAGTGCCACCATTTATAGCCAATATGTACAATGCGTTGGTATTGTTTAAAACCGTTGATACCTTTGACAGCAACACATTAAACAAATATCCCAACAGCAAAACCATTGCGGAGCGTGGCAGCAAAATAAATGCAAACAAAAACGACCACTATTCAGAAATGATTTTAGACAACGAGTAACAAATATGGAAGCAACAAAACCTAATTATCAAAATAGAAACACACTAGGTAAAATAGCAAGAAAATATTGTTGTGAAGTCATTACGTTAGAAAAAATTATTGACGGATTTCCTACACTAAAAAAAAGTCTTGACGATTATTTTGGAGAAAGAAAAAACAGAGGAAACAGCATCATCCCTCCTATAATAGTTTCAGAAATTTTTGCTACACTTGGAGAACCTTGATACGTTAGCCAAAAAAGCAGAAAGCCACTCAATGAGTGGCTTTTTTTATGTCAAAAAAGCAGACAAAAGCAGACAAAAAAGAACAAAGCCAAACGAACACAAACAAACACCAATAAGGCTTTCAGAGAATTACAAACATTTCACAATTTGCACCATCAAGCGAAAGCAAAAACTTCATTCACAAAAACAAATTTTATGGCAGATACAGCAACATCAAACGGAATGTTTAGCACAAACAAATGGGTTAATCTATTAATCTTTTTAGCACTAACAATTGTTGTTTCACTAATTGTGGTACACAGTGTAAAAGTGGTTGACACAGCAGGTAAAGACACAGGCAACCGATTAAAAGCATTTGGAGGTAGTGATACACCAGCAACTACAACTAAGTAGTAAAAAAACAAAATTTTAAACTTTAAAAATTTCATTTTATGACACCAGCAGAAATGGCAGCAGCAATTGCAAAAAGCCCTTTTATCGACTTAGGAACATCACCGAATTTTGGATGGGAAAAAGCCAATATGGCAAACCGTACACTTTCGTTTTCTATTGTAAACAATACAACCGATGACCACACAATTTTATTGTGTCCGTCTGATACACCAAGCAGCGACAAAATCATTGCAGATGGTGTAATTGGAGGCGTTTCTGGTTTAACTTGTGTATCTTCTACAATTGGCAAAACTATTGCAGATTTTCTTGCACACATTGCTAAAAAACCTACAAGAGTTTTAGGAACACAGTTTGAAAGTGCAAACCCAAGCCAGTTAAACAAAACATTAGCAATTCAAGACAAAAACTTTTTGGATGGCAACCCTGCACCGTTGCAAATTCCTTTGTCAACATTCAAATCTCGAGGAGATAATGACAAAACAGTAATGTTTGTGCCAAACATCTATCAAGTAGATGATGAAACAGAAGTAAGCATTTCTGTACCAGCAAGAGTAGCAGAAGGAACGCCAACTCGTTTAGATGTAACCTTTCATTTTGGTTCAGCATTAAACTATGCAAAAGCATTGTATGTAATGGCTGCAACAGCATTAAGCGACCCTGCAACTGCTGCACAATTTAACAGCAAATAGAAGTAGGCAAAATTTTAAAAAAAATAACAAGCTGAATAAATAGGCAATACAATTTCAGTATTGCCTATTGTTTTTTTAACAAATAGCAATATGTCAGTACAAGAAATTTCAGCAGCAGCAGCAGCAGCAATAGCAACCTATACAGGCACACACGAGGCAGTAGTAACAAACAATGTTGCAGCAGCAAGCGATGTAGCCACAAAAGCAGACAACACAAAAAAACTATTGTGGTATGCGTTAGGTACAATTTTAATATTAGGCATTGCCTTTATTGCTATCAAAAAAACAAGTAATTAATTTATGGAAGGAATGCAATATTTATCATCAATTGTAAGTATAGTAACACTTCCAATGTGTGTGTTTTTTCTCAAAGGAATTTACGAAGAAGTAAAACAAAATTCAAAAAGTATTGTAGAGCTGGATAAGCGAGTAACAATGCTTGAAGCAAAAAAATAAGTTATGAAAAAGTGGGTAATAGTAATAGTGTTTTTGTTGTTAATTATAGCAGGTGTTCTTTTTTATAGATACAATTCAAAACCTACAATAGAAAGTGTTGATTGGTTGAAAAAACAAGCTATTGTAAAATGGAACGGAAAAACCATTACAATAAAGCACGATGGTACAGCAACGGAATTAGGAGATTATGATGCCATTTTTATTGACCAAGATGTTTTTTGTTTAAGAAAAAAAGGGGTTATTGTAGAGCAACTAACGAACACTTCAGTTATTCGTCCAGCAAATGTTATCAAATCAATGTAAAAAAATAAAAACAAAAAAAATGAAAAAATTCTTTCAAAAAATTTGGTCGTTCCTCAATTTGCTAATAGGCAATGTAGATGTTTGGGTAAAAGAAAATGTAACCCCAAGTATTGAGTTTGTAGAGAAATTAAAATCTTTACTCGACAATCCAGTTGCAGACATTTTAACTGCCATTATTCCAGGTTCGTGGGATGATGCTTTAAAAGCAAAAATAATTGCCAACTTGCAAAAGGTACTAAGCATTTTACAAGTAACAGCAGACATAACCAGCGAAACCGACCCAGCACAACAATTACTAAAATTAATCGAATTTTTAAAAACCCTCTCTCCAGCACTTCGCAACGCTTACTATTTTAAAATAGCAAGCGAGTTAGCAAAGCAATTCAATGGAGGCAAAGAAGATGTTGCAGGGCATAGCGTTGACCTATTAACACAACTACAAGTAAGCAAGCATATAGAAGCCGATAAAGCAGCAATAGCAACCCAAACTGTAGAAGAAGTTGATGCAGATAACAACGAAAATAATGTTACTACAGCAGCAACAGAAACTACAGATAACAGCGAAGAAAAAGTTGTTGCTACAGCACCAGTTGAAGCAGAAGCACCAGCACCAGTTGAAGCAGAAGATATGAGTTTAGAATCACAAATGAAGTATCACAGATAAAAATTAAAAAAAATGGCACAATATTTCAATGCAGTTTTAGGGCAATGGGTAGATGATGGTGTTATAGACACTACAACACTACCAGCAAATAATAGTATCGACGAACCAGTATCAAAAAAGCCCAGCTTCTACGATATTTTAATTGGTTTAGGTAGCACAGCAGCACAGGTTATTAGTTCAACACACGGCAATCCTGTGTATGCACCACAACCTACAGCCGTAAACAATGGCAACCAGCAACAACCAGTATCGCAACAAACGCCTACAGTAAACAGCAATAACGAGGCAGGAGGAACACCAGAAAAAAGCAAAACAAGCACAACAACAATAGTAATTATTGTATTGTTAATACTTGCTTTTTTAACAACACTATTTTTTGTTTTTAGAGGTGGTAAAAAAACAGTTTAATGTATGGCAGTAGCAGCAACAGCACAAGGCAGTAGCAATGTTTTGGGGGCAGCAGCAAGTGTTGTAACCAATTTAGTAAGCAACATCTTTGGTGCATCACAAGCCAAAGCAGAGCTTAATTTAAAGGCACAAGAACAGCACTTTCAAGATAGCCTTGCAGGATTAAGCAACGAGCAATCCTATGTGCTAAAATCACAGCTACAAGCAGCACAAAGCGATGCACAAAGATTGCAAATATTAACCGCTGCTGTAACACAAGTAAAACTTGCACAAGTCAACAACAGCAATTCACAAAGCAACAAAACAATGTATTTGGTTTTAGGAATTTTGTTCCTTGCAATTGTAGCTTTAATGGTAATAAAAAGAAATTAAAAAATGGCAACTTCAAACGATACAGCAAGACTTCAATTGTTAGAAATAGCAGGCACTTATGGGTGTATGAAGCAATGTAGCGATATGCTTAATTTTTTTGCAAATCCTTCACACAACCAAGCCTGTATAGATGCAGTTACAATGTATGCTATACCCAAAAGAAATGGTTACGACAACAATGGAAGTTACCATAAAGACTGGTGTAGTTGGGATTTAGGAATGTTTAAATTTTACTTAGCTGTTCAACTTCTTTATAAGTATCCATTGCTCGATACAACAGACAGAAAAAATTGCAAGAAAATAAAAGCAATGCAAGACGGTTTAGAAACTGAAAAACTCAATGCAGATAAGGCTTTCACAGCAACACAAGACGGCAATGTGCATAGCTATACCATCAATGCAATAAACGACATACAAGGAGGTTTAGTTGCAGCATACGCAACAATGGATTGTGCAACCTATGTAGAGCAAACAAACACAACAAACACACTTGCTTCTATAGATGCAGCAACAACACAAGACCCAACAGCAACAACAAAAAGCAATAGCACCACAACAATAATTTACATTGTTGCAGCAATACTTGTTTTGGTAATTGCAGTAAAAATTTTTAAAGGATAATTATGAATAAAAGTGCAACACAAATATTGCAGCAAGATGGCAGTAAAAAAGCAATAGGCTATGCTTATATTATTGGTTACATCTTAGGAATAATCCTAATTATTTATGTTATTTCAAAAGCATATTCAGCCTATAAAAGTGGGTTAAATGCAGCAGGAGATATAGTAGGGCAACAAATAATTACACAGCAAACAGGAGTAGTAGCAGCAAGGCAAAGTGTTTGTAAAGCAGTAGCCGAAGATGTGAGAGCAGCAATTACTTGCGTACCATTTACAAACTATATTTTATATGCAAATTCTGATAGTGTAGCAACAGCATTAAACAGGCTATTATCTACAGAAGAAGCCTCGTTAACATCAACGTATTTTAAACAAAACAATGGCGTTTCATTACTAAGTCAGTTAAACGATTTAGATGCAGGGAAAGACGATTTAATGAGTAGAATAAACGAAAAAGTAAGAGCAGGATTAAGTTAAAAATTTATAATTATGAACCACAAAAAAATATTAATTGGCTTAGGTGTATTCCTTGTATTAGCAGTAGTA
Organism: Chitinophagaceae bacterium; assembly: GCA_025363075.1. Classification (GTDB taxonomy): domain Bacteria; phylum Bacteroidota; class Bacteroidia; order Chitinophagales; family Chitinophagaceae; genus CAIVPM01. The sequence goes on along the minus strand of JANYEP010000278.1, from coordinate 2,486 downwards.
GCATTGTTTGTTATTAAGGCAAAAAAAGCAACGCCAGCAGCAAACGCAAACAACAACAACAATAATGCAGGTACTGGAGCAAATCCAACACCAGCTACACCAGCAGCAACACCACCAAAAGAAGCAGACCGATCATTTCCAATAAGCTACTTAAAATTTAGCGAAGCAGCAAAATTGTTGCAAGCAAAAGTTGGAATGAAAGACGATGGAGAAATTGGAGATAAAACGCTTTTAGCTTGGAACAAAATATTAAGCGATGCAGGAGTAAACCAGTATTACGACAACACATTTGTGATAAAAGATATTGCAGCACTAAATAACATTTTAGCACAAATAGATGCAGCAAAAAATCATTTACCCCAATATGGTCAATACCCAACAATTGCAGGGATTTTTTTTTAAAAAGTAATTTAAAAAAGCTATGAATTTATTATCAACAATAGTAGGCGACAACCCAAAAGTAACAGTAAATGTAGAGCTGGATAATGCAAGCATAACAAGGCTTTGCGTAGGATTACTTATAACATTTACAATCACATTATTAATTTACGGAATCATAAAAAAAAGCATTTAATTATTATGGAAGCAATAGGAATAATCACAGCAAGAGCAGCACAAGCAGGGACACACGTTTTAACAATCGACCCCGATAGTGGAATAACATCACCCCCAATTATTGCCACACAAACACCAGCAGCACCAGTAGCAACAACAATAGTAAAGCCACCAAAAGGAGGCATTGTTAACCCTATAGAAACTGTGGGTTTGCCAATTGCAGGAGGCGTAGGCATTTTGGTACATCAAGCAAACCAAACATTAGAAAATGCAGGAAATTCTATAAACAATCTGCCAAAAACACCAGCAGCAAACACAGCAACACAAAACATTGATACAGACAAAAGCAAACACAGTTGGTTTCTTTGGTTATTAATAGCAATACTTGCAGTAATTGTTTTAATCAGAATTTTTAAATAATGAGTAAGAAATTTATTATAGGTGCTTATGTAGTTGCGTTTGCAATAATTATAACATTAGCTATTTATTTTAGAAGATACATTTTGCCCGAAAGGCTAAACGACAAAATAGACGATATGAACATTAAAGGCAATACAGAAACACAAATCTACAATGCAGCAATAGAAAGGCTTGCAAGACATTTTAACGCACAACAAAGTAAAATTTTAGCTGCTTTTATGGTTGCTCAATCAAAGCAAGAAAGTGGAGCAGATTATGGCAGTAAAGTAGCCAAAACTTTAAATAATGTTTTGGGTTATAAAGTTTACAAAGGCAGTCCATACCAACTGTTCGACAAAAGCCTTGCAGCCGTTGATGGTGGAGCATCAGCACACTATGCAAACGTAGCTGATTGTGCTAGAGAAGTTGCAGATTGGATAGGTAGGCGTGCAACAGATTTTGCAACAGTTACTACAGCCAAACAATATGTAGATGCAATGTTTAAAAATGGATATACTCCAATGCCTTACTACAACGACTACTTAGCCAATGTAACTAAGTTTTCTAATCAAATGCAAAACACAGCCTAACCAATGATAATAACCATTGTAAATAAAAGAGCAAAAATTGTAGATACAAGCTACAATAGAATTGTAGATATTACAAACTGCGAAATTGTAATAAACGATGGTGTACTTGCTATTGTAGAATGTGGCAACAGTTTAAATATTGAATGGCAAACAATACAAATAGATGCAACGCTAAACGGTGTTCAAAAAATTGTACCAAATTACAACTTCATAAGCGTTCAAGATTTGCAAACACAGCTGGAGCAATACATATCAGATTGCGACCTTTTTTTTTTAGCTAATACCAACGAAATAACAGTTACTGGAGATACTCAAGAAGAAATACCAGCAGGAAAAGTAATAGACACCATTGTTTTTGATGATGCTACAAATTCAGATTTTAATGTAAATATTGGTATAAGAGGATTTGGAACAGGAGAAATTTTAAATAATGAATTTGTACCAAATGGCTATGGTGTATTTGTTGTGAACTATGGCATAAGAACAGAAACTACAATATACATAATTGGTACACCTAAGAATACAAAAACAAAAATAATTTTAAAATGAGATATTTAATAATCTTACTATTAGCCTCGCTTTCATTCAAGGTGAATGCACAACCACCACGCCTATTGCAAGCAAGCAAAGTAGCTGCAATAGATAATTTTTTTTTAAACAATTACAAAGTAGATAGCATAAGCAACGATAGTAATTTAACGGTTTGCAGCGAACAAAATTTAGTAACACAACAAGCAGTTAAAAAGTATGTAAAAAATACTTTTGCAACTATTGCACAAAATGGCAACAAACTAAACATTACAGATACTGCTGCTATGCTTGCAGCCTATCTACGTTCAAACGTTGCACAAGATACTTATGCAACTATTAGGCAGGATGCAGCCAAGGTAAAATATACTGATACTGCTGCTATGCTTGCAGCCTATCTACGTTCAAATGTTG
>JANYEP010000261.1 GCA_025363075.1 Chitinophagaceae bacterium | reverse complement strand
GTGTTGTGTTAAATTGAATGTTATTATCGCCTTGAATTGTTTCAATAACTTTGGTTGAAATTGTTTTTCCTACTAAATCTGTAATAACAATATTTACTTTCTCAGTTGATGGTGTATTTAATACAATGTTCAATTTGTCTTGAACAGGATTTGGATAAATACTGCTGATTTCTGCTTTAGAAACTTGTGCAGATTTTAATGCAACAACATTTGAGAATGCTTCTTTACCATTTTTATCTAATTGACGTAAACGATAATAATTCGTAGTTGCAGCAAATGGATTTTCATCAGTATAGATGTAATCAAGTTTTGATGAACTTGAACCATTGGTTGATTTAGAATCTATATATCCAATTTTGCCAAAGTCTTTGCCATTGATGCTTCTTTGTAATTCAAAACCTTTATTGTTGGTTTCGTTTACAGTTTCCCATTTCAACACATTTCTTGTGCCTTCTCGTGTACCTGTGAATGTGTTAAGTGTTACAGGAAGGGGGTAGTTTGCAGTAAGATTAATTTCATCTAATCCAAATAATTGTCCTAAATCACTCACACCTTCAAACCCAATTTGAATAGTTTGTCCAGCATAGGCACTCATATCAACTGTATATAAGTTCCAAGTATGGTCAATTACATTTCCATCAAATCTTTGGTATCCAGCATTTGGAATCCTATTCCAAGTAACGCCTTTATCTGTAGATACAGTAACGTACATACTATCATTACCGGCAGAAACAGAATCACTTGTCATATAGAAACTCAAACTGTAATTTGCAGCAGGCTGTCCAGCTGGCAATTGTAAACAGTCTGTGTATATTAAACTTTTGTATCCAACAGAATTAGCACCACTACCTGCACCTAAGAAAACAAACATACTAGTGTCACCACCTGTTGAAGCATAAGGCACAAGCGTTTCGCCTTGGAAAGCAATTCCTGTTGATGATGAGTAAGGAATCCAAAGTTGAGTTCCACCTGCTAAACGAAGTCTCCATTTTAAAAGTGTTGTTGGTATAACTGCAGGTTCGTAGTATGGAAAGCTGTTATCAACAGTAGAGGTAATGTAAGAATATATAGAACTATCATTTGTTGCTCTTGTATCCCCAATTAAGCTAACAACACCTGTAAGTGTTGTGGTTCCAGCATTATTTAAATTAACTCCACTAATTGTAATTGTATCAAACTGACCAAATGCTAATGATTTTGTATTGCTTCCATTAACTGTACCTGTATTTGCACCAGATAAAGTTAAATTAATTGTTGCTGCACCTGGGGCAATAACGTTAGTGCCTGCATTTTTTAAAGTGTAGGTTAATGATTGAGGAGTAGATTTACAAGTAACAGTAACAGGAGCTGCAATCAAGGTAATAGCTGCATCAATAGCTGGTGTTGGAATTGGGGTGAATTTAATTGCAAAACTTGTTGCTGGCTTAACAGAAATTGTTGTCGTCTCTGTTGAACTGCTATTTGTTGCAGTGTTTGTTAATCCACTCATACTTAAGAAATTTCCAGAACCAGTATTCACATCACTTAAACCCACAGATGCACTACCACTAACAGCTGTTCCTGTGTTTCCTGTACCATTTGTTTTATAATGAAACAATATGCTATAATCGGCTTCATAAAGTTTTACTTGAAAACTAAGAACACCAGCAGTTGCATTATAGTTCCATTTAGCAGATTTCCACTCAATTGTAAAAATTCTGCTACCAACTGTTCCTGTTGTTTGAGTGGTTAAATTTGTCGCAAGTTGAATATCCAAATCGTCCCAAAAAGGAGCAATAATGGGCCTTGAGTTTGCAAGCGGCACACTACTACCATTTATAAAAGTAACAGGTCCAGATGCAAGACTATTGGCATAGTATCCATCTAATGTATCAAAAAGAGCAGTGCCAAAGCTAACAAAACCATTAGTGCTAATGTTACAAGTAGAATATGTTACGCCATTTACTTTAAAAGGGAAAGGAAGTGCTACTGCATTTGCAGCACCTTCATCAGTATTAGTAACACCTTGCCCAGAAGGATAAGCAGTAATTAAAGTTGGGTGTGCTACAGTTCCAGTTAATGCTGCATAAGTAGCAGTAGGAAAAGTTACTGTATAATTCAACTGTGCATTTGAATTTGCACTTAGCAAAATCAAACTTAATCCCATAAAAATTGAGGGTAGAATTCTTTTAATCATAATGATTTTTTTTATTAAATAATGGTGTGAAATTACGAGGTTTTTAAATATGCAATAATTATTTTTTATGAATGACTACTAATCTTCCCAAACGCTTAATCCCTCACTACAATTTGCACAAATATCTATATTCTTTCTGCTTGTCATTAGTTCTTTTCTAAACTGCTGGTAATTATTATTATTCCAGGTCTCTTTAAAATTTTGTGTTTTTAAGTTTCCCAGTTGGTGCATTGCATCTTTATCAAAACAACAAGGTACAACTAAGCCATCCCAGGTAAGTACATTACCACTCCATAAACGCCAACAATGATTTTGTAAGTTGCTTTTGCTTTGCATTTTACCATTGCTATCTTTTTTGTAACGACTATATTTATTTGTTGTAGGGATTAAATTATTGGGATCATTTTCAAAGTCGTAAACCTGTGCAGTTTTAAACCTTACCTGATCAACACCAACTTCTTTCGCAAGCTTTTTTATGTCTTCAATCTGATGTTCATTTGGCTTAACAACAAGGAATTGAAAAAATACAAAAGGAGTTTTACTATTTAGTTCTTTTTTCCATTTTACAATATTTTTTGCACCTTCTAAAACCTTATCCAGCTTGCCTCCTACTCGATATTGCTGATAAACATCTTGCGTTGTTCCATCAATACTAATGATTAGTCTATCCAAGCCACTTTCAACAGTTTTTTTTGCTTTTTCATCCGTTAAATAATGGGCATTGGTGCTGGTTGCAGTATATATTCCTTTGTCGTGTGCATACTTCACCATATCCAAAAAATCGGGATTCAAATATGGTTCGCCTTGAAAATAAAATATGAGATAAAGCAGGTCTTTATAAATATCATCAATAGTTTCCTGAAAGAAATTTTTTTGCAACATACCTGTTGGTCTAGTAAACTCTCTCAAACCACTTGGACATTCTGGACAACGCAAATTACAACTTGTTGTTGGCTCAAAAGAAATGGAAATGGGATAACCCCATTGAATAGGTTTCTTGAGTAATTTACTGATTTGATAGCTGCTCCAAACCTTGGTAGCATTGAACAATCTACGAAAAGTAAATTTAGAAAAAAGGTTAACGGTATCGTTTAAATTAAAATAAGGCACGTTGTAAAAGTAATCTTCTATGCGTAATTGAAGATGCTTATAAAAAATGTTTTCGTTTATCGAATGATGTATATTATCTCATATAAACAAGAAAAATCAATAAATAAATCCAAAGCACATCTACAAAATGCCAATAGGTTGCCATCACTTCAACAGGTACTGCACTGTAGTTGCGAATTTTGCTAAAATAAACTCTTAGATACATTATTATTAAACCAATTACCCCACCTAAAACATGCAGAGCGTGCAAACCTATTATAACCAAGAGAAATGATGCTCCAGGGTTGCTATTTTTTCCAATCAATAGCACACCATTATTTCCTAAAATTTTGAACCCATACCATTGCATTAATGCAAACGCAACACCTAATATTGCTGTGATTCCAAGAAAAATTCTATAACGCTGCATTTCTTTTGCTTTAATAGATTTTACTGCAATTTGCATAGTTACACTGCTTAATAAAATAATAGCTGTACTCCACCAAAAAATATGTGGCAACAAAACATCAAGCACATTATCTTGACTTTTTTTTACAATATATGCACTTGTTAATCCAGCAAACATCATACAGATGCTGCCAATTGCAACCCACATAATAAATTTATGAGGATGTAAATTTTGAGATTTTTGAGAAATTGTATTCATACTATAAATTCCAAATTTTTAAATTCCAAATTCCAGCTTTTCAAAAATGTTAATTAACTGAAAGGCCTTTGATTGTTATTCTGTTCTATTTTATTGATAATTGATGATAAAATTTTTCTAATTTCATTTGCTTCTTGAATGAGAGAGTTTCTTTCTGTTTCCAATTCAAATGAACTAAATGTTTCTATTAATCCTAAAAAATGAAAGATTCTTTACTTTCTTTTCTACTTATTTTAAGTCTATATCTTAAATCTAATTTTCCTGTATTTTCATTTGCTTCAATGTAGTTCGCCCCAACAGAACCAGTTGCTCTAATTAATTGTTTACTGTCTTCAATATTTGCTGTATCAATTTTCAATTCCCTGCAAAATTTACGTACTCTTTTTGCAAACAAGAAAAGCCTTTCTTCAAGTGGATGTTCGAACATAAATTTATCTAAAAATATCGAATAATAAAGCACCAATTTTTAAACTAAACACTTTAGAATAATGAGAAGTTTCGCATAACTGGAATTTGGAATTTTTCTCATTGAAATTTTATCCAATCTTATCCCACAACAACGCCAAGTAAACTATTGGCAAATAAATATAACTGCTAAACATCACTCTGCGTGCAGCTTTCACGTCCATTTGCTTATACAATCTAAAACATTGCACTACCATAAAAATATTGGCAACTGTTACCACCCACATACTCACATTGCCTGTCAATCCAACCATCTTTGGTAAAATTCCTATTGGTATCATCAATACACTATACATTATGGCTTGAATAGCTGTATATCTTGTAGGACCTTCTTTGCTTGGTAATAATTTAAACCCCACCTTACTATAATCTTGATGAGCGACCCAAGCTATTGCCCAAAAATGTGGGAACTGCCAGATAAATTGTATGGCAAATAAAAACCAGCCTCCTGTCCATAAAATATCTTGATTATAGAAACCAGCAACCCAACCTATCAGGCAGGGAAATGCTCCAGGAAATGCTCCAACCAACACAGAAATGGAATTAATTTTCTTTAGAGGTGTATATATATAAGCATATAAAAAAAGACTAAATGCAGATAGCAGTGCTGAGGATAAATTAAAAAAATACCACATCATCATACAGCCAATAATGCCAGCAAAAAATGCAAATATCATTGCTTCACTTTCACGCATTCTACCTGCTGCAACTGGGCGATTGGCTGTGCGTTTCATTTGTGCATCTGTATCTTTTTCTACAGCCTGATTAATAGCATTTGCACTACCGCAAATAAGCATTCCTGCCACAAACAGTAGTGAAATCATTTTTAAATTATAACCATTATTTGGTACTAATAAAAAACAAATAACACAAGTAAAAACAACAGTAAAGCTGAGTGTAAATTTGGTAAGTTCTTTATAATCTTTAATCTTTTGCATTGGTAATTTGTGCAAAGAAACGAGGATAAATTGAATGGCAAATTATAAATTGTAGAAGGTCTATAATCTCAATGTCCTGCATAGTATTTATTTGAGATTTTTAATCACTTGATTATACATTTGCCCAATGAAAAAAATATATTTCTACTTAATATTTTTTGTGGTGTTGGTAGTGGGTTTTTGGATAGCATTAAGTAGCTATACAACTTGGTTCGACCAAAGTAGATTGGCTAAAAGAAGTACAGTGCAGCCATTTCATTTTATTAATCAAGATAGTGCAAGTTTTACAAATGCAGATATGCTTGGAAAAGTTTGTGTTGTTGAATATTTTTTTACCACTTGTGCAGGCATTTGCCCAAAGATGAATAAAAATATGAAAGACATTTTTGAGGTCTATAAAAACGAACACGACTTCTTAATTGTTTCGCATACTTGTCAACCAGAGATTGACTCAATCCCTTTGTTGAAAGCGTATTCAAGAAAAATGAATGCTGATAACAAAAGATGGGTTTTTGTTACAGGCAAAAAAGAAGACCTATATAAAATGGCGAGATTTAGCTATGGTGTTGACAATCCAAAAAACGCTGTTGCCAATGTTGCTGATGACTTTATACACACACAATTTTTTGCATTGGTTGATAAAAATGGTAATGTTCGTGGTGGTGTATATGATGGGTTAAAAAAAGATGAGTTGGAAAAATTGAAAGTTGATATTAAAGATTTGTTGAAAGAGAAAACAACTTCAAATTTTAACGGTGTTTTCAATAATTAAGCATCTACCAAAAAGCAAAATACTTCTTTAGGTCCATGAACGCCTACTACCAATGTTTTTTCTATATCTGCTGTGCGACTTGGACCAGTTGCCAATGAAATTAATGAGGGTAAATTATTTCCGTATTTTTCTTTTACTTTATTAATGGCACCGCTAATATCATAAACCAATTGGCTTGTAAATGCAATGCAAATGTGAATTGGTGCATATACACTATGAGTACGTCCACTTTCGTTAGCACTTGATAAAATTATACTTCCTGTTCGTGCTACTAATGATTCGCAACTTGTAATAGCAGCATCACAATCGTGCAAGTTTACTGTTTCATTCAATTGGCTGAAACCATTTGCTGACAAGAGTTGTAGCAATTTATCTTCCTTGCAAATTATTTTATTCCAGCCTCTTGTTGCTGATAGTTCATTAAGTTGATTTACCAATTCATTACCATTTGCACAAAATGAAAATCGACCTTGTAGTTTGGTAAAATTTTCTGCAAACTCCAATTCTAAATCTTGTGTTGAGGGTAGATAAACAGATTCTGTTGTGCTTCTTTCTGGAAAAGGCACAGGCACTGGTTTTACCAATGCCTGACGAATTTTGTTTAATATATTTTCTTTAGAAGATTGTTGCATTCAAATAAATTAATCAACCAGTGAAATTTTAAGTCTCAAAATATTGTTAAACTTAACTATTACCATCCACAGTTGTATCAGGCATAACAGTTGTTTCTTTTGGAGCAATCACTACTTCTTCTACTTCCAAAATTTTTTCTTCTTTAAAAGGTCTTTTACCAATCAATTCTTCTACATCACTTTTGTGCAACACTTCTTTATCGAGCAATGCTTTTGCTAAAATTTCTACTTGCTCTCTTTTTTCTGTAAGTAATTTTTTCGTCGATATGTAAGCGTTATCAATAATTTTTCTTACTTCCTCATCTATAATTTTTCCAGTTTCCTCGCTATATGGTTTTGTAAAAGTATTTTCTTGTGTAGGGTCGTAGAAGCTAACGTTACCAATTCTTTCGCACATTCCATAAGCAGTAACCATACTATATGCAATACGGGTTATTTGTTGTAAATCGTTGCTTGCACCAGTTGATATTTTACCAAAAAATATTTCTTCTGCTGCTCTGCCACCAAGTGTCATACAAATTTGATCTGTCAATTGTTCAATATCGTACAAATATTGTTCTTTGGGTGTATATTGGGCGTAACCCAATGCAGCTGTACCTCTTGGCACAATTGTTACCTTTAACAAAGGATATGCGTGTTCTAAAAACCAACCACAAACAGCGTGTCCAGCTTCGTGATAAGCAATGATAGATTTCTCGTGAGGAGCAATAATTTTATTCTTCTTTTCCAAGCCACCAATCACTCTGTCAATAGCATCTTGAAAGTCTTTCATATCAACTGCATCCTTGTTGTTGCGAGCAGCAATTAGGGCAGCTTCGTTACAAACATTAGCAATATCAGCACCTGCAAAGCCTGGAGTTTGTTCTGCCAATTTATAAATATCTAATTTTTCTGAAACTTTAATTGGCACCAAATGCACTTTAAAAATAGCCTCACGACCTTTAACATCTGGTTTGTCAATTGTAATTTGCCTATCAAACCTTCCTGGTCTCAAAAGTGCTGAATCCAGTACATCTGGGCGATTCGTAGCAGCCAAAATAATAATACCTGTATCACCTCCAAAGCCATCCATTTCAACCAATAGTTGATTCAATGTATTTTCTCTTTCGTCATTGCTCATTACAGCATTCTTACCTCTTGCTCTACCTATTGCATCTATCTCATCTATAAAAATAATACAAGGAGCTTTTTCACGAGCTTGCTTAAACAAGTCTCTTACACGGCTTGCTCCAACACCTACAAACATTTCTACAAAGTCGCTACCACTAAGGCTAAAGAAAGGCACTTGAGCCTCACCTGCCATTGCTTTTGCGAGCAAGGTTTTACCAGTTCCTGGAGGTCCAACAAGCAATGCACCTTTAGGAATTTTACCCCCAAGTGCTGTATATTTTTTGGGTTGTTTTAAAAAATCAACAATCTCCATTACTTCCACTTTTGCTTCATCAAGCCCTGCAACATCACCAAAATTTATGTTTACTTTATTACTTTTTTCAAATAACTGGGCCTTGCTTTTACCAATATTAAAAATGCCACCTGGTCCACCACCTGATGCACCACCTCCCATTTTTCGCATAACCAACATCATTCCAAGAATCAATAGTATAATTGAAATTAATGATGGAGCTACCGAACCAAGAAAATCTGGCTCAGTAGTAATATTAATGTTAACATCTGGAATATGATTGTCTTTGCAAAACGATGAAATTTTTTCTGGGTATGTTTTTGCATCAGCAATTTCATACTCAAAAATTGGAGTGGTTTTAACTTTTGCAAGATCAAATTTTTGCTTAAATTTATTCTTGTAATATGCCTTGCCAATGCTATCAGATTTGATATAAACCCTAACAATATCTTTATTTTTTACAAGATCCAATTTCTCTACATCACCAGTCAAAATCATATTTTGCTTAACATCTTGCTCAGTAAGTTTTGCAGCTTCTGGCTTTAAACCTCCGCCAATAAAAGTAGAACCAACAAGTGCTGCAAGTATGATTGCATACACCCAATAAATATTAAATTTTGGTTTTTTATTTTGGGGTTTATCTTCTGAAAGCCTTTCCAGCAAAGGTTTTTGAGGTGCGTTTTTATCTTCGGTTTTTGTTGCTGTTTGCTCAACAGGAGTAGTTTCTGCTGGATTATTTATCTCTTCTTTTTTTATTTCGTCAGACATCTTTAAAATTGTTAATTGTTGTTGCCAGTTGTTAGTGATATTATATGTACTAACAATTATTCGTCGTGTGCTGTTGCTTCAGCATCACTCCACATTTCTTCTAATTTATAAAACTTTCTTGCTGTAGGTTGCATAATATGTATAACAACATCTACATAATCTACAAGCACCCATTGTAACGATTGATAGCCTTCTTGTTTAAAAGGTTTTTCGCCGCAAGTTGCATAGACCAAATCATCAATATTATCTGCTATGGCTTTGCACTGAGGGCTGCTATTTGCAGTACATACAATAAAAAAATCGGCAACAGCTTCTGGTATTTTTCTTAAATCCAAGCTCATTATTTCTTCGCCCTTTTTGTCTTGAATGGCTTTGATAATGGTTTTAAAAAGCTTAGAATTTTTTGAAAGTTTTGTAGAAGGCTTCTTGCGATTGCTGAGTAAAGTCAAATGTTCCAATAAAAAAAGTTTATTTGTTAATTCGTTTATCAGTCTATTGGTAATAATTATGAGGTTTATAAATCAACCTTAAACTTTAAACCTTAAACTCAAAACGTATTTAATATTTTTGGCGAAAATAGCACTTTGTCTTTAACACATCAACCTTTGATAAAATTAGGTGAGCCATTCATACAACTTTCGACAGTTGACAGTACCAATAACTATGCCCACAGCCTTGTTAAAACAGGAATGGCAGTAAATGGTACAGCCATTTTTGCTGATAGCCAAACAAATGGTCGTGGACAAATGGGAAAACAATGGCAAACAAATGCTGGAGAAAATATTACACTTTCCATTGTTGCTGATATTTCTACCGTTCATCTGCAAAATCAGTTTGGTTTGGTGGCAATGGCGGCTTTGGGTTGTTACGATTTTTTTAGCAAATATGCTATCGATAAAACTGCCATCAAATGGAGTAATGATCTTTATTGGAACGACAAGAAGGCAGGAGGAATTTTAATAGAAACCATCAACCATAACCAAAAACGTTTTGCCATCATTGGTATTGGTATTAATATTAATCAAACAAAATTTAGCGAGCATCTACCCAACCCTGTTTCGTTGAAACAAATAACAGGTAAGCATTTTAGCGTAATAGAGCTTGCAAAAGAATTGTGTACTTGTGTAGATAAATGGTATAGAATTTTATTAGCTGCTGATCATAATTTATTGCTCGAAAACTACAATCAGCATCTGTATAAAAAAGATGTAGAAGTAGGATTAAAAAAAGGGAGTATTAAATTTAACTGCACCATTAAAAGCGTTAATGCAATGGGGGAATTACAAGTTGAAAATGGAATGCAAAGTAGTTTTACATTTGGAGAAGTGGAATGGGTGATATAAATCCCAATCATAATTTTACTTTTCCACCAATGTTGTTGTAGCAATTAAACCCAAGCCTTAACGTTTACATTTGCGACAATTATAATTTTAGAAAAAATAATGTTTCGAATAATGTTTTTTAGTTTTATTTCATTTCTCCTTTTATCCTGCAACAATAATCCAGTTGCAGCAAAATCAACACCACCAACAGATACAACTTTTAGTTACAGCTCTTTAAGCAGCTCTCAAAAAGAACATTACCTGCAACAAATTATGCCTATTTATAACAATTTATTAGGCAATGCTGGTTTCAATGGTGGCATTATCGTTGCAAAAAATGGTGAAATAATTTTTGAGGATTACAAGGGTGTTATTAATTACAAAACAAGGGAAGCCATTACTGCTAATAGTCAATTTCACATTGCATCTGTTTCAAAAACATTTACTGCAATGGCTGTTTTAAAGTTGATGGAACAAGGCAAGGTGGATATCAATGCAGATGTGAAAACTTATCTCCCTACTTTCCCATACAATAATGTAACTGTAAAAAATTTATTGAGCCATAGAAGTGGTTTGCCCAACTATGTGCATTTGATGGAGGGAAGAATTACCGAAACCTATCGCACTAAAACCAAAAAAGGTAAATGGGTAACACACCAAAGAATGTCAACAGACAATAGCATAAAAAAAGGATTAGTTACTAATGCAGATGTTTTGCAATTTTTAGCAACAAAACGACCTGCAATGGAATCTTTGCCCAACCATCATTTTCAATATTGCAACACCAACTTTGCATTGCTTGCATTAATTGTTGAAAAGGTTACTGGCATTGACTTTCCTACCTATATGAAACAAAATATTTTTGAACCTTTGGGTATGAAAGATACTTATGTATTTAGCATAAAAGATACTGGACATTACACCCCATCTTACAAATACAATTTCGTTCCTTATGGCATTGAAAAACTTGATTGTGTTTATGGCGATAAAAATGTGTATAGCACCCCAAGAGATATTTTGCAATGGGATAAAGCTCTTTATGCAAACACAGTGGTAAGCAAGCAAACATTGGATATGGCTTACACCCCTTACAGCAACGAAAAAGGCGGCACACACAACTATGGTTTAGGATGGAGATTATTTACCTATCCTACTTACACAATTCCTTATCACAATGGTTGGTGGCACGGTAATAATGCAGTGTTTACAAGGATTTTAAAAGATACTGCTACCATCATAGTTTTAGGAAACAGGTACAATCCTAAAATTTATAAAGCCAAAGAATTGGCAAATATTTTTACGCACAATACCGATACATTGCAAGTTGAGGAGTAGCTTGTTTTTTCAATACAGAAGCAACCTTCTTTTCTGCATTTTATTATCACAAATTTTTAACCGAAAAATATTTATTATAAAGCCAATTTTATTTATGATTTCGTTTAAAGCTCCTTGCTTTATTTTGCAATGTTTCAATGAAAAAAAATCTACTCAATATATTTTTACTTTCTGTTTTGTTTTTAGCCTCAGTTCATTCAATGGCACAAAGAACTTTAAAAACAGATGGCGTATCAGCACCACCAACTTTAGGTAATGGGCAAGGCAAAGGCAATAATCGTGGCACTGATACATCTTTTAAACATAGAGACGATAATGCAGACACTATCAATATCACTTACAGGTATTTTGATAAAAACAAAACCAATATTCTAGATTCAACGGTCAACGATTTTAACACACGTTTTCCTATTCCTTGGCACAATAAAGATTTGGGAAATTTAGGAACAGCCACTACCTCTTTTTTGTTTAATCCTCAGCTAAAAGCTGGATTTGACGCGGGTTTTCATCAATATGATATTTATAATTATACATTAGAAAACACAAAACTATACCAAACTACAAAGCCATTTACCCAAATGGTTTATTTACTTGGAAGCAATGCCGAGCAAACAATTAGCGTGCTACACACACAAAATAAAAAAGAGAATTTGAACTACTCTCTTGAGTATAGATTTATCAATTCTCCAGGTGTTTATAAAAATCAAAATGCAAGTGTGAACAATACTCGATTTGCATTGCAATATCAAAGCCCCAACAAAAGATACCATTTAACGCTCGTGTATATTGCCAATAAAAATGCTTCGTCTGAAAATGGTGGAACCGTTGACTACAAACGCTTGGACTCTCTTGCATTGGGCAATCCTTTTGAATTGCCTGTAAGGCTTGGTTTAGGCAGCGTTATTACTCGCAGCCTTTTTAACACTACAGTAAATACAGGAAATACTTATCAGCATACACAATTTTTAGTGAGGCAACAATATGACCTTGGGCAAAAAGATTCTATTGTTACAGATTCGTCTGTGGTTAAACTTTTTTATCCAAGGCTTCGTTTGCAACATCAACTAAGTTATAAAAAAAACAGTTATTGGTTTAGAGATGTATATGCCGATTCTGCAAATTATGCAAGCTATATGGGCTACAATATTAAAGGCAATGCAGCTGGATATTACGATACCATTTCGTTTAAAGATAGCTGGAGCAATATAGAAAATGAGTTGAGTATTATTTCTTTTCCTGATAAAAAAAATGCTTCGCAGTTTATTAAAGCAAGTGCTACTTATCAAAATCTGGTTGGCACGTTTAACGACTCAACAAAAAATAAATATTACAATATTTTTATTGGTGGAGAATATAGAAACAGAACAAAAAACAGGGTGTGGGATATTGAAGCCAATGCACAGCTATATCTCTCAGGATTCAATGCTGGTGACTATGCTGCATTTATCAGCTTGCAAAAATTATTGAGTAAAAAGGTAGGGACTTTGCAGGTGGGTTTTCAAAATGTAAACAAAAGCCCATCGTTTATTTACAATGCTGCGTCTGCATTTATTGTTAATAACAGAACAACATACAACAAAGAAAACACAACAAAAATTTGGGCAAATTATTTTAATAAAAACCTGAATCTATCGCTTACCGGCGAATATTTTTTGGTGAGCAATTACCTATATTTTGATAGCTTTTATAGTGCTAAACAGTATGCAAGTTTATTTAACATTTTACATATTGGGTTGGAGAAAAAATTCAAATTAGCGAAGTATATTAATTTGTATTCCGAGGTTCATTTGCAACAGGTAACTGCCAATGCACCAGTAAATATTCCACAGGTTTTAACAAGACAAAGAATTGCCTTTGAAGGAAATTTTTATAAAAATCTTCACCTTTCAACTGGGCTGGAATTCAGGTATCATAGTCGTTACAACCCTTATGGTTACTCACCTTTAAATGGGCAGTTTTATTATCAAAGTAGTTATTCGCTTTGGAACAGACCAGATATTAATTTCTTTTTCAACTTTAGAATAAAAACCTTTAAAGCGTTTTTAAGGGTAGAAAATTTAAACACAATGTTGCCACCAAGTGGCTACAAAAGCTACAACTACAGCACCCTGCAATACCCAATGGAAACAACCTGGCTAAGGTTTGGCATTTGGTGGGATTTTGTGAATTGATAATAAAGAATATTGTGTATTAGCAAATAAAAACGGCGTAGTAAATACTACGCCGTTTTTTGGTGTATAGAACCCCCTGCGGTAGAGTACTATTTTTTTTTTGATTTATGTAATTTGTAAATCCTATTTAAACAGATAATTGATAACAACAGAAATAATCCATAAGTAATTAGTGTTACAGGAAGAAAAACTCCATTGTTTGATGATTTAAGAACAACTGTTGATGAGAATAGAATTAATAAAACAAGAGAGCCGATTTGTGAGTATGGTTTATTTATAAACTCCTCTCTCATAAAAATAGAAATAAATATATTGATACAAGACAAAAAAGCTATTACAGCCAAGATTTGTATAATGGATATTTCAGAAGAAAAAAGTCCAATAATATCAAAAAAAATTAAAAGCCATATAGGCATATCAAACTTTTGCCCATTCACAGTTATAAACAAAAAAGAGATAATCACTGCCAACTTTAAAAATTTAGTTATCATAATAGTTGTTTTAATTACATTCTCCGTGACTAGTAGTTGCTGTCGTTAAAATATTTGTTGAAATATTAGCGTTTCCAGCATTCTGCATATTTTGTAAAGTTTGATACAAACCAGCTGGACTATCTGTAAATTGCACCGCTTGTGGGCCATATGTTGTGTGTAAGTTGTAAGTCATAGGTTGTGATACAATTTGGCTAGCAGATGGAAGGGTAGAATTGATAACCCCTAAAGTAAAACTAGTACAATTATAATTAGTAATATTATATTGGTTTGTACAAGTTGCTAAAGAGGTTGCAATAGCTGTTTGAAATTGTGCAGAACTTACATTAGGCATAGTTAAAGTAGCATTAGCCTCGTGTTCATGACCCCCATTTCCATTATTTACGATGTAAGAAGGACATGGCTGCGTTCCTAAAGACAAGATATTTTTTATGCCATTTTGGGGATAAAATCCAAAAGACTGTGAATATTTTACACCACTAATACCAGTTTTCGTTAAAGTAATAAAGCTATGCCCTACATCCCCACCATTTGACCAATTAATTAATGTTTCGGGATGTCCATTTACTGGAATATCAATCGACAACTTAATTTCATATGTTGCCCCAGCATCAGGGATTTGAGTGAAGCAGTTCATCATTTTTTGTAAATCGACTTTTTGGTGTTCGGGATTTGCATTTGGGGTATCGTCAGGAGGTATACTTGACCAACCAGTGCTACCGCTACTACCCCCACTACTGCCACCACTACTGCTGCCACTTCCAGTATTATTTCCACCAGCATCCCACGAATTATTTACACATAAATACTCATAGTCCACGCAATCCCAACATTCATCACAATCACCACCCTCGTGTCCACCAGAACCAGTACCTGTATGACCAGTACAATGACTATGTTTTATTATAATTACTTTCTGGGCAGTTTGAGGACTGTTAATAACAATTATTTGTGTTGGCTTTGTTAAAACTACATTAGGATCAAATGGCTTAAAAAGTCTATTATCTGTGATTTGAAACTTATTGTGTTCAAAAGCATCACTTTCCAACTCCATACTCATCTTTGCAATTTCTTCTGCATCAACTTCTCCATCAGGCTTACCAAAACCATAGTTTTCATAGAACTGGTCTTCATAGGTTCTTATGATATCAACATTGTTTTCATTAACAAAGCAAACCATAAAGCCATCTACTTTTTGACTATTGGGTAGTGATATGGGAATAATTACCTCTGTCCAGTTATCACTCTCTTCTCTTGCAGCAGCATTGCTTCTTGATTTTACTGTTATTTTACAAGCATTCCAAATTGGTACTCCAGAACGTCTACCAAGCTTGTCAAGAAAATGTGTTTTATCATTATCTTGTTTTATTTTGTCTGCAACTCTTTGTAAAATAGGATTTAAACCTTTAGGCACTATTGTGTACTTTTCAATAATTTGTTTTTCGGCAAGTTGATTTGGATTCAATGAAACATCATCTTTTTTACAGCCTGTAAACCATAGAGTCATTGTTAGCACAATAACTTGAATAATAATTTTCTTCATAGTTTTTAATTTAATTTTATAAATAAATGTGGATTTGTTCTGCTTAATATACTGTACTATATTTTTTATGCACCGGTTAATAATCTTGTGTAGATATTCATTTCATCAAAATTTTAGGCTAATTATCTAAAGTTTTAGGCTGACTTGTTAAAACTTTAACTTGATAACATAAAATTTTAATTAGTGGGCTTAAACGTTTAGGTTACTTAATTAAAATTTTAACTTCATTACCTAAAACTTTAAGTTAGCAACCTAAAATTTTAACCTATACTACCTAAACGTTTAACACTATTGCCTAAAATTTTGACAAATTAGCCTAAATGTTTATCCATTTGGCGTGTTAGGAGTGTCACTTCCACCTGTTCCAGAGCGAGGGAAAAATTGTTTTAAGTCGGCTACTTTAGTTACAAAACCAGGTGTATTACTTTCTGCTTTGTATTGTGAATATTTGTAATCAGTTAAAACATCTTGATAATTATCGTAGTCGTGAACAATTTTAAAATCACTAAATAGTTTGGTAATACTTTCAATTCTGTTTAAACGAGTATCAGCAAATTGCCTGTCGGCAAAGTCTGCATCAAATTCTGTCCAGTCAACATCAGGACTTTGCAGAGAGGGTTGATTAACGTGGTAATCATTTCCCTTGTTTACCAAAAGTTTGTTTTGCTCGTTTACACTTCCAAAAAGTTTTCTTTCTGGATCCGATAGATTTTCGGTTACTGCAAGAATGGTTGTTTCGATTGTGTTGAGGGCATTGTCAATAGCTGTTTTTTGGACAGCAGTAAGATGTTTAAAACCCAAGTTTTGAATTGGCATAAGAGATAGCTTTTGTTGTTAAAAAAATTAATTACAAAAACTAAATTAGGGAATTTTTGGATTGCAAAATTATTTTTTACTGCACAGGCTACAGATTATCAAACTCATACAAATCATCAAGCTTGGTTTTTGCAGGAATTTCAAGCAATGGTTTTATAATGCCATCGTGCAAATCATATACCCAACCGTGTAAATCAGGTCGGTTATCGGTTTTCCAAGCTTTTTGAATAATAGAAGTTTTGGCAAGGTTCATTACTTGCTCTTGAATGTTTAGCTCCACAAGTTTATTAACTTTTTCTTCCTCAGAATGTATGTTTTCAAACTCGGCTTTATGAATGTGATAAACATCTTTTATGTTCCTCAACCATTTGTTAATGATACCAAAATCCTGCTTTGTCATTGCTGCTCTAATACCTCCACAACCATAATGCCCACACACAATAACGTGTTTTACCTTCAACACTTCAACTGCATATTGCAGCACGCTCAACATATTTAAATCGTTGTGAACAACAAGGTTTGCAACGTTTCTATGCACAAACAATTCGCCAGGTTCTGTACCAGTAATTTCGTTGGATGGCACACGACTATCGCTACAGCCAATGTACAAAAAATCGGGGGTTTGAATGTCAACTAACCTGCTAAAATAGTTTGGGTCTTTCTCTACTTTTTCCTTTGCCCAGTTCTTATTGTGCGATAAAAGTTTTTCGTATGGTTTCATTTGCGAATTATTATTCTAAACGCAAATAAACAAACTTTAATCTATTAGCAAAATAATGAAATGAATGCTGGAAAATAAATAACGTTAATTATGCTTTGCCACATCTGGAAATATGTAAAAAATAGCATTCGTGTAAGGTGTAATATTTGTAGGTGTAGTAAGTACAACGCTGTAGATGCCTTTGCTATCAATGGCTACGCCTTTTCTCCAGCTGCTTGTTATAGTATCATTATACATATAAATGCTATATGTGCCTGCACCAACTGTAGCGAATTTTGTGTAGCTATCATAAGTTGTGTGATCTAAAAAATTTCTATTTTTTTGGTCAATCAAATCGAAGCCAGGGCAAACTAAACGCACATTAATATAGTTGTAATAAGCTTCTGTTCTAAAGTCTAAAACCCTTAATGCAGCAAACCCCGTGTTGATTGTTGTAGGAAAATCATCTTTAATGATATTTGATTTCCATTCATTTCCTACCTTATAAAAAAAACAAGAATAACTTGTGTTGTTAGCTAATATTTGATTAATGTTTAGCAACGTATTTTGGTTAGGAAAAGCTAATTGAATATTGTTACTTCCTGCTACAGCATTGATGTAAACAGATGCATAAAATTTTGCTACAGATGTTACTTGTTTGTTGTTTAAAAAAACATTGGTGCTGCCAAAATCCATTACATTAAAAAATTTAATGCGTGGGGCTGTAACCACTACTGTTGTTGTGGTATCTATATTATTTATAGTAATACCATTAGTGTATTTAGTACAATTTGTTAGTAAAAAACAAATGAACAAAACAGAGCAAAGACTAAATATTTTTTTCATAGTATGATTAATTATGTCGAGCTATTTGATAATAATTGATTGGCAAAGTTCCTTTGCTACTTGCGATGTAGCTTAATGCTCCAGCAAACACTGTGTACTTTCTTCCTGACTCGAAATTTTGAGTAAAAGTTAGCATAGTACTATCTTTATATAGGAAGCTAACATTGCTAAATCCTGGTGTGATTGTTCTAAAATAATTTTGTGTGCTATCTGTTCTATTATCCAAATATGTTCTGTTGGGAACAATCACATTATCTAAATAATTTGTAAGTTTAAAAGTAATAGGAGAGGCTGTGGTCAAGGGATCCAAGCTAATAAACCTTACCTGTGCAGTGCCTGCTGCTGGTGTTGTTGCATCGTTCCATAACAATGTTTCTCCTGCAACAGATGCTGGTGATTTGAACACAACATAAGTGTAGAAAGAGTATGGTCTTAAATAATATGAAGCAGTTGTATATGTTGTTGTTGATACTTTATATTTAAAAACATTTGTTCCTGCATACAGTGTAGTGTAAGATCCATTTCCAAGTAAATTTGTTGAATCATTTATGTTGATATATCCACCAGTAAAATCAGTAAAATTAAATCCTTGAACATAAGCTTGTGGTATATTGGGATTAACTGTTCCTCCACCAGTTCCACTGCTTCCTGTGCCTGTACCTCCACCAGCCAAAGGTGGCAAAGGAGTTGCTCCAGAACCATTGCTACTGCTTCCAGTTCCAGTAGTAGTAGTAGTAGTAGTAGTTACATTACCTGTGTATCTTGTACAACTTGCAAACATTAAACATAGACACAATAAACACAGGATGCCAATGTTGTAATTAATTTTTCTAATAATAATATGTCTCATAACTCCTATTTTATTTTGCACGAAAAAATCGATGCAAATAGTTTGCAATAAATAATTGCTTAATCAACTATAAAATAGGTTGACCACATCAAACGATGTGTCATAAGGTAGAGATAGCTTTCGCTATGTTGGGGACTAAACTCAGCAAATGAATTTTATTTCATTTCTTTTAGGATACTGCAAAAGGCTTTCAACTGCTCATTTACATCAATGCCTTTATCAATTTAATATGAACGCTCATATTTTAGTTTTATTGTATTTAACCCATTGTTTTATGCTAATGAAATGTAAGGTTTTGCAAAAATTATCGTAGCAAAGAACAACTGATTTTCAAGTAAATGGTTTGATAATGCTACTTTAGCAACCTATTTATTTTTATGGATGCCAATAGAAAATTGAATGCTACAAGTTGGGTTGATAATTATGGAGATGCGTTGTATAGTTACACTTTAGCAAGAGTGAACAATGCTGCACAGGCAGAAGATATTGTGCAAGAAACTTTTTTAAGTGCTTGGCGTGCAAGAGATACTTACAATGGAACAGCATCAGAAAAAACTTGGCTTTACACTATTTGTAAAAATAAAATTATAGACTACTATCGCAAAGCATCTACCAATAAAGAAGTTTTAGCAAAAGAAGATGAAACAGAAGACTATTTTTTTGGTGATGATGGAAGACATTGGGATAATGATAAAAAACCACAAAGTTGGGGTGTTGACTATAGCAAAAACATTGAAAATAAAGAGTTCTATTCTATTCTAAAAAAGTGTAAAGACAAACTAAAAGAAGTGCAGCAATCTGTTTTTACTATGAAATACTTAGAAGATATTGATACAGATGAAATTTGTGAAACGCTCGGTATTACTGTTCAAAATTATTGGGTGTTGATACATAGAGCAAAGATTCAATTGCGAACTTGTTTAGAAAAAAATTGGATAAACGCTTAAGAAATTTATGGCAAACTGGTTTAACATATCGTGCAAAAAAGCTACCTACCTTATTTCAAAAAAACAAGAGGAAGGAAGCCTTACTATAGGTGAGAAATTACAACTGTTTATTCACTTATTTATTTGCGATGTATGTAAACTTTTTAAAGTTCAAACAAACTATATTTTAAAAAATATTCACCAACATCATCATACTGAAACCCTTACTGTTGCTGCAAAAGAAAAGATTAATGTTGTTGTGAAAGAAGAAATTATAAAAACCCAATAAGCATTTTTTTTATAATTTATTAATAAAATCATTTGCAGCTTTCAAATGATTTTCTCTCTTTTCATCTGGCATCTTATCAAACGTATTAATCAACATTCCTAACCTTGGGTTTGACAAAAAGAAATCTCGGTGAACGTGCATAAATCGCCAAAACAATCCATCCCAAACTGTTTGCCAGCTGCCTTTTTTAAAGTTGCTCATTTTCATCAAATAGTTGCTACCACTAATGTATGGCTTGGTTGCCATTAAACCACCATCTGCAAATTGACTCATTCCATACACATTGGTAACCATCACCCAATCGTAGGCATCAATAAACATTTCCATAAACCATTTATATACTTCATTAGGGTCAAATTCGCATAGTAACATAAAGTTACCAAGCACCATCAATCGTTCTATATGATGACAATAGCCTGTTGCTAAAACTTTTTTTATCACAATATCAACTGGTTCTATTCCTGTTGTTCCTGTCCAAAAAGATGCTGGTATTTTTCTGGTGAATTTCCAATAGTTAGTGGTTCGTTCTTGTGTTCCTTTTTGTTCATAAACCGCTCTAATAAATTCTCTCCAACCGATAATTTGCCTAATGAAACCTTCTGTCGAGTTCATTGAAATATTTTGCTGGACAGCATAGTTTAAGGTCTCATTGATTATTTGTTGTGGTGTTATTAAACCAACATTTAACATTGGTGTTAATACACTATGATGCAACACAAATTCGTTATCAACAATCGCATCTTCATATTCTCCAAATTCGGCAAAACGTGTTGTTAAAAATTGCTGTGACCATTGCTGTGATTGAGTAAAATTGGTAGGACATATAAATTTTGCAGAAGCTATTCCATAATTATTAGGGAAATTATGCTGCACATAATGTATTGCCTCTTCATAAAAATTTGTAATCGTTGAAAATACAATTGCAGGTACTTTTTTATCCTTTGGATATTTCAGTCTGTTCTCTGCATCAAAGCTCCATTTGCCACCAATTGGCTTTTGATTTTCATCAATTAAAATATTTAATTTCTTTCTTTGATGTGTATAAAAATCTGCCTGAAAATATTTCTTCTTGTCTTTAAAATATGCTTCATTTTCCTCTTTGGTGTTGATGAATAATGAAGATGAATATTGGTGCAACTCAACATTATTTTCTTTAGACTTACTAATGATTCTTTTCTCTAACCAATTATCAGTCGTGTCGTAATAATGAATTTGAGTAACACCGTTTTGTGCCAAGTGTGGTATTAATTTTCGAATATCACCCAATGAATTTGTGGAATCAATATAATTCACGAGCAACTTATTTTCTTGCAAATACGATTCATAAAACTTCATAGAAGCTCTATGAAAAACAAGTTTTTGTTTGTGAAAATTATATTGTTTAAAAAATAAACATTCCTCTACAATATATACTGCGTCTGCTTTTGCAAGCATTGCAATATTCTCAAAAAGTTGATGAGGAAATATGATGGCTACTGATTTCATAAATTTATTTTGTCTTATTCATTCTGCATTTATCACTACAATATTTTACTTCATCCCAAACTTTCTCCCATTTTTTCCGCCAGCTAAATGGTCGTTTACAAACAATGCAAACTTTTTGTGGCAGGTTTTGTTTTTTAATCTGTTTCACTTTTTTTGCTTTTTGCTGAAAACTTTTTTCTTGTGTGAGTTGCCAAAATTCTATAGTTCTCTTTTCTTACTTCTTCATTGTTTCTATGGCTCCAAATATTTGTTCTTGCAGCTTTGCCACTTGTTTCTAAATCTACAATTGGTGTTGGATAATCGTTGCCAATAAAAGTGTTGTAAAGTGCTTGCTCAATAGCAGTCATTTTCCAAGGTTCGTGAATAAATTGCTCTGGAATATTCGCCAATTCTGTAACCCATTTTTTAATAAATAATCCTTGTGGGTCGTGGTCTTGAGACTGTTTAATAGGATTATAAATTCTAATGGTATTGATACCAGTTGTGCCAGCTTGCATTTGAAATTGTGGGTAATGAATACCAGGTTCGTAATCTAAAAAAAGTTGTGCTAAATGATAGACACCATCTCGCCAATCTTGATATAAATGATGACAAAAAAACGATACCAGCATTGCCCTCATTCTAAAATTTATCCAGCCAGTTTGTTGCAAGCAACGCATACAAGCATCAACTAAAGGATAACCTGTTTTGCCTTGTTTCCACGCATCAATAAAGTGTTGATTTTTGCTATGCTCTAATAATTCATAACCAGCATTTATACATTGTGTTTCGTAGCTGCATTCAACTTCAAATTTTTGCATAAAATGACAATGCCATTTTAATCTTGTAAGAAAATTTTGAAAAGCAAATTTGTATGAGCTATTGCTTTTTACTGCATATACAAATTGATAAGCTTGTTTAATACTAATATTTCCCCAAGACAAATAAGGCGATATTCTACCACATGAAACCCTACTCTCTAAAGGCTTTGAGATATGTTTACTATAATTTTTGCCTCTTTCATTTACAAAAGATTTAAGGTATTTGAAAGCATAATCTTCGCCAGCTGGTTGGAAGTTTGGAGCGTAATCTTCAAGTTCTCCAACTAAATTTTCTGGAATATTGAAAGAATGATTGATGTTGATTTCATTGGCTTGTTCATATTCATTTTTAATGATGGGTGAGTGCATTATTGCATACCATTGTTTATCCCAACCATCTCTGTTTTTACTACCTCTAACAATGCCATCTCTTTGAAATTCCTGCCATATAATATTGTTTGTAGCAAACCATTTTTTCATTTGTTTATCTCTTTCAAACGTAATGTTGACGCCTGTTTCCTGATAACTGAATATGCTATTAATTTGATACTGTTCTGCAATACATTCAAAAACTTCCTTAGCTTCTGCATAGCACATTTCTACTTTTTTATTGTATTGATGCAAGAGACCATTCATCTTTTTTAATGAATGATATTGAAACTGTAAATGCCTTAAAGAAGTATCTGAATGAGCAATGATTGAAGGTTCAAATAAGAATATGATGAGGTAAGGCAATGCAGCATTTTCAGCCATTTGCAATGGCAAATGATCTTGTGTTCTGATGTCTCTTTTAAGCCAAACAATATTGATTTGTTCTTTATTCATTGCAGCAATTAACAACAGCTTGTGTGTGTAGTTAGTAGTGTTTCTTTAAAATTCTCTCACACTTTTTCCAATAAGAAAAGAAGGAAGGATGATAGCCAACAACATCTTTAAACATCCAATCTCGGCTTTCTTCAATTCCTTTGTAATGCTTTGCAGTTGGGTGTTCTTTAAAATGAATATTTGTCAGATTATATTCTTTAACAAGCTCATTAAACTCACCTATATACACTTGAATATTTGGGATATTATTTGCTAAAGCTATAATGAAATCAATGGTTTTAGCAGATACAGGATACTGTTTAAAATGACTTGGCTCAAGTAATAATATCCTATTACCAGCTTCATCATTATGCCATAAACAATCAAGATTGTAGAAATTATAAATGAAAGTTGGGATTCTATTATCAACTATTATTTCTTGCTTTTGTGGAAGTGTTGTTTTTAGTTCTAATGATATTGTATGTTGCAAGGGTTTAGGAATAGCAAGGGTTTCAAAGCTTTCGTAACTAACATCTAAAAAAGTATTGTGCTGATTTGTGTTGCAGTATTTATTAATATTTTCTTGATTAGCGTAATACTTTTTACTGCTAAAACTTGCAGCCACCCATTGCCAACTGCAAGCATTGCTCGCCCAATCGGCATCTAATAAATAATAATACATCCATTGTGCAGGCAGTTTCCAGTGAGACTTTGCAATATTGCAAGTGACAGAAGCAACATACATTCTTAAATGATTGTGCATATATCCAGTTGCATACAAATCATTAATTCCTTTGTCTATTGCTTCAATGTTAGTATTCGCATCTATAATACACTTTGCTATGAAAGTATTGTCAACATTGGGTTGTAGCTGTTTAATATCATCATTTATTTCATCGCCCAATGCTATCCATACTTGTTGAAAATAATCTCTCCAAGCGAATTCTTTTAAAAAAGAGTCAATAGCATAAGGCTTATATCCTTTGTTTAAAACTGTTTCAACTATTTGGTTTGTGCTAATCACCCCACGAGAAATGTATGGCGATAATTTTGTTACAGCACCATTAATGTGGTTTCTTGTTTTGCCATATTCAATGGGATTAATGGCATCAATTTGCTGCAATATTTCCTGATAAGATGTTGTAAACATTGTTATCTTTTGCTTATTTTATTGTGTGTAATATTTCTTTGCAATGCACACTTAAACCTTGTAATCTCAGCACTTCTTTTCGCTAAATGTTTCTGGCTAACACCACTATTTACTCTCTTTCTCCATAGGTTGAAACTGCTGCGTTTTAAGTTGGCTCTCATTAAGGCAATCACTTCACTTTCTGTTTTACCAAACTGAAAAAGTATTGCTTCAAAAGGAGTTCTATCTTCCCAAGCCATTTCAATGATTCTATCTATATCATCTATGTTCATATTTAAGCAATTACATTTTACCAAAACGCTTTTCCACAGCCACTGTTCTATAATCAAAAATCTCTTTCAATTTGCTTTTAATAATTAGCGTGTTTGCAATAGCACCTATAAAGCCAAATGGTGGTTGATAAGTAACAATATCTGTCATTAAAACACCACCTTCAATGGGTGTTAGTTTATGCTGGTGATGCCATAAACTGTAAGGTCCCACACGTTGTTCATCTACAAAATATTCTTTGGCTTTAACGTGTGTAATTTCTGTCATCCAACTTAGTTTAATACCCAATAAAGGACTCACTTTATAAGTAATAATCATTCCTGGGTACATTTTGTTTTCGTTGTTTTTGCTGGTAACTTCAAAGCCCAAATAATCGGGTGTTATCTCTTTTAAATTCATTGGGGATGAAATGAAATCCCATACTGCATCTATACTTGCTGGAATTTTTTGTGTTTGTTCTAACTGATAAAATGCCATAGCTATTATTTATTTTAAAGTGGACATACCACCATCTATATGAAATATTTGACCTGTTACCCAAGCCGATTGTTCTGTTAATAAAAACACTGCTGCATTGGCTATATCTTGTGCTGTGCCTACTTTTTTTAGGGGATGTCTTTGTGCGTTAGCTTCTACTTTTTCTGGTGTGTTTAAAATAGCATTTGCCAAAGGCGTTTGTGTAATGGATGGTGCAATACAGTTCACTCTAATCTTTGGTGCAAGTTCAGCTGCTAACGCTTTTGTTAATCCCTCAATTGCTCCTTTTGATGATGAAACAATAGAATGAAAATTAAACCCTGTTTGCACTGCAACTGTTGAAAACAGTACAATTGAAGCATTCTCTGCATTCTTAAGTTTGGGTAAACATTGCTGAATCATTTTTATTGCACCTAATACCTGCAACTTATAATCCTCTACAAAATCATTGGGATTAATTCTTGCGAAAGGCTTTAAATTAATAGCACCTGGGCAGTAAATAATTCCATCTAAACTGTCTGGCAAAAAACTTACATCAAGTATTTCATCTAATACGTTTAGATGATGAAATGAAAGATTGGGGCTTGATGTGGAGGGCTGGTTTTTACAATAAGTACCATAAACGCTATGTGTTGCAGATAGCTGTGTTGCAGTAGCAGCACCAATGCCAGATGAAGCTCCTATGACAAAATAATTTTTCATTTGGCAAAGAAAAGTGCGTTTTCTATGATAGCCGTTGAGATAATTGCTAAAGATTATCTATTTAGGAAATTTTATATTCTATCTCATTTAGTAAATTTAATTACTTATAAATTTTGCTAAATCGTTCACTAAATAAATGCTAAGCTCATCAACCTTAATATTGCACTAATAATCTAAACGAACGTTTGTATGCTAATTATAGGTTTAATCAAAGAGGCAAAAATTCCTGCCGATAATCGTGTTGCACTTACTCCTTCTCAATGCAGGTGGTTGCATAGAAATACTGATTTAAGAATAATTGTTCAAAGCTGTGAAACTCGCTGCTACAAAGACGCAGAGTATCTTCAAGCAGGTGTTGAGGTAAGAGATGATGTTAGCAACTGCGATATTTTGTTTGGTATAAAAGAAGTTCCAAAAGAGTTGCTAATTCCCAATAAAATTTATCTTTTTTTTAGCCACACAAAAAAGTTGCAACCACACAATAAAGACTTGTTTAAAACAATGATTGAAAAGAATATTACACTCATTGATTATGAATGTTTAGAACACGAAGATGGACAGAGAATGATTGGCTTTGGTTTTTTTGCTGGCATTGTTGGTGCTCACAATGGAATGATGTGTTATGGCAACAGGACTGGTTTATTTAACCTTGATAGAGTACATCGAATTAAGGATTATCGACAACTCATTCACACTTATTTTGGATTAAAATTACCACCAATAAAAATCGCTGTAACTGGTAGTGGGCGTGTTGCACACGGCATTGTAGAGATTATGAATTTGATGGATGTGCAGGAAGTAGAGCCTGATGAATTTAAAGAACAAACATTTCCCTATCCTGTTTATGTGCATTTAAAAAGCGGCAACTTATATAGCCATAAAGCGACAGGAAAGTATAAACGAAATGACTTTCACGAAAAACCTCAAGACTATCATTGTTTATTTAAAGAATATATTTCCTACACAGATATTTTATTAAACGGTGTTTATTGGGATAAAAATATTCCTCGTCTATTTGAATGGGAAGATTTGAAAAATGAACATTTCAACATTAAAACTATTGCAGATATTACAGACGATTATAATGGCAGTGTGCCTTGTAATATTGGTGATACAACAATCGAAAACCCTGTTTATGGCGTTGATAAAACTTCATTTAAAATTACTGAACCATACCTATCAAACTCAATAGATATAATGGCTGTGGGTAATTTGCCCAACGAATTACCAAGAGATGCCAGCAGGTATTTTGGCGAGCAATTAATCAAGTTTGTGTTAGATGATTTACGCAAAGGTGGTAGCCAAACTTTAGACAGGGCAACTATTTTAAACAAAGGGAAAATTACAGAACAGTTTAATTATATGAAGCTTTACGCTGAATAGTTTTACTTCTTAAAAATATCGTCAATACTGCTTTCAATAGAAGGAAACAAAAACTGAAATCCTGTGTCTTGTATTTTTTTGCACGAAATGTTAGACGATTTTAAAACCTCAATACTCATTTCTCCCAATACTATTTTTAAAATAAATTTAGGAACAAATATTGGAATATAAAACCTTGCCCTAAGTTTTTTTGCCAATACAATATTTAACTTACTATTTGTTGTAACCGTTGGTGCTACTGCGTTGTATGCACCATTTATATTTTCATTTTCAATAGCAGCAATGTACATTCTGCATAAATCATCTATGTGTATCCAACTAATTTTTTGTTTGCCACTGCCCAAAATAGTTGCAATCCCAAACCTCAATGGTTTAATAAATTCTTTCAATGCACCACCTTCTTTGCTCAACACAATTCCCATTCTAAGTTTCACCAATCTCTTTTTCATTAATGTTATTGGATGCACACTTTGTTC
Source organism: Chitinophagaceae bacterium (assembly GCA_025363075.1). Classification (GTDB taxonomy): domain Bacteria; phylum Bacteroidota; class Bacteroidia; order Chitinophagales; family Chitinophagaceae; genus CAIVPM01. Next base: position 5,261 of record JANYEP010000261.1, on the reverse strand, counting down.
CCATTGCTTGCAAGTATTTCCTAAAAAATCAGTATTGGCTGGCTCGTCTTCCTGATAATTTTTTACATTATTTTCTTCTGAGGAGTACCAACCAATGGCACTTGCATTTATCACAACTTTCACTTTATTAGTTGTGCTTTGCAGAGCATTTACAATAAGTCTTCCACTATTAACCCTGCTGTTCACAATTTCTTTTTTGCGTTCTGTAGTCCAGCGTTTGTCAGCAACGCCAGCACCTGCAAGGTTTACAATAGCATCTGCATTTGCAATAGCATTATCGTCTATTGTTTGTGTATCTACATTCCAGTAAGCATATTGCAAATTGTTTGTTGAAGATACTAAATTTTTATTTCGAGATAAAATGGTAACACTATAACCTTGCTCTAAAAGCATTGCTGCAAGGCGTTTTCCTACTAAACCAGTACCACCAGAAATTAAAATATTTTGCATAAATTACTGTTGAAATTGGGTGCTAAATTAATGCTATTAAAATGTATTTATATTACTTCACAAGAAGCAGTTATTCTGAACTCATATGTTTTTATTTAAATAAAAAATAGCCTGCCTATCACTATCAATTTATTCTATTTTAAAATTTTAAAGATTTGTTTATGCAAAATGTGTAGCTTCGACATCTTAACTAAAATTATTTTTTAATAAGATTAGCATTTCAATTCTTTTTTACACTAAAATTGCCACTTCAAACAATTAAACAATAAATTAAAAAAACAAAAAATCGATTGTATTATGTCTGACATCAAACCAACAGCAAAAGCTACCACATCAGTGCAACCACACAAGTCAAGCAATGCCATTTCTTGGATTGCTCCATTAGCTTGTATCATTTTAGGCTATGTAATTTGGCGTTTCGTTATTGGAGCTCCAAGTAATTTCAAATCGGGACAAGCAAACGGTGGTTTTTGGCCAGACCGTGATGGTGCAATTGGCGGTTTAGCAAAAATGTATCAAGGGGGGATTATTGTACCTATTTTGATTGGTTGTTTTTTAACAGTTTTAACTTTCGTTATTGAAAGATTTTTAACTGTTGCAAAGGCAAGTGGAACTGGAAATAATGCTGAATTTATTAGAAAAGTACAATATCATTTGGCTAATAAAGAAGTTGACAAAGCTTTGGTAGAATGTGATAAACAAAAAGGTAGTGTGGGTAATGTGATGAAAGCTGGTCTACGTAAATATAAAGATATGATTGGAAATACTGAATTGGCTACAGAGCAAAAAGTATTGAACATACAAAAAGAAGTTGAAGAAGCTACAGCACTTGAATTGCCAATGCTTGAAAAGAATTTAGTTTTCCTTTCTACTATCGCTTCTGTTGCAACTTTATTAGGTCTATTAGGAACTGTATTAGGTATGATTCGTTCATTCTCTTCTCTTGGCGATAGTGCAGGCCCTGAGGCTTCTGCAAAGCTTTCTCAAGGTATTTCTGAGGCACTTTACAACACAGCATTAGGTATTGGTACTTCTGCTGTTGCAATTATTATGTACAATGTATTCACTACAAAAATTGATTCTGTAACTCACGGTATTGATGAAAGTGGTTTTACTTTAACACAAAGTTTTGCTGCTAACTACAAATAGTTTTAAACTGTTTATGGATAGTTGCATTTTGTGCATCTTAATTTGTAAATTGTATAAATAATTAAAAATGTCAAGACCCAAGATTGCCAGAAAAAGTACTAGCATTGATATGACTGCAATGTGTGATGTTGCTTTTTTGTTGTTATCATTTTTCATATTAACAACAAAACCAAAAGCATCAGAAGCTATTAATGTAGTTACGCCGAGTTCTGTGGCTTCAAAAGCTGCACCTACAAAAGATATTGTACTTGTTACAATTGATAAAAATGGCAAAGTGTTTTTATCGATGGACGATGAAGAAAAAAAAGAGTACATAGCTACTACACTTAATTCAACAAAAGGCTTAAATCTAAATGTTGCTGCATTTAAAAAAGCAGAATTTTGGGGAACTGCATTTGGTCAGTTGCCCTCTTTTTTAGCCCTGCCAGTTGAAAGAAGAACTGGTGATGCCATGCCAGGCATTCCTGTTGATACAACCAAAGGAACAAATGAATTGATTGAGTGGTTAAACCTCGCAAGTAAAGCTTATGCTGGACGTAAAATGAATTTATTGTTGAAAGGTGACAACAATAGTAAATACCCATATTTCAAAGCTGTGATAGATGCTTTCAAAAAGAATGATTTGTTAAAATTTGAAATGATAACAAACCCTGAAAGCGTGCCTATAGGAAGTGAGTTATTCAAGAATCCACCTTCAAAAAAGGTAGGATAAGAAAACAATTTTTAGTTAATAAAAAAATATTTTGTAATGGCAGAAATGGATACCTCGTCTGGTGGTGGTCATAAGAAAGGCCCAGGCGTCAAAAAAGCAAAAAAACTTTCTACTAGAGTTGACTTAACTCCAATGGTTGATTTAGGTTTTCTATTGATAACCTTCTTCATTTTTACAACCACAATGAGTCAGCCAACTGCATTCAAATTATTTTTACCAAAAGATGCAGAAAAACCTGAAGACAATAATCCTGTTAAACAAAGTGGTGTTTTAACAATTCTTTTAGGAAAAGACAATCACGTTTTTTATTATGAAGGAATGTTAGACAACAGCAATGCATCTTCAAAATTTAAGTCAGCAAATTTTGGTAATGGTGATGATGGTATTAGAAATGTGATACTTAAAAAGAAGGTAAATACACCAGAAACTGATTTTGTTGTTGTGTTAAAACCTAATCCTGAATGTACCTATAAAAATGTAGTAACTATTTTGGATGAAATGTCAATCAATGTAGTTAAAAGATATGCTCTTGTTGATATTACAGAAGTAGAAAATCAGTTAGTAAAAATAACAGAGGCTGCAAATCCAGTAAAATAGTTTGTGGAAATTATTTGGTTGAACATCTAAATAAAAAAAGTTATGGAAACAAATAAAATATTAACCGCCGATGTTCTTGACATTATTTTTGAAGGTAGGAACAAGGAATATGGTGCGTACGATTTAAGAAAGACTTACGACAGTAGAATTAAAAAAGCCTTAATAGGAATGTTGGTAGTATCGTTGCTATTCGTGGTCTTTAATATGTCTTTTGGAAAAGCAAAAAAACAAGAAACACAAATATTGGTTGAGGATATGAGTTTAGAAAAATTGAAGGAAGATAAAAAACCTGAACCACCACCACCTCCTCCTCCCCCAAAACAAGAGCCACCAAAAGTTGAAATAACTAAGTTTACGCCTCCTGTTATTAAACCTGATGAGGAAGTGAAAGAACCGCCTCCAGAAGTAACAAAATTGGAAGATACAAAAATTGGTACTGTTAATGTTGAAGGTAAAAAAGATGAAGGTGTTGTAGAAGCTCCAAAAGAGGCCTCAACAGGAACTGTAACAGCACCAGTTGAAGATTATGATAAGCTCTTTACATCAGTTCAAATAGAATCTACATTCAAAGGAGATTGGGGGAAATATCTTCAAAGAAATTTGAATGGTGAAGTGCCTAAAGATAATGGAGCCCCTGAAGGAAAATATCAAGTTGATGTTTCTTTTACAGTTGATAAAGAGGGAACTATTAGCGATGTTGAAGGTGCTTTAGTTAGTGGAGGATCTGATTATGGTACTATCGAAGAAGCCATTAGAGTAATTAAAAAAGGTCCAAAATGGGAGCCAGGTATTCAAAATGGTATTAAAGTAAAAAGTAGAAAAAGACAAAGAGTAACATTTGTAATTACTGGAGATTAATTTTACAAAATCATATTTCAAGCCTCACTATTTAGTGGGGCTTTTTTTATTACATAGCAACTACTTTCGCTACAATTTTAAAACTATGCAAGGAAGTTTAACAGGTTGGGATGATACTATTGTAGCATTGGCTACAGCACAGGGCTTAGGTGCGATTGCAGTAATTAGATTGAGTGGAAAAGATGCTATAAATATTACCAATCAACTATTTCCTTCAAAAGATTTAGTGCAACAGGAATCTCACACTTTGCACGTTGGTTTGCTAAAGCATAGTGATGAAGTTTTAGATGAAGTTGTGGTTTCTCTTTACAAAAATCCCAAGAGTTACACTGGTGAAAATGTTGTTGAAATCAGCTGTCACGGCTCACCATTTATTCAAGAGAAAATATTAAAAACAATTACGCAACTTGGTGCAAGAATGGCAAAAGCTGGAGAGTTTACACAACGTGCTTTTTTAAATGGTAAACTTGATTTAGCACAAGCAGAAGCTGTTGCAGACTTAATAGCAAGCAACACAAAAGCTAGCAGAAATACGGCTCTCAAAAATATTCGTGGAGGCTTTTCAAGTGCATTACATTTTTTGCGAGATGAGCTAATAAAATTCTCTGCTTTGATTGAATTAGAATTGGATTTTAGCCAGGAGGATGTTGAGTTTGCAGATAGAATAGCATTTAAAAATTTAATTGCAGAAATTACCCTTTCTACCAACCAATTGCTAAATTCATTTGAATTGGGAAATGTTATAAAAAATGGTGTTCAAATTGCAATTATTGGTAAACCCAATGCAGGAAAATCAACACTATTAAACGTTTTGTTGAACGAGGATAGAGCTATTGTAAGCAGCATTGCTGGTACTACACGAGACACCATTGAAGAAGTTATAAATATTGATGGCGTATTGTTTAGACTGATTGACACAGCAGGAATTAGAGAACACACCAACGATGAAATAGAAAGTATTGGTGTTGGAAAAAGTTATGAAAAAGCTGCATTGGCAGATGTGATTTTATATTTATTTGATGGTAGTGTTGAAGCAGATCTAAATGAAGAAATTGATTGGCTTCAATCGTTCAATAAACCATTTATTTTGGTTGCAAATAAAATGGACTCCATTTCCACCACTACTTCCTTGAAAAGATTAGGTGATGATGTAATTGAAATTTCTGCAAGAGATAATAAAAATATTGAAGCTGTTAAAAAAGCATTAGTTGCAAAAGCTATCAAAGGAAATATAAATACAGAGTCAACTATTGTTACCAATGCAAGGCATTTTGATGCGTTACAAAAACTTTCTAATTCATTGCAAGAAATAGAAAGTGGATTAATCAATAATATTCCTGGAGATTTATTAGCATTGGATATCAGGCAGGCATTGCATTATCTTGGAACCATTACTGGGCAAGTTACAAATGATGAACAGCTTGATTTTATATTCTCTAAATTTTGCATAGGCAAATAATTTTGCAGCAGTATATAAACGTGAAAAGCCCTGTAA
>JANYEP010000050.1 GCA_025363075.1 Chitinophagaceae bacterium | reverse complement strand
ATTACATTTTATGTATCTATTCATAGTGTTTTATCAAAAACATATATACAATTTTGTATATATACAAAATTGTATATATGTTTTTGATAAAACACTATGAATAGATACATAAAATGTAATTTCTTCCGAATTTCGCAGAGCTTGATTATTTAAACTTTTTCTATGAGCAAAAAAGAAAACAACAAACCAAAAGAAATAACTGAAGAAGAAATAAAAGCCGAAATGCTTGCCAACACTGCAATGCAGCAATACTTTAAACAATTTAATGCTACCAGTATTAATAGTTTTATAGATAGCTATGCAAGAGATAAAAAGTGGTGGATAAACTTTGGCAAAAGAAATATAAATAGCAAAGAAAACGATTCTATAAAATGGGTTACAAAAGCTGCGGAGCATTTGGCAACTATTCAGCAAAAAAAATTATTTGATATGCAATGCCTGTGGCGTGCCGAAAAAATTACCATTCCACAAGTGCAGTTTTGCTACGACTTTAAACTTTGGGAAAAAGATATTTTAAATTGCCCGTTTGTAGAACCAGTAAGTGAAGATGATGTTGAATTGTATGCCCAGTATTTGCAAAGCAATGATGCTATTGATGATGAAGACAATATGTGGAGTACAAATGAATGGCAGGACTATGATGAAATAAAAGAAGCATATAACAATGATGATGCAGATAGAAATTTTCCTGAATGGTTCGAGTTTTATAATAGCCGAAGAGGAACAAGCACTTATATGTTGCTGCCAGATATTCGTGGAGAAAAAGAAGAGTTTTATATGGAAATATGGCGTGAGGAAGAGAGAAAGAAAAATCCACAACCGCCCTATATTCCAGAAAATTATTTATGGTACAGCGATGAAGAAAAAAGAGAGTGGTTTATAAAAACTTTTGAAACAAAAGAAATTCAGGAATATTATGCTGCTTATGAATGGAGCGAAAGAAATGCAGGGCTGAAAGAAGATTTGCAATATTACTTAAATACTTTATACGAAGCCGATGAACCTGTGCCAATGTCGGCTGATATAGATTGGGCAGAAGCTATTAAAAAAACTGCTGTAAAATATAATAATAAAAAAATTGCCGAAGTCTTGCCACAAGCCTGGGAACAGTATATGATAAATATTCAAATGAATATTGCCTTTGATTCCAGATATAGGTTTAATACCGATAATGGCATTAGAAAAATGTATGAAACAGGTATTTTACTAGGTAGGAAATTAAATGGCGAAGAAGAAAATTTTAATTTTTAAAAGCTACTTCTTTTTAATAACAGCAGTTTTCTTTTTCCTTTGTGCTGCAATACTTTCCTTTGCCAATAAAAGCCAGGCTGCATCTTGCGAGGTAGAAGCTGTTGCAGTATTATTCGTTTTATAAAATAGTTCAATAGCATTATCAATTTGTTTTACCGCATTTAAAGTATCGCCGGCATTTGCAAAACCCAAAGCAATGTAAGCTGGCAGAAATCCACCATTGAAACTGGTATCAGCATTTACCCAGATTTTAAAATTATTTTGCACCACGGCTCTTTGCTTCATCGATATTGCATCATTACTATTATCAACATTAAAAATTTGCGGAAAAATAATAGCAGCACAATCGCCCGAACTACAATTGTACCAGCAAGTAGTATCTACATCTACTCCTACACTACTTTTATATAATTTTAATTGGCTATTGTATAAATCAGTTTTTATAGCCGTTTTAATTTTCTGGGCAATTTGATAATAATCCTGGTACTTGATATTGTCTTTAAAAATATTTTTTTCTAAATAAGATAAGCATAAAAAACCCTGATACACTTCGCAATTATCCATTGTAAATTTTGTAGGGTTATCGGCTTTTGCAATGGTTAAATTATCAGCAGTATCTAATAAATTATCAATAACATATTGCATTGCTTTTTCTATTTTAATTTTATTTGATTTCAACAAATAAATATTCTTTGTTTTTTGTGCATATTGCCACAACAAAGTGCAGTACGCCGCAGGTTCACTATCTTCTGCATCAACATAATTACAAACAAGTGTATCTGCATCGGATAAAAAACAATTGCTTTCATTATCTCCATATTCATCGTACGCCACATTATAATGTCCAAAGTTTGCATTGTAATGTTTCGAATACCATTTTATATAATTGGTTACCTTATCATAATTTTCTTCTTTATTGCTTGCCAGCAAACCCATTGCACTAATGGTTGAAAAATAAGGTTGCACTATAAAGACATTTCCTTTATCTAAATTTCTGGATGATTTAATGGCTCCAAAACTTTTGCTTTTCTGAATGTCATTAAATTGATTGTTGGAAATAAAACGAATTAAGCAAGTATCATTTTGTGCTGTAGTTATTAAACATATAAAACTAAAAAAAAATAAAAGACTAAAGGGCTTCATTCAATAAATATTTGCGTGAAAGTATTAACATTTGGTAGTGATTTAAAATGTATGCTGTGTTTTAGGCAGCATTTCTGTGATAAATATATGTTTTGATAATTCCATAGTGCATATCATCTTTCTTAGAAAAGC
>JANYEP010000250.1 GCA_025363075.1 Chitinophagaceae bacterium | reverse complement strand
CGATTTAAACCACGCAACTTTAAGTGATGTTAAAGACTTAATGAAAGGTGATGGTAGTGGTAGAGTTCAAAGATAATTTTAGATTTTTGATATACGATTTACGATTTTTTTAAATGCTTTCAGCATTTTCTCAATGGGTATGTTACCAACTTTATTGCTACTATTAAACTGCAGTGGCGTTGGCACCATTCATCTACACAATGCTATTGAGCAAACTCGTAAATCGTTTTTTTACAAATCGTATTTCGTAATTCTTAATTCGTAAATAAAATGATAATAGATAGTTTAAGTTCAGCTGCTCGTTACACAAGTTTACATCCTCTTTTTGCAAAAGCATTTGAGTATTTGAACAGCACAGATTTAACCAGTTTAGAAGATGGTAAATTTGAAATTGATGGAGACAATATTCGTGGCATAATGGCAAGCAAAAATGGAATGACAGCAGCAGAATCAATTGCAAAATTTGAGTGTCATAATAAACACATTGATATACAACTGTGCATTAAAGGTAATGAAACAATTGGCTGGAAGCCACGCCCAAATTGCGTTTCACAAAGAGGTGAATACAACACAGAGAAAGATGTATTGTTTTATGATGACGCTCCTGATATGTATTTTAATTTAACAGATATGCAATTTGTTATCTTTTATCCAGAAGATGTGCATGCACCAATGATTGCTGAAGGACAAGTGAAGAAATTAGTTTTGAAGATTAAGATTTAGTATAACGTAGAGTATTAAATCAATAAAAAACGCTCAATGAAAATTTTCATTGGGCGTTTTTTGTTATGAAAACAAAACAGATTATTATCTTGAATTCTCTATACTATTGCAATAATGTTTCAAAAAATTATTTGTTTAAGCTCGTTCCTAATAATTGTTAGTGTTGTATGTTTTTCGCAAGACACAACTTCCAAAGAAATCATATTTGCCAGCGATACTCAATCTCCGTTGTGGATTGAAAGTATTTTTAACAAACACCACTACAACAACAAACTTGCAACTAAAATTTTGTTTAAAAGTATTGCAATAAAAAAGCCTTCTTCTTTGTTTTTAACAGGCGATGTAGTAGCACTTGGATTTAGAAATAAATACTGGAAAGTGATGGACACTTATCTTAATCCATTAAAGAAAGAAGGTGTGTCCACATACGCTGTTTTAGGTAACCACGATGTGTTTTTATTTGCCAATAAAGGGATACGAAAATTTGAAAAAAGATTTACTGAACATAATAAAACTGGATACTTCGTTGTGCAGGATTCTGTTGCAATCGTGATGTTGAACTCTAATCTTAAAAAGCTATCTGTTGAGGAAAGAATGCTTCAAGATGACTGGTATCAAAGCGTTTTGCCATCTTTAGATAGTAATGCTTCTATTAAAATAATTATTGTTTGCTGTCATCATTCTCCTTATTCTAATAGCAAAACTGTTGGCAGTAATAAACCTGTTCAAGAAAAATTCATACCGCTGTTTAACACCACATCAAAGTGCAAACTTTTTATCTCGGGACACTCTCATAATTTTGAAAAATTTACTTATCAAAATAAATATTATTTTGTAATTGGTGGTGGTGGCGGCTTGATACAACCACTAAATAAAGATAGTCTAGCATTGAAAGATGATGTAGTTAACTACAAGCCAATGTTTCATTTTTTGGGAATGAAAAGATATAATAATTCGCTACATATTGTATCATATAAAATGAACAGTAGCTTTACCGGTTTTGAGGAAGGCTACATTTTTGATATACTGTTATAAACTTATAATGACTGCAAAAAACTGATTAACTTGGTTCTGTCTGCTTTGCTAAGTTGCGTATATTTTCCCTTTGATTTTTGTGCTTCACCACCGTGCCAAAGTATAGCTTCTTCAATAGTTCTGGCTCTTCCATCGTGCAAGTAAAAGGGTGTTCCATTTGTTTTTGCAAATAGCCCAATTCCCCATAGTGGTGCAGTTCTCCATTCGTTTCCTGTAGCTAAATAATCAGGGCGACCATCTGCTAAATCATTACCCATATCGTGCAGCAATAAATCTGTAAATGGTTGTATGCGTTGGTTATTTAATGCAGCAAAATTCAAGTCAACACCTGTTTGTAGATTGGGTTTGTGGCAACCACTGCAATTCATTTGCATAAATAATTGCTTACCCTGAATAACATATGGCGAAGTAACGTTTCTACGTGCAGGAACGGCAAGCGTTTTGGTGTAAAAAATTGTTGCATCTAAAATGCTATCAGCTAATTCTGGGTCATCGTTTATATTATCTGATTGCGATTGCCCAAAGCTACTTTCCTTTGGAAACACATAACTGGTTATTCCCATATCTTGATTGTAAGCACCAGCAACTTGTATTTGCAATGTGGGTGCAGATGCTTTTAAACCAAACCTTCCCAATTCAGTTTTATGTGTGTGAGCATTGTAAACAAAATTTGCTTTGCCAGTAATACCATCATTGTTTGCATCGTTTTTATCAACAAATGAAAGTATGGTTTGCTCTGGAATATTTTGTAATAAACCCAAACCAAATACAGGAGGAGCAAGGCGTGGAGAAATTAAATAATTTGCAGGCAAAGGCAAATAAGAATTGGTAACTGTATAGGTTGGTTTACGAAGTGTAACAGTTTCGCCACTTGTATAAGTAAAGGGAATGTCTGTGTAACTAATGCTCATATTTACTTCTGCTTGTTTACCAAAAATAGCTACATCTTGTAACTGCCCACCAAAATTTGGAATCGCTAATGGACCACCATTTACATCAGTTCCAGGAATACTTAATCGAAATAATAAAGATGAATTTACAAAGCCAGCAGTAGGTGTTCCTTTGCCATCATTGTGATGACAAGATATGCAGCTTACATTATTAAAAACTGGCCCAAGCCCACTGTTTATGAGTGCTGGAGCAGCAACAAAGGTTTGTCCAAAAGCTCCATCACCAAGTTCGTGTACTTGTGCATCTCTATTGTTTAAACCATCAAATGCGTGACCAAATGCTTTGGATGTTGCATCAAAAACTGTTGATGAACCACCAGATAATCTTTCATCGTAAGCAGATTCGTCAACCATAGATGCCTTATTGCACATTGTAAAAAATGCGACTAATAAAGAGATTGATGATATGATATATAATTTTTTCAATGCGAATTTTAGTCTTGTATATATTGAATGATAAATGGCTTCAATTCATTCTCCAGTGTTGCTTTTAGCGTTGCTAAAGCTGCCATTGTTTGTTGGCATTGCACTTTTTGGTTAATGATTGCCACTTCATAATAAGCAGTAATATTATCAAATGAATTTATGGCTGCTGTTATTTGATTTTGCAGTTTATTATCAAGAGAAAGATTTTTTGAAGCTACCAAATCTTTTAAACCTTTACCACTATTTGAACCATACTTGCACAGATAAACATTTTGCACACCAACAATATTGTTTTTAAAATCTGTTGTTGAATTGCCACTATAAGGAGACTCAACAATAGCAGGGTTTTGAGCATCAAAAGGCTCTTTCATTTTGCCCTCACCAACCTCTTCACAAATAGCAATCATTGCTTCAACCATTGCTAAATACGCTTCTTGTTTTTTTGCATATACCGTGCTTGAAACGCCTGCCGTTGTTAGTTGTTGAGCAAAGTTTGTAGGAGCAGATGTCCAGCTTAAATATAATGCGTGACAAGTATTTGCAAGGTCTTGAGATAAACTTAACATATATATTTTTTGCCTTGCAGTAATATCAGCAGCAGCTCTATTACCGTGATTTCCAAAAATAATATACTCAATAGGATGATAACCACGAAGTGATAAAGTTGCACTTTGAATATCAGCTAAACTTAAAGCATTTGTGCTTGTTAACATAGAATCCAATTGCACATAGTCTGTAGGCCAGGTATCCATATTTGGGTCATAGTCATTGTCCTCAACAGGTCCAAAAAGAAAGCTTTCACTTTGCTCCCAAAAGTTACGCATATTTTTCCAAGCAGTTTTTGCAGCAGTTAAATTCGCCTCTGTTGTGTTGGTGTTTAAATTTTGAATAGCAGTGTTTAAACTTGTTGCAGCATTGTCCAAATCTAAGTAAATTGTTACAGCTACTTTGCTACTAAAATCTGCTAATACTGTTGTTTTTAAAGTGGCAAAATCTACTGATGGTGCATCTTCATTTTTCTTGCAAGACATAACACACAAAAATGAAATGCTAACAATTAATACTTTTATTTTTTTCATTTTATTCTAAATGGATATGATCAAATTGTTGTTATTAATGGATGTTTTATATTGCTTCAAAGCTAATGATGCTGGACCTTTCAGCACTTTTCCGGTTGCATCAAATCTGCTACCGTGTGCATTGCATATAAAGCCATTTTGAGAAGCTTGCACCTCATTATCTGCGTGAGTGCATTGCATTAATAAGGCTATAAAATTTCCATCTTTATTCTTCTGCACAGCAATATCAAATTCAAATCCTTTGGGGCGAACCATTTGTAAAGATTCTTTGTCGAACAAGTTTAAAGGCACTTCTATTTGCTTGTTGTTGACAACAGTTTTAAAAATATTTTGTGAAGGGCTGCAACCTATAAGGCTTGGTATCACCAAAGATGCTGCACCTAAGAGGCAAAAATTGCAAGTTGTTTTTATAAATTCTTTTCTTTTCATAATTAAAATGAATAACCAATACTTAAGTTTAAAAAAGTATTGTTAGGGTTATAAGGAATTGCATTTGGTGCAGGATTAATTACTAAATCTGGGTTTTGATTTCCTGTGTGTAGCAATCTTGCATCAACCTTTACAACTACATTTGGAATAGGTAAATACGTCAATCCTATAACAACGTGCTGTTGCTTCAAAGTGCTGTCATATATAGCTTTTGGAGGAGTTGGTATAGAAGAATTTAAGTCAATTGCCTCATACCTTACAAAGCCAATTAAACTTGCTTGCTGTTGTTTTTTGTATAATAAATCATAACCCAATTCTGCATAACCACCATACATATTTGTTGCTAAATTTTTTGCATAAGCAGCATTTATTTTTGCAGCATCGGGATAATTAATATTTGCAAAAAGTGCTTTAGCTGAGAATGCATTTTTGTTGTATTGAACATTGGCTTCGCCCAAATAAAGTGTTGTGCCAAACATTCCATTATCGAGGTTCAAAAAGTTAGCATCACGCTTGTTTAAACCAACAGTTCCACCAACATAGCCCGAAACTTGAAATTTAAAATCTTTGTAATTATATTGTAAAGAACCAGTAACAGCAAGATTATTGGCAGTTGCATTTCTTCCTTCTGCACGACCTTCTCTTATGCCATTGCCGTGTTCAAAATCTGCACTATTTAAGCCATTCATTAAAGCAATGCTGTAATTTAATTTTTTTGCACTACCATAAAAAGCAACACCAATTTCTCTCCAGGTTGCAGGAATAACAAGGCTTTCAACCATTGGTCTTTCAACGCCATTAAAATTTACTGGTAAATGATTTTCATTTAATAGTCCAATTCTTGGCACAAATAAACCAGCAACAATATATTGTTTTGGGTTGATGTTGAATTTAAGATAGGCCTGTTCCATTGCAATTTCACCACCACCTTCGCCACCTGCAACTTTTGCATCCTCTACCTCAAGTTCAGTAAAAAGCGAAATATTTTTATTGAATCTATGACCAATAAACATTACAACCCTTTCAAGATTTGCGGTTGATTGTTCTGCATTAAAATTTCGTTGATACATTACAGAACCATAGCCAGAAATTACAGTTTTTTGTTTAACAATACCTTGGTTTAAAGAGTCTTCAT
>JANYEP010000248.1 GCA_025363075.1 Chitinophagaceae bacterium | reverse complement strand
ACTGCAGATTTTGCAGGTAGTGCAAATGGTAACAACACAATATATAACAACAACATTAAAGATTTTTATCGCTATGGTATATATGTAAATGGTAGCTACAATACTGCTATTGAACAAAACAGAATTAGCCGTCCAACCCGTGCTACTGTTGATATTTTTGATGGTATCTATTTTACTGGTCAAAGCAATAATACCCACATTTTTAGGAATAGAATTTTCTCTCCTTTTAAAGCTGCATTAACAAGCACAAAAGCTTTTACAGGTATTAACTTAGATAATGCAAGTGCATCTGCAACCAACGATTATAAAGTTGATAACAATTTAATTTATGATGTTGTTAGTTTGGGTAACATAGTTGGTATTAGTAATAATGGTACTGCAAATGCACAATATTTTAATAATACAATTTCATTGGATGATGATGTAAGTACAGCAGGTTCAGCTATATCAACAAAAGGTTTTAATTTAGCTGGAGCAACTTCTGTTAGTGTTGTATTTGCTGATAATTTAATATCAATTACAAGAGGTGGAACAGGTACAAAACATTGTATTTATTTAGCTTCAGGTATAGTGTTATCAAATATAGTTTTATTAGACTATAACGATTATTTTATAGATGCTGCAACAGGAAATAACTATATAGGATATTTTGGAACGAATAGACTGACTCTTGGTGATTGGCAAGCTGCTGTTGTTGCAAATCCTTCTGATGTTAATTCTATTGCTGTTCAACCAGTTTACTATCTACCAGTAACTCCATCATTAGATACTGCAAACTATTCTCCTACAAATGCTGCAATGGATAATAAAGGATTAGATGTAGCTAATTTGTATAACGGAAGTAACTCTTTAATTCCTGCAAATTCTGAATATGATATTTTAAACACAGCACCTCAAAGAGTTGATATCGGATGTTATGAGTTTATTCCACCACCTTGTGTGCCAGGTTCTTTAAATGGAGTAACTCAAATTAAAATTTTAGGTAAAACTATTTTAACAGATACAACTGTTTGCGAAAACACTTTTGTAAACTTCAACGTTAAAATTTTTGGACCTTATGGAACGTCTCAAACTTTTCAATGGCAAAGAATTCAAGATACTGCAAATGCCCCTGTTAATTATGGTGGTCCATCTTTAACACCTGACACAACTTTTCAAACAAATGATACATCATATTACTATAGATGTAAAATATCTTGTTTGGGTGTAGATTATTTTACCAACTGGAGAAAACTAAGTTCTATTTCTGCAATGCCAGTAGGTAATTATTTCATCAATAGCAGTTTCGCTCCATTATCTAACTACCTACCAGGTGTACCAGGTGCAACCTTTGCAACTTATGATACTGCTGTTAAAGTAATGAGATATTGTGGTATTAAAGGTAGTCCAGGAAATGTGGTATTTAATGTTGTACCATTAAGTGGACCTTACAAAGAACAAGTAAAAATAGACAGTGTTTCTGGTGCTACAGCCACAAGACAAGTGGTGTTTAAAGGAAACTACACAACACTTGCTTTCCCTACTGGTCAACCAACTAATAATGCTGAGCGTGCATTAATAAAAATAACAAGAGCAGATTTTATAAATTTTGATAGCCTAAATATTGATGCTTCTACAACCTTAGCAAACGGTTATGGTGTTCAAATATTAAATAATGCAGACTCTAACTCTGTAAAAAACAGCAACATTATTGTTAATAACACTGCCATAACTCAAACTTTTGCAGGTATCGTAATTAATGGTTCTGATGCTGGGGCAATAACTGCTACAACAGGAACTGTACTTTGCGATGGAAACGTTTTTGATAACAATACCATCACTGGTGGATATTATGGTGTTGCAATATCAAGTGCTGCAACAAATCCAAGTGCTGCAAACATAATTTCAAATAACAAATTTGTAGATTTCTACAGTACTGGTGTTTATGTTTCTGGAACAGATGCAACAGTAGTTGATCATAACATATTCTCTCGTCCTGCAAGAGCAAATGTAGCTGCTGGTTATGGTGTTTATTTCACCAACGCAACTTCAATAAACAGCACTATTTCAAATAATAGATTTAGCAATTTTTATGGTGGTGCATTAGCTGCAACAACTGCAACTTATGGCATTTATTTGAATGCTGTTGATGCGGGTGTTGGAAAAGAAAATAGAATTTTCAACAACGTATTCTACAATTTTACAGGTTTAGGTGCTGCTTATGCTTTATATAATAATGGTTCAGATTACGCATTATATTTCCATAACTCAATTGCATTAGATCTTCCTGCAAATGCTGCAAATGCAGCAGCTTCTGTTGCTGCTGGTTTCTATCAAACAGTGCAAGCAACAGGTATTCAATTTGTAAATAATATTGTTCATATTACAAGAGGTGGTACTGCAGCTAAACATTGCATTAACTTAAACACTCCTGCTACAGCAACTACTGGTAGTTTCTACTCAAACAAAAACGTGTTGTATGTTGACCCAACTGTAACTAATGGACATATTGGTTTTTATAATACAAATAAAACAACAATGACTGCTTGGCAAAATGCATTTGTACCAACACCAGATTCATTGTCATTCAACTACGATCCATTATTTACAGATGAAATAAATGGTAATTTAAAACCTCAGTTTTATTTAATAGACAACAAAGCTGATAACACAGTAGGAGTTGCAACAGATATACTTGGCATACCTCGCACAGGACCAGATATCGGAGCTTTTGAATTTAATGCACCAGTTTGTCCTTCACCATTGTTGGCAGGTACTGCAAGTGTTAATCCATCTTCTGGTATTTGTTTAGAAATTCCAGTTCATTTGGATTTATCTGGAAACTCTCCAGTAGGTCAAATCAATTTCCAATGGCAAGATGCTACCTCAAATCTTGGTCCTTGGCAAAATTTAGGTCCAGTTAAATATTCACCAGTTTACGATACCATTTCTTCTGTAAGAAATTTCTACCGTTGCGTTGTTACTTGTGCTGCAACTGGTGCAAGTGTTGTATCAACTGTTGTTCAAGAAAGTTTGAATACTATAATGCCAGGTGGTACTTATACTATTGATAATACTTTACCTACAAATTACACTGGCGTACCTGGTCAAAATTTCCACACAGTTAACGAAGCCGTTCTTGCAATGCAATGTGGTATATTAAATTCTGTTGTTTTTGATGTTCAAACTGGTATCTACAACGAACAAGTAAGAGTACCTTATGTGCCAGGAACTTCAGCAACAAGTACAGTTACTTTTCAAGGGAATAGTGGTGTTGCTGCTGGTAAAACAATTACTTGGGCTGGCGATGCTACAAATAATTACACATTGCGTTTTGATAGTGCTTCTTATATAACATTTAAAAATTTAACAATAGAAAACACTAGCACTGCTAATGGCAGAGTTGTTGATTTTACAAAAAGAGCTTCTTATGATAATGTAATTGGTTGTGTTATTAATACTCCTGTTGCTGCATCTACAAATACAGCACAATCTGCTATATTTTCAAGTCCTACAAAAGGTAATAGTTTAACCATTAAAGCAAATACAATTACTGGTGGTTCTAATGGTATTTATTTTACAGGAACTTCTGGTAGTGCTACAAGTGTTGTTGCAACTTATGGTCATTTAATTGATAGCAATATTATTACTAACAACTATGGTGCAGGTATTTTTGTTCAATATTCACTTGGCTTAACTGTTAGTAGAAATAAAGTATCATTCAATACTGCTTCTGCTACTAACACTGCTGGTATTTATGCCAACTATTGCGATTCTGGGTTTAACTTAGTTAACAATAGAATTGACATTAACAATGTGCCAACAGCTATTAGTGGTATTCAAGTTATTAATACTCCAAACAGCACAGCAAAAGCATTGTGTTTGGTTAGTGGTAATGAAGTATATGCAGATGCAGGTAATACTGCAAAAATTAACGGTATTTCTGTAACTAATTCAAACTATGTTGATGTTAAAAACAACGTTATTGCCATCAATAGTGGTGATAGTACTGGTACTTTTGGTTTAGTAGGTGCCACTAATACAGGTAGTGTTGGTTATTATCATAATACTGTTAATATTACTTTACCAGGAACAAAAACTGCTGCTGCACAATTAACTCAAGCCACAGGTGGCAGCTACAAATTGCTCAACAATATCTTCTCTAATAATGGAGGTGGTAGAGCGATATATATGAGCAACTTTAACAACTTTAGTTCAAACTACAATATGCTTTTCACAACTGGGGCTGCTTTAGTAAATGCTGGAAATGGTACTACTACTGCAAACTATGTAAATATTGTTACTTGGAGAAAAGCTTCAAACAGAGACAAATGGTCGTTGGTGTTCAAACCTGCGTTTGTAAGTGCAAGTGATTTGCACCCAGATGCAACTAATCCTTATTCTTGGGCAATTCAAGGTAGAGCCATACAAACAAAAGGTGATGTTACAGATATTAATGGCAATTACAGACCAGATTCTTTAACTGCTGGTGTACCAGATTTGGGTGCATACGAATTTTTCCCAAGTGTACAACCACCAATTTTACCTTCAATACCAACAACACCAGCATTGGCAGTAGTTGCAGGTGTGCCACAGGTATTTTATTTTGGTAGTGATACTGTAATGCGAATTAAATGGGATAACATAAATCATCCTGATACGGCAAATGTCAGAAGATTTTCTGGTGTCGTAGAATCTAAAATTAATAATTCTGGTCGTCTTGATGCAAATGGAAATATTGCTACAGATTCAATGTTTTTCTATACATCTGTTGAAACAAGCCCAAATGGTCATTATGGCGGAGATGTTCAATTGTATTATATTGATCCTTGGTTAGGTTCTATACCTTCTTTATACAACGAGTATAAATTAGGCTTAGGAGCTACAAACCCATTGAATAAGTGGGTTGTTGATCCTCTAAGTAAAAATGATATGCCTAAGAAAAGGATATATCAAACTGGCTTAACTTATATGGATAAATTTACTGGATTGTTTAATGTTTATGGACCAGATATCCCACTTTGTAGTGATAGTAGCAATGTTGGTCACGAATTTTGGGTTGCTTACCCTGCTCACGACCAAGATTATAATGGAGGGCTTTCATCAACATTTGTATTATACTTGGCTGCACAAACGAACTCAGCTTTTGTAACTGTTGAATCAATTGATGCAGGAACTGGAACAGTATATTTTCAACAAACATATAATGTAACAGCAGGTACGGTTCAAGTTTCTGGTAATATTCCTCATAATATTCAACACTTTACTAGTGGCACTTATCCTGATGCTATACACATTTATAGTGACGAACCAATTGTTGCTTATGCACATTGTTATGCAGGTTCATCAAGTGGTGCAACAATGCTAATGCCTGTTTGTACCTATGGATATGAATATAAAATGTTGAGTAAGCACGAACTTCAAACAAATAATGGTATAGCATATTATATAGCAATCGCAAGCCAAAACAATACTAAAATATCTTACAATAGTGTTGTGCCAAATGGATCACCACTTCCACAAACGGGAGATGTTGTTTTAAATAAGGGTGAATGGTTGCAAGTATTTGCAGGAACTGCAAATACTTCTGGAGGCGATTTATCTGGTAGTTTAGTTAAATCAATACCAAACGATCAAGGAGTATGCTTGCCTTTTGCGTTCTTTAGTGGTGAAGGAAGAACCTATATTAAATCGCCTACAGGTTGTGGTCCTTTTGGTGGTGATTTTGCAATACAACAAAGTTTCCCAGCAAGTGCTTGGGGTAAAAAATATCTTACTGCACCAACCTCTTTAGCAACTAGTGCCAGCACTTTTGTAGAGAATTGGTATAGAATTGCTTTGAAAGATGCCAATCAAATAATTACAATAAATGGAACACAGGTATATCCTACTGGCTCGACACCAACCTGTGTTAATAATTTCTCAATAAGTTCATTAAATGTACCAGGAACAAACCCTCCAATTCCAGCATTTATAGAATTTTCAAGTGCTTGCCCTAATTACATTGTATCAAATAAACCAATGATGGTAGCACAGTTCTTATCTTCAGATTGTGGTGAAGATGGCGACCCAGATATGGTATATCTAAGTCCTTTGGAACAGGGAGTTAAAGAAATTAATTTCTACAGAAATACACAACAAGCTATTGATGAAAATGTGTTGACGTTAGTTGGTACTTCAACTACACCACCTGCCCTTAGTGAAATTCAAGTTGCTAATGGACCTCTTGTGCCTTTAACTTGGACTTATGTTTATCCAATACCATCTACAACGTATGGTGGTCCAAGCAAATCAGTTTATGTTAAATTGTGGACTGCTTCTGCTCAACGTCAAGTAAACGTTGTGAGTGATTCAACATTTACAGCAATAACTTATGGTTTGGGTAGTGTAGAGAGTTATATGTATAATGCAGGTACAAATATTATCAGTTACATCCCTGTTGTGGATCCACCTTGTAATATTGATGCAGACCCACTACACTGTCCAACATACACTTGTGGTAAAACTCCATTCACAATTAAGTTTGAGGTAGCAGTTTTAAATCCAGATTCAATAATAGCTTATATAAGCCATATTCCTGGTATTCATCCAAGTCAAGATGTAGTATTTAAGAAACCTTATGTCCCAGCACCAAGCATCAGCTTTCGACCAAATGGGGATACTATTTGGACCTTTACTTTACCAGGTGTTTACACTGTTGATAATTCAGGAGTGTACAACTTAAATTATAAATTGTACAGTCAAGAACTTGAGGGTTGTGATAAGAGTCTCGGTTGGTTACAGATTCTTAAGGTATTACCTGCTGCTAAAGTTAATTTTGCATATACGCCAAACCCAATTTGTCCAAACACATTGGTTAAGTTTATAGCAGATTCAACAGATCCAGTGTCAGGTTTATTTGTGAATAAATTGGTATGGCAGTCTAATTATGGATTAAATCAAACAGATAGTTTTCCTCCAAATAAGCCATATAATTTCCCTTCATTCTTCTATGGTCCAGCAGGAAGTGATACTGTTAAATTACATTTTAGACTTGAGAACTATTGTGTAGGAGATACGTCTCATATTCTTACAATTAACCCAAATCCAGTAGTAACAGTTGTTGCTGATTCATTAAACTATTGTGCAGGTTCAACTGGTGTAATTAATATTTCTTCACCGTTAACTGGGGCAACTTATACTGTGTACTCTGCTGCAACAGGTGGAACTGTTTTAGCAACAGGCAATGGTACAGCAGCGTTTACATTCCCTAATTTAATTAGCGATACCAGTTTCTATATTGAGTGTGTATCTGCAACAGGTTGTGTAAGTGTTACAAGAAAACAAGTTAAAATTACTATTACGCAAATACCAACAGCAGTTGCATCACCAACAAATGTGGTAGCTTGTATTGGTACAAGTGCTGTGTTTAATGTTGCTGCTCCAATAACTGGTGCTACTTACACTTGGTACGATGCTGCAAGTGCAGGAAATGTAGTAGGTAGTGGTAATACTTTAACCATAACTCCAGTTGTAAATAGTGCTAATTACTATTTAGAAGTCAATATCAATGGTTGTATTAGTGTTGTTAGATTCCCAGTAAGTGTGACAGCTGCTACTACACCAAGTTTAGCAGTGGTAAATAGCACAGTGTCAGTTTGTAGTGGAGATAATGCAACGTTTAGCATATTAAACCCAGATCCAACTGTTACTTATAATTGGTATACTGCTGCAACAGGTGGCACTGCTACAACAGGCACAAGCTACACTATTAACCCTGCAACAGCAAGTGCATCTTACTATGTAAGTGCAACTTCTGTAAATGGTTGTACAAGTTCACCACGCTTAAAAGTAGATTTAACAGTTACACAAAGACCAGTAGTTACAGTTGCAGCACCAGATAGTGCTTCTGTTTGTAAAGGTTCAACACAAATATTTAACGTATTGAACCCTGTAACAGGAGCTGTTTACGATTGGTACGATGCAACTAATACAATTGTTACTGCTAATAATTCAACATTTGTTTCTCCACCAGTAAATGGATATGCTGTTTACACGGTTAAAGGAAGTTTAAATGGTTGTGTAAGTATTAGCAATGCAAGTGTAAAAGTTGATACTTTGGTAGCATTATCTAAGACGCTTGTTTATGGAACGAAGGATACATCAGACTATATTCTGTTTTCATGGAATGCAGTTTCTGGTGCAACTGGTTATTTAATTTCAATCGATGGACATTCTTACATTGTTCCAAGTAGTGGGTCTTTAGGCTTGAATCACAAACTCGATACTTTAAAAAGTGGTGAAACCCACTATGCAATTGTTGAGGCACTAGGAACAAGCCCTTGTCAAAACAGTATTTCGGATACAGCTATTGGTAGAACTATTGTAAAAAATATTTACTATCCAAATACATTTAGCCCAGGCGGTTCACTAAATAAAACTTCAGTTATTTGTGGTGTTTCTATCAAAGCATTGAAATATCAAGTGTTTAACCAATGGGGTCAAAAAATCTGGGAAACAAGTAGTCTTAAACAAGATTCTAAAGGTTGCTACGAATTATGGGATGGAACACACAATGGTGTTTTACAACCATCAGGTGTGTATATGTATGCCAGCAGAATTACTTATTTGGATGGCAAGGTTGAAGAAAAAACTGGAAGTATCAATTTGATTAGATAGGTCTAAATATTGATATTATAATATAGTTTCGGTAGAGGCGTACTTATGGTACGTCTTTACCATTTGAAAGGGTTGGGAAGTGTTCTAAGGGAATTGTGATAATCGTTCTCAAAGAAATAGATTGCATTACCAACCTTTTTAACCATTATTGAGGTATATAAGAGTAGAATTTTGAAACATTCAATGAGTTTTATTTATGAATAGATTTATTAAATTTTTAGTGGTATTTTTTTGTTCAGTTATTAGTGTATCAGCATTTGCACAAAACATTTCCAACAAAGGAAGAGAGTTTTGGGTAGGTTATGGCTTCCATCAATTTATGGATCCAGCTAGTGGGGGTGGTAATGCTCAAAATATGACACTTTATATTAGTGTTGAAGATTTGCCTGCTGGATTAACTTATGCAACTGTAACTATTACAATTGATAGTAGTGGTTTAACACCAGCTTTGTGGTGGAAAAGGGTTTATCATATTCCTGCTCACACAGTGTTATCACTTGATGATAATACGAAACCTGCATTTAGTTTTTCACCAGCGGCAGCATTAAGTTGGGGGCCATTACCTAAAGGAACACAAAGTGCAAGCACTACAGTTGGTCCCTATGATCCGAGTGGTATAGGTCACGCAGGACTATCATTTGATTGCAGACTATACTCAGATCCTTGTCCTGCTGGAACTGGGGGTTTTGGTTTGTTTAGAAAAAAAGGAGTACACATAACAAGCGATGTTGATATTGTTGCTTATGCACACACTTATGGTAGTGTTTCATCTGGGGCTACAATGTTGTTACCTACTAATTCTTGGGGATATTCTTATACCACAATTAACAGTGCCCAGGGTGATGCAGCTGCTGCCTACAATTTTTTTTATGTGCTAGCAAAAGATGATTCTACAACTGTAAGAATTACTGGTTCTCAGGCTCCAAGAAGTAATGGTTCTTGTACGTTTACACCACCTACAGCAGGTACTAGTTTTGTTGTTACTTTAAATAAAGGTCAGATATTTCAATATATTGGTCAAGCTGATGCCCAAGGATATGGTGTAGAGTTAACTTGTTCTAAAGTGGTTTCTATTCCCAATGCCAATGGTCAATGTAAAAAAATTGCTGTGTTTGCTGGTAGTGGTAGAACCAATGGAGAATCTGGTGCTGGTTGTACTGCATCCAGTCGTGATAATGATATGCAACAATGTTTTCCTGAGCATACTTGGGGGAAAACTTATGCCACAGTTCCTTTTTCAAAAGGTAGTGGGGGTACATTATACCCATCACAATTTCAAGGAACAGTTTATAAAGTTGTAGCTAAAGATACTGGTACAATAATCAACATAAATGGCGGTGCAAATATTAATGTAAATGTTGGAACTGCATATAAGTTTGGTAATTCAATACCCAATTATATAACATCTAATAAGCCAATTATGGTTGGTCAATTTATGACAAGTGGCAACTGTAGTAGTGGTGATGGAGACCCTGAGATGATTTATTTAAGCCCACTTGACCAAGCCATTCCACAAGTAGGGTTTTATAGAAACGACCAACAGTCAATTAATGAAAATTATGTAAGCATTGTTTTACCAGACAGCGGTGTTTCTAAATTAAAAATTGATGGTGTGTTTCAACCTTGGGGTGGAAATTCTTATGTTACATCGCACCCTAATTTACCAGGTTATAAAATTGTAGTAAAAGGATGGGTTGCTGCACCAGCACAAACAATAATGTCGTGTAATACCAGATTCAATGCTTTTACTTATGGACTTGGTGGTGCTGAAAGTTATGGCTACAGTAGTGGTGCTTATTTTAATGATATTAGTGCTACACCAACTGTTTGGAATGGCAATGATACAACTAAAAATATTGATAGTTCAAGTGCTAATGGTCATAATTATGCATACTATTCAAACCAAATTTCAAGCCCAGTATTGCTTAGGTTTGTTACAGACAAAAGACCTCAAATAATAACTTGGAATTTTAGTAAAACATATGATACGACTAAAGTAACAGTTGTTAACAAACGAACTAGTGCAATAAACAAAGATGTATTTGATTTTCACCCACAACTAAGATGCATTGATTCTACATTAATTGTGGGAAGTAGCCCACCAAAATACAAAGATTTTAAGTATCAGTGTCCAGATACAATGTTACTTTACTTGCATAATTTTAATCCAAACGCTGCACCATTTAAAATAGATACTTTCCTTGTTCCCATTACTTTACACGAAATAGATTCGGTAAAACTATATACCACAACAGTAGGGATATGTAGTGGAAGTTTTGGATTTTTAGGTGATACTGTATTATTACCCTACAGTGTAACTTATGGTGGTAATTTAACAATAACAACTAGCATTCCACCTTGTTTAACAGTTGCAGCAAGCTTCTCAGCTCCAGACTCAGTTAAATACGGTGTTGTAAAAGAGAAAATTGTAAGATGGTATTGGGAATTTGAAAATGGAGATACATCTACTAAACAAAATCCTAGTCATACATTAACACTACCACTTAATTTGGTGTATTTAACAGTAACGACAGCTAGTGGGCTTAAAGTTCAAACTTCTGTGTTAGCTTCTGCTTCTACAACTATTAAATACTCTGCACCAGATAGAGTTTGTGTTAATCAACCTATTACTTGTATAGACTCCACCATTTGGATTAATAAGGATAGCTGTACTTGGAATTTTGGAGACGGAAGTACACGGATTATTGATAAATCCTGCAACCCAGTTACCCATACTTACACTTCCCCAGGAACATATACTATTTGGCATAAACTTACATTGGGTGGTTCGCCTTGTGTATTAGATTCTGTGCCACACATAATAGTCGTTTCAAGTAAACGTTACCCACAAATTGATTATCAAAATCCTTGTGGCGATACAACTGGAACTTCTAATTTTAATGCAAACCTTGGCTTTGGAGGTGTACCAATTACTAGCTACTTGTGGCATTTTGGAGATAATACTAGTGGACCTTTAGATTCATCTAAAATAAATCCAACTGCACATACATATACACAAGAAGGAGACTATACTTTGCAATTATTTGTTGTAGATTCTTTAGGCTGTAAAGGCGATACTACTCAAACTATACCAATAAAAATTAAACCACATATTTATTTCAATACGTTAAATAATTTATGCGAAAATGCAGGAATTATATCATTTGCTTCAAAAGCTGGTTGTTATAATAAAGCTAAAGTTTCGGGTACTGGAGTATTTAAAGGAACTGGTGTAGATGCTGCTGGTAACTTTAACCCAGCAGTAGCAGGTTATGGTACTCACACTATTTGGTATGTTTACACTACGGGAAAAGGTTGCCAAGATTCTTTATTTCAAAATTTTACTGTTTACGATACAGCTGTTGTAAATTTTGATTACACACACGGATGTTTACCAATTACTGGTGTTGCACAGTTTAGTAACTTAACAAGTATTTCACCTGGTTATAATTTGTCAAGTTTCTTATGGACTTTTGACGATGTTAATGCAACTGTATCTAACCCTAACGTCGTTGATTCTATCAACCCAAGCCACATTTTCCAAAATACTGGTACTTATCACGTAAAACTATTCTCACAAACTGCTGATGGTTGTAAAGATTCTTTAACAAAAACCATCACATTTAGTGTAATGCCAAGCGTTCAGTTTGCAGCTTTAACTGGTGTTTGCGAAAATGCAACCAATGTAAATGTTGCTCTGGGTTCTGTTGCCAATAACGTTACAGGTACAGGTGCATATTTTGGAAATGGAACAACAAGTGCTGGTATATTAAGCCCTGCTGTTTCAGGATATGGTTCTCAGCACATAACTTATGTATTTACCACAACTGGTGGATGTATAGATTCTGCTTCGCAAAATATTTTAGTTAAAGCAAGACCACGTTTAGGATTCACTTATCCAGCTGGATGCTTACCAGCAAATGGTCTTGTTCAATTTACTGATACAAGTAAAATGCCTGATACACAAACAATACAAGGTTGCACTTGGACATTTGGTGGTGGTAGTCTGCCAAATACTTCAAATAATTGTAGTCCAAGCCATACATACAATTATGGAACATATACAATATATCACTCAGTTACTTCTTCATTGGGTTGTGTAACAGATACCACTTTTAATGCAACATTTAATATTTCACCACAGTTATTCTACAATGCAGTTGCTCCAGTTTGTGAAAACATTACAAGCTATAGCGTTGCAAATGCTGGTAGCAATAATTTAAGTGCTGCACCAGGAACAGGTGTTTATCACGGAATAGGAATTGTTAATGCTGCTACGGGAGATTTTAACCCATCAATTGCTGGAGCAGGAACAACAACTATTTGGTATGTATTTACTGCAACAAGTGGTTGCATAGATTCTATTTCAAAAACTATTACTGTTAAACCAAAACCTCGTGGGCAATTTACATTTACACCAACAGGTTGCTTGAATGCAAATGGGACAGTACAGTTTGATGCAAGTGGAATAATACTTGCAGCACCAGCAACTATTACATCTTACAATTGGTTATTTGAAAATGGAGCTATTGCTGATACAGGTTTAACACCAACACACAATTATACTGATGGAACATATTTGATTAGCCTAAATGTTCAGGCAAGTAGTGGTTGTAGTTTTGATACTTCAATGACACAAACCTTTAACAGAACACCAGCTTTAAGTGCATTAGTGCAAGCTCCTGTTTGTGAAAATGGAGGTGTAATTACACTAACTGCTCCAACTGTAACCAATGGTGTTGTAGGTACTGGTGTATTTAGTAGCTATAAAAATGCAGTTACAAATGCAACAACAGGCACATACGATCCAAGTATTTCTGGTTATGGAACAGATACTATTTATTACAAATTTACCTCAACTTCTGGAGGATGTTACACAACTGTTGCAACACCAGTTACAATTAATGCTCGTCCTCGTGGTGGCTTTACATTTAGTCCAAATAGTGGTTGTTTAAATACAAATGGATTTGTTCAGTTTAGTAGCAATGTTGCAGTAGCTGGCTCATCTGTTCAAACATATAATTGGCAGTTTGAAACTCCATCACCTTTAGTAAATGGTGCTGCTCCATCTCACAATTACAATGATGGAACTTATGCAATTAGTTTAAATGTAGTAGGAGCGAACACTTGTAGCTTCGATACATCAATGACACAAACATTTAGCAAAACACCAGCTTTAACAGCATTGTTTCAAGCACCTGTTTGCGAAAATGGAGGTGTCATTACATTAACTGCTCCTACTGTAACAAATGGTGCTGTTGGAACAGGGGTATTTAGTAGTTCTAAAAATGCTGTTACAAATGCAACAACAGGAACCTATGACCCAAGCATTTCTGGTTACGGAATAGATACTATTTTCTATAAATTCACTTCGACTGGTGGTTGCACTGCAACTGTTAAAACATTGGTTAGCGTGCAAGCACGACCTCATGGTCATTTTGCATTTAGCCCAACAACTGGTTGTTTAGATATTACAGGGTTAGTGAAATTTAATGGTGGAGGTATTACTGTACCAGGTTCATTTGTGCAAACATATAATTGGTTATTTGAAAATGGTGCAATTACTGGAACAGGTGCAAATCCAACACATAATTATGCAGATGGAACATACAGCATCAAGCTAACAGCTATTGGTTTTAATGGTTGTAGTTTTGATACATCAATGACGCAAACATTTAGCAGAACACCATCACTTGACCCTATTGTTACAAATAATGTTTGTGCAAATAGCAGTTCATTTACACTAAATCCACCTGCTGTTAATAATGGTGTTACAGGAAATGTTGGTGTATTTACAAGCACTAAAAACGCAGTTGTAGGAACTACTTATGATCCTACTGTTGCAGGGTTTAGTCTTGATACACTTTACTACACATTTACAGCATTTAGTGGTTGTGCTGCAACGGTTTCAAAAGTTATGACTATTTATCCTGTACCAAATGCTGTGATAAACGTTAATCCTAATGTATGTGCTGGTTCAACAATTACGTTAAAAGACTTTTCTACAGTTGGTTCTGGCACCATTGCTATTAGAAGTTGGGATGTAGGAGATGGTTCACCACTTGTTGTAAATCCTGCTGGTAATATTATTGTTAAAAGCTATGGTGCAGCACAAACTTATACAGTAGTTTTAACAGATACAAGTGATAAAGGCTGTGTTGCAAGTGATACTGCTACTGTTACTGTTCGAGATAAACCTACTGCTTTATTTGAGTTTAATCCTATAGTTTGTATGCCAAATGGTACTGCATATTTTACCAATAAATCAACTTTATCTGCTTATGGTGGAACAATGAATTATGCTTGGACTTTTGGAGATGCTATTGGTTCTTCAGCATCAAATCCAAATACATCAACTTTGGCTAATCCTAAGCATACTTATAGTTCTATTCAGTCTTACCCAATAAGATTGATAGTTACTTCTTCGCCTTATGGTTGTACTGATACTTATGATGATACTTTGGATGCTAAGAAGCCTTTCTTTATAAAACCAATTGCTAAGTTTGGTGTTTCTCAAAGTGCGTTCTGTGCAAATGATACATTATCATTTACAGATTCAAGCTCAGCTCCAGGTAGTAATT
Organism: Chitinophagaceae bacterium; assembly: GCA_025363075.1. Classification (GTDB taxonomy): domain Bacteria; phylum Bacteroidota; class Bacteroidia; order Chitinophagales; family Chitinophagaceae; genus CAIVPM01. The sequence continues at coordinate 3,990 of JANYEP010000248.1, read as the reverse complement.
TATTTAGCTGGACCTGGGATTATGGTGATTATTCAACTGTAAATACCACAACAGTACCAAATACCACTTATACCTATGGCACTAATGGAGGGCAATTTCAAACTGCATTAACTGTAAGAAATACTGAGTTGTGTGAATCTGCACCATACTATGTAAATATTACAGTTTTTCCTCAGCCTAAAATTGATTCAATTTCTTTGAAGGATATATTGGTATTGAAGAATACTGTTGTTCATTTTGACCCAATTGTTAGCGACACTACAAATGTGCAATATACCTGGAGTTTAGTTTCTCCTACAACAAGTGCATTTGCACTAACCAATGCTTATGTTAGAGACCCTTATTTAACAGCGATAGAAAGTCAATTGTATAAATTGGTTGTTATAAGCGATCACAATTGTGCCGATGAAAGAACACAGTTTGTAAAAGTGCTTGGTGATATCGTAGTTCCAAATGTATTTTCTCCAAATGGAGATGGTATAAACGATACTTGGAACATAACAAGCCTTGGAGATTATCCAAACGCAACGGTAGATATTTTTAACAGAAGTGGTAACTTAGTAAAAACGCTTTCTGGAAGTAATATGAAATGGGATGGTACCAGTAATGGAAGTCCAGTGCCTATTGGAACATATTATTACATCATCAATGCAGGATTTAAACTCCCTAAAATGACTGGTTGGGTTTTAGTAGTGAGATAGTATTAAATAGTTTGATTGAATATAAAAAGAGAAGCCTTCTAATTTTATTGGAAGGCTTCTCTTTTTAATATGAATGTAGTTTTTGAGTTGCTTTATAAAAAACAAACTATTTGCTGTTCGCTATTTTATCTTTCTTTTGCAGCCTTTATAATAAATTGATTAATGAGAAGACCCAACGGTATGATATTATATAAAACAGAAGCAGAAGTTGCTTTAATGAAAGCAGCAGCAGTATTGGTAAGCCAAACGCTTACAGAAGTAGCCAAAATATTGAAGCCTGGTATAACAACAATGCAGCTCGATAAACTATGTGCAGATTTTGTGAGAGATCATAAAGCTATCCCATCTTTTTTAAACTACAACGGCTACCCACATAATATTTGTGCAAGTGTAAATGATGTGGTGGTTCACGGCTTTCCCAATGACATAGCATTAAAAGATGGTGATATTGTTTCGATTGATATGGGTGTGATTTTAAATGGCTGGCATGGCGACCACGCCTACACTTTTGCTATTGGTGAAATGAGTGAGGAGCAGTCAAAGCTAATTCGCATTACCAAAGAAAGCTTGTATAAAGGAATTGAAAAAGCAATTGTTAATAATAGGATTGGAGATATTTCCTATGCCATTCAAGAGCATACAGAATTTAAAAATAAATATGGTGTAGTGAGAGAATTGGTGGGACATGGTTTGGGTAAAGAGTTACATGAAGACCCACAAGTGCCTAATTATGGAAAGCGTGGTAGCGGCTCTAAACTAAAAGAAAATTTGGTACTTGCCATAGAGCCAATGATAAATATGGGTTTAAAAGATGTTTACACCGATGATGATGGCTGGACAGTGAGAACTAAAGATGGCAAAGCATCTGTGCATTTTGAACACGATATTTGTGTTAAAAGAGATAAAGCTCTTATCCTCTCTGACTATGCTATTATAGAAAAGGCAGAAAGAGAAAATAAAAATCTATCAGCCTCTGCAAGTATTGTTTACTAATCTTGCGTGTTTAAAAAAAAAAGCCACCGATAAGAATATCAGTGGCGTAGCTTTAACGATTGAAAAGCATAGTATGAGAGATTCTTTACTTGTGCTTGCTTTTAATAAAATGAAAGTATAATCTGCATAAATATTGATATCCAAAAAATAAGCATACAATAATTATTTGTCTTTAAATACTTTTTTCTTGCAGTATCTACATTGATGTTTTTAATGGCTATTTTGGTGTTATAGCTAAAAAAATTTCTAATAAACTCTGTTATGTTTTTGTTTCTTTTAATTTGTAAATAGTAGCATACATCTATAAATACTGCCAACACAGAAATAGCTAAAAAAACAAACTGCCATTCGCTGATACTTATACTATATTTCATTTAACTACAATTGCTAAGAAAAACTATTATTGTTTTGCGAAGGCAAAAATGAATATTTCTTAAATAAAATTTTTGGGTGTTTTCACCCAATTAAAATTAATTTGGCTGTAGCACTTTTACAGCTTAATTTCAAATTATTATTTTAAAACAATTAAACAAAATCTTATGAAAAAAACGAACTTAAAGTCTGCCTTAATGATGGCAGTAACATTAGTGGTGATTACACTTTTATTGCAGGGTGGGTGTATTTCCAATGGCGGTGATTGTAAACTTTCGCACGATGATTCGGCAAAAATTGCTAAAAGTTATAACTCTGCAAATGATCCCTGCAAACAGTTTGTAGCCATTAATAAGAAAAGAACTGATTCGATGAGTAAATTTTTTAATAGGTTACACCCCAATTTTTATTATGGAGATTCTTCATATCTTCCATGGGCTCAAAGAAGCATAGAAGCGTTCAGAAATGAAAATCGCACCTTGATATTGCACGATGGACATTTTTTGACATCATATTTTGTTCCGATTGAAGATATAAATTCATTAGTAACTCAATGTAATTCTAAAGGAAAAATTTTATCGGGCATTAGATTATATTTTGGTAAAGATGTAGATAATGGAGCATTACAAAATGAATATACACACTTTATTTTTCCTACAGAATTGGCTCTTGCAAACAATAGAGATATTGTCGATTGTGGATTTATTGAACAAATAAGACCTGAAGCAGGTTTAGGTAGTGTGGCACAATGTACTCTTGGTTCAGAAGATATTTTATGTACACTTCAATCATTGAATAATTCAAAAAAAGCTGGCAAATAATTTCATCATATATTACATCATCATTTGCACAAGTATAACAGTAGGCTGTTTGACGTTCAAAAAATTATCTGAACCATTAAAACTGCTTACTGTTATTCTGATAATTACCATTGTTACAGAATTTGTCTCTTTATATCTTGAAAAAGAAACAAAAGTCTGCTACAGGTTACCCTACCATTTTTTTCAATTAATAGAATATTGCCTGGTTGGTGTAATTTATAAAAATCAAATATCATACACAGTAGTTAGAAAATATATTACACATAGTATTTATGTTTACCCTGTGCTAATGATACTTTGCACCATCTTTTTGCAGCCATTAGATACATATCCTAGCTATAGTTTAATGCTTAGCTATGTTTCAATATTGGTTTATTCTTTGATATATTTTTATGAATTTATTGAAAAGGATGTTGACTTTTTAAAAGACAAACTTTTTAAGCTTAACACACTTTATTTTTTATTGAGTTCTGTATCAATTTTTACCTTGTCATTAACCAATGTATTTAATATTCTTAAAGTTGAGAATAGCATTATTGACTGGTTGCACATTGGTATAAATTATATTTTTTACATTGGGTGTCTTGTATTGATAGTAATAGAATCAAAAATATTAATAGCTAAAAATGAATATTGAGTTAAAAATATTTTTACTGGTATGCATTATTATTTTTTTTGCGATAACACTTTTTATTGTTTTGGTATTTATAAAATTGTTTAAGAGAAAACAAATAAATAAATTGGAAAAAAAGCGGATGGAAGAAAACTATAAGCAGGAACTATTACAAACACAAATAGAAATTCAGGAAAATACACTAACAACAATTTCGCAGGAAATACACGACAATATTGGTCAGGTGCTGAGTTTAATAAAATTGAATTTAAGTAGAATGGATGTCAAAGACGAATCATCAATTCAAAAATTAAATACAAGTCAAACCCTGCTCAATAAAGTTATTATAGATTTAAAGGATATAAGCAATAGTCTCAACACCGATTCCATCGAAAAAAATGGGCTTGCAAAAGCAGTGGCTTATGAAGTGGAAATTATTAATAAGTCTGGTATCAACACAAACTTGTTTATTAATGGAAACATTGAAAAA
>JANYEP010000227.1 GCA_025363075.1 Chitinophagaceae bacterium | reverse complement strand
AAATGGATTTGATATTAGAGCAAATTCCGTTTGTACTTGCAAGTCTGCTGCTTGCCAAGCGTGAGTTGGGCTGTAAGCATATTGTGTTGTAGATGCCCAGTTATTCGTTCCAGAAATCGCATTGCTAACAAACCCGCCAATTTTCTTGCTGTCTCTATTATCATTAACAATTGTATCTAATGCACAACCAGCAGCAGTTGCTTTTATGTTTAATAAAATGCTATCTGTTTGAAATGTTTTTGTAAAATTAATGTTAGCAAAAATTACACTATCAGCATTGCTCACTCCACCAACACCTGAAACATAAGAAAATCCAGCAGGAATAATTGCTTTTATTTTATAATGATTTGTTGGCGATTTACATTGGCAACTTGCTTTAACATTAAGCCCTGTTGATAAAGTTGATTGCAAAATTTTATAAGCATCAGGTTTAGACAATTTCACACTCATTGGCACATCAAATGAAGCCACTTGATCACTTGTGCTGTTTGAACTTCCTTGTATTGCAGAATAGCCCATTCCTCTGCGTGCAAAAGCATTCCAGATAGTACATTTATGTTTACCATTATATAAAATATCATCCGCAGCAAGTATGGCATCACGAGAGTCTAAAAAGCCAGGCATACAAGGTTGCAATTTCAATCCAAGCATTACTAAATTCATTGCAACAACATTTCCACCTGTTCCATTTGCATTGTATAAATTAGGGGTAATAGAATTTTCTTGTTGAATGATTGCCCAAGTCATATCCCAAATTGTTGAACACCAAATTTCGCCTATGTAATGTGCTTCGCCACTAACATTTGTCATATCTGAATATGTATGAGGATTGACCAACATATCTGTTGTGTAAGGATAGGTTCTAATGCCAGTGCCAGCTGGTGTTTGAGCAAAAGCATACACTCCCATTTGTCTCAAAATATTTCCATTATTTACTGTTGCAGTTTGCCAATTTGTTGTCATCATTAAAGCAACATAATCACTCCACCCTTCACCTGCTTGTTCAGCATTATCAAGGCAAGATGAGTTAGCAGCTCCTCCTGTTAATCTAAGAGAAATTCCGTGGGTATATTCGTGGCAAACTACACCATTATCAATATCTCCATCAAATTTAAGTCCATCTAAAAGTGTTGCTGTTACTGTATTTCCAAGAGATAGTTGCCCTAAAACTTTATCTCCATCATCCTTACCAATCATTACAGCAGGAATAGTTATAGTATTATCACTGCCACCCATTGTTATAACATTGTTTGTTGTGTAAATTACAACAACTGCTATTGCTCCTGCATTTTGTGCATTTTTTGCTCTTTGGCGAAAAGTACAACCAGTTGCTTGTACATATTGTATTAATGCAATTTTACCTGTTAACACGTTTGCTGCTGTTCCACAAGCATTATGTGTAGTGCCTGCTGCATCATCATTATACAAAACTATCTGACCAGTTTTTGGACCAACATTTACCAATAAATTATTTGTGCTAAAAGCTCCTTCTTGCGAAGTATATGAACCAGCAATACTTGATGGACTTAAAACTTTAAAATTACCTGTTGCTGAAAATAAATACATCTGCATTCTTGCAGTATCACCATCTGGTTGTGCTGCAAAATTTGCATTATCTGTTCCTCCTCCATCTTGTGCTTCTGCCATCACAAAATCATTTCCCAAGCCACCTCTTCCTAAATTATCTGCCTGAAAATTTCCAGCTGCTTCATCAAACCCATACTGATAAGAAACATCGTGCATTAAATTATTCCAGTAAAATAAATTTGTCGTAGCAAAAAGTCTGTTGTTAGTTGTTGTAGGTTGTTTTGTAAAATCTGGCGTAAAGCTAAAATTCAAATTTGGCAAACTACTAGTTGATGTTGCCCATCTTCCTGGTGAATCTTGATTCAAACTATCATCATAAGCAAATACGTTGTTGCCACGAGTAATATTGTAATTTGTTGTACCATCAAAATGCCACCCATTTGTAATTGCGTTGTTGCCAACACCAGCTTTTAACCAAGGATTATTTTCTACAGAAATGCCATTCGTAAAAGGACTTTCATTGGGAAATGGAACAACTTTATAATTAGCTAAAACAGTTGTAGGTGGTGGAATTGGAGTGATTTTATTATTTGATGAAATTATGTTTTTAGAAGTGGATTGGATTTTATTTATCGAAAAATTATTGGAAATTATATTGTTATTTTTCTCATAAATTGTTCCATTTTTTTTATCTATTATCACACCAGTTAAAGCATCAACCATTACAACCCAATTGTCTGAAGTACCATTAGGTGCAATACTTACAGCCCAAACCAAATGAATTGAATTATCTGTGTAATCAATTTTCCATACCAGTTCTGTTTTAATATTTCGTCTTGAAATGTTTGCCTGATTAAATGTAATTTTATTGGTTGCTGCAAATTGATTGCCTAATTGAATGAGATTACCTGTAAATCTTAATTGTAAATTGATCGCAGCATTTTTTACTGCATCAATTGCTGTAGTTTGTGGTATTGAACTTGGAACTTTACTCGCAATATTCTCAATAAATTTTCCAGATTTATATTGCAGTTTATCGTTTTTAAAAGTTGCAGATTGAATTTGATTAAAGACTTTAATTCCTTTATACTGTTGTTGAAAATAAATAAATGTCAATCCTGTTTGTGCATCTGTATAGTTATTTGTAATAAGTGGAATTTCTTCATTGCTATTTATTCCAAAAAGTTTTGCATTCTTTTTAATCAAGTCTAATGCCTTTGAATTGGTTACATCCTGTGCAAATAGCTGATTGCAAATAAGCAGGACTAATAATATTATTTTTATTTTTTTCATTTATTATTTTAAATAAATAGTATAGGTTAACTAATTTTACTCCAACCAGTCTTCCCTTTTTGAGTTTGCAAATATTTCTTTATCAATAAATTCTTCTCCAAACTTAAATCAATATCTTCAGTTAACAATTTATTGGCTTCCATTGTTGATGATAAAGAATTGTTGG
>JANYEP010000043.1 GCA_025363075.1 Chitinophagaceae bacterium | reverse complement strand
CCTACAACCAGCGTACTAAATACCAATGGTGATATTATCATTTGTACAAGCCTGATAAAAACTGTTCCAAGTAGTTTAATATTTTTTGAAAAATCATTTTTATAACTTTCATCGCAATAGTTAAAAACAATTAAGCCTACTGCAAAGCCTAAAATCATTGCAGCAATTATGTAAATTGTGAGTTTGCTTTTTTGGTTAGGTATATTAGTTGTTTCCATATTCATCAATTAGTTATTAGCAATATTAAAAGTTTTATTTCCACAATCAAATAAATCCCTATTTTTCCATCTCAAAATTTTAAAAATCAACTTTTGTTTATGAGTTTATTTAGAAAGAAATCTATTGCCGATTTTGAGGCTGATATGAAAAAAAGCGAACTCAAAAGAGTGCTTGGAAAATGGAGTTTAACGGCTATTGGTATTGGTGCAATCATTGGCGGGGGCATTTTTGTTTTAACAGGAACTGGTGCTTATTATCACGCAGGTCCTGCATTGGCATTGTCTTTTGTGATAGCAGGTATTGCTTGTGTTTTTGCTGCTTTGTGCTATAGTGAATTTGCAAGTATGATTCCCGTTGAAGGTTCTGCCTATGCTTATGCCTATGGAACCATTGGAGAAATTTTTGCCTGGATAATTGGTTGGGGTTTGGTGCTTGAATATGCTATGGGTTCTATGACAGTGGCTGTTAGCTGGTCAGGATATTTTAATAAACTTATAGGATTATTTGGTGTGCATTTGCCCAATTGGCTCACACAAGATCCTGGAAGCTATACTGGCACAGGTTTTTCAATGAATTTGCCTGCAACTATTATTGTTTTATTGGTAACTGCCTTACTTGTTAAAGGAACAAAGGAAGCAGCAAAGGCAAACAATATTATTGTTGTTATTAAGGTTTCTGCTGTATTATTTGTAATTATCGTTGGAGCTTTTTGCATACATACTGCAAACTGGGTTCCATTTATTCCAGATGCTACAACCATTGTAGATAAAGGTATAACGCACGAAGTTTATGGTTGGAGTGGCGTTGTTTCTGGTGCTGCTGCCATCTTTTTTGCCTATGTTGGTTTCGATGCAGTTTCCACACAGGCAGGCGAGGCAATCAATCCAAAAAAAGATGTGCCATTTGCAATCATTGCTTCTTTGTTGGTTTGTACTTTATTGTATATTCTTGTTTCTTTAGTGCTTACAGGAATGATGAATTACCACGATTTTAATCCATTGGGCAAATATCCAAATGCCATCAAAGCCCCTGTGGCAATGGCTTTCGAGATAGCAGGAATGCCATGGGCTGTTTTCATTATTACTGTTGCTGCAACTGTTGGTTTAATATCAGTGTTGATGGTGATGATGCTTGGGCAATCAAGGATATTTTTAGGAATGAGTAAAGATGGATTGATTCCAAAGTTCTTTTCAGACCTGCACCCAGTGAATAAAACACCATATAAAAACTCGATTTTTTTAGGGGTAATCATTGCAGCTGTTGCAGGTTTCACGCCTATTAACACACTTGCAGATATGACAAGTTTTGGAACTTTATTTGCCTTCACAATGGTGTGTATTGCTGTGTGGTTATTGCGTGTGAGAGAACCAAATTTGCAACGGAATTTTAAAGTTCCTGCATTGCCTGTGATTGCAGTTCTGGGAATTTGCATCAATGTATTTTTAATGTATAATTTAGATCATAGAGCCCAACTGCTTTCTCTTGGCTGGTTGGCTGTTGGCCTTGTAATTTATTTTCTTTACAGCAAAAACAATAGTAACCTTAATAAATTATAAACTTTTACATAGTTTTATTTTGTTAAAAAAAGAAGCCGTTTCGTGGCTTCTTTTTTGTTTACACATTTGCCATAATATTGCCAACCTCATAAAAAGAATTTGTTATGATGAATTTTAAAGAAATAAGAACTAAAATAATGAGTGGCGATTTTAGTAGCTTACTAAATTTTGGTAGTAGTTCAAAAAATATTCATCCATCAGAAGTGGCTAAAATGCTTACTGACGTGCCTTTTGAGACTTCACTAAAGGGTTTTAACTCTCTTCCTGCTGTTACACAAACAAAGGTTTTTCCATATCTTGATTTTATTCTTCAAAGAAAAATAGCAAAGGCAATTCCTAAAGCAAAAGCCTCATACATTCTAAATGAGTTAAGCTCAGATGATCGCATTGCTTTTTATTCTTCACTAAAAGGAATTGAACGTTCGGCAACTTTAGAATTATTGAATGAGAAACGCAAAGATGAAGTTCACGATATACTTGGTTATCCAGAAAATAGTGTTGCAAGGCTTATAAACACTGACTTTGCAACCATTGAAACAGAAACAACTATTGCACAGGCTAACGAACATTTAAGAAAAAATCATACAGATAGCGAAACCGCCAATGTGATTTATGTGGTGGATAAAGATGGAAAATTGATAGACGATATTCCTGTACGAAGATTTGTTTTAAACGCTCCAGAAAAAAAAGTCGCAGATATTTTAGACGGCTTTTGTGTATCGCTAAAAATGACAGATACAAAAGAAGATGCCGTTGCAAAATTTAAAGAATATGACAGGGTTGTGTTACCTGTTACAAATGCCGATAATATTTTGTTGGGTGTTTTAACTGTTGATGATGTGTTGGATGTTGCAGAGCAAAGAGACACAAAAGAAATTCAAAATTTTGGTGGTGTTGAAGGTCTGGATTATCCTTATGTGCAAACAAGTTTTTTCTCGCTCATTAAAAAAAGAGCTACTTGGTTAATTATACTTTTTGTTGGTGAAATGCTTACTGCCACTGCAATGGGCTACTTTGATGCAGAAATTTCAAAGGCAGTTGTTTTAGCATTATTTGTTCCATTAATCATTTCAAGTGGGGGCAATAGTGGCTCTCAAGCAGCAACACTAATTATTCGTGCAATGGCATTAAAAGAACTTACTATAAAAGATTGGTGGTTTGTAATGCGAAGAGAAATTTTATCTGGCTTAACGCTTGGTTTTATTTTAGGTGTTATTGGATTCGTAAGAATCACAGTTTGGCAAAAATTGAATCTATATAGTTATGGCGAGCATTGGTTAAAACTTGCAGCAACCATCTTCTTTTCATTAATAGGCATTGTGATGTGGGGAACATTGAGTGGCTCAATGATACCAATAGTTTTAAAGAAATTTAAGATAGATCCAGCAACCTCTTCTGCACCACTTGTTGCAACATTGGTAGATGTTACAGGCTTGGTAATTTACTTCTCTATTGCAGCATTAATATTAAAAGGAACGTTGTTGTAGAGACACATAATTATGTGTCTCTACGTTCAAGAAAGGCATTTATGAACCTTGGGAAAGAATGTTTACCAATATCTTTTTTATCAATCCAAAAATGGTTTTCAACTTTTATTTGTACAGGTAATTCTATTGTGATAAAATTGCCTTTAATGGTTCTATGGGTTAGCTTTTGTTGCTGCTCTTTTGAAGTAAATTTTATTTCAAACTTACCTGTGTAGTTTACATTTTCCTTCAGCCAGTTTTTTATAGTAGTCTTTGAAATATCTTGCTGTTGCTGCGTTTCAACCAAATAAAACTCGTGAAGGTTTTGCCAGATGTCTTTCTCTGTTCTCTGTCTTATTAAAACTTTATTGTTGCTTTCTAATATCAAATAATAAAACCACCTTGTTGTAATAGTGAGTTTTTTTGCCTTAAATGGATATTTTGAAATACTATTTTGTTGATATCCTTTACACATTTTTTGCAATGGGCAAGCATCGCAAATGGGTTGTTGTGGTTTGCAAACAGTAGCACCCAAATCCATAATTGCCTGGTTGTATAAAGCTGGTTGTTTTATATCAATTAATGATTGGGATAAATTGGTAAAATACTTTTTGCCATCGTTGCTGTCAATAGCTAAATCAATTGCAAACACACGAGCCAATACCCTGTAAACATTGCCATCTAAAACTGCATAAGGCTGATTGTAGGCAAATGATGCAATGGCAGCAGCAGTATAGCTTCCAACGCCTTTTAGGTTTAAAATATCATTGTAGTTTGTGGGGAAAACAGCATCAAATTTCTCAGTCATTTCCCTTGCTGCGTGCAGCAAATTCCTGCACCTGCTGTAGTAGCCCAAGCCTTCCCAAAGTTTAAAAACAGTTTCGTCTTTTGCATTTGCTAAGGATTGAATATTGGGATATGTTGCAATGAATTTATTGTAATAAGACAGCCCTTGCTCAACCCTTGTTTGTTGCAAAATGATTTCACTAAGCCAAATTTTGTAAGGGTCTTTTTCGCCCTTCCAGGGCATTGTTCTGGTATTGTGGTGTAGATGCCAATGAAGAAGAAGTTTGGAAAATTTTTTTGTTTGTAATTTCTCGTTTGTAGTTTCTTTTTTGATTTTTATTGATACTTTCATTGCAGCGAATTTATTTGCCACAAAGGCACAGGGATACAAAGTTTGTTGCTTAATAGAATTACAAAATTTGAACGGTGCTATCGCCTCTAAAGCTCAATAGCAGCAATGCACCTTGGACAAAAAAATACATTCCGCCTATCAAATTAGCACACCAGCACATTGGCTAATTGGCATATTAAATTTATTCATCCACCGCAGTTGCAATCATTCTTGCACTCATTTTTCTTAAAGGATTTTGTCGGGCTTCGGCAAAGCCATTTCTGCGTCTTACAATATCGATGGCTTCAAAAATGGCAGCCAAAAAAGACTCGTGGTGGGCAATGCCCTTGCCTGCAATATCAAAGGCTGTTCCATGGTCTGGGCTGGTGCGAATGACAGGCAAACCAGCAGTATAATTTACACCCTCGCCAATGGCTAAAGACTTAAAGGGAATCAATCCCTGGTCGTGATACATTGCTAAAACGGCATCAAATTTTTCGTGTTGACCTCGAGCAAAAAAAGCATCGGAGCTATAAGGACCAAACACCAGCATTGTTTGCTTTGCCTCAGCAATAGCTGGTTTAATAATTGCCTCTTCCTCTTTACCAATAAGGCTTTCATCGCCTGCGTGTGGGTTGAGAGCCAACACTGCAATGCGTGGTTTGTCTATACCAAAATCTTCTTTTAAACAGCCATTCATTATTCTTAATTTGTAAAGGATGGCTTCTTTGTTAATGGCATTTGCAACTTCCAAAACCGGTATATGTTCTGTTACCAAACCCACTTTTATATTGTCGGCAACCATTAGCATTAACACATCTTTTGCTGCAAAATATTCTTTAAAATAAGGCGTGTGTCCACTATGTTGAAATGCTTCTGACTGTATGTTTTTTTTATGGATGGGGGCTGTAACCAATGCGTGTATATCGCCTGCTGCAAGGGCTTCTGTGGCTGCTTCTAAAGACAGAAGGGCGTACTTGCCACCTACTTCATTTAATGCTCCTGGGGTAATGGCAACATCTTCTTCCCACACGTTGAAAATGTTGATTTGCTTGTGGCTTAATTTGCTGAAATCCCTTGTGGCATTGAAGCTCATATTAGTTTCTGGCAAATTTTTTCGATAAAAATTAACAGCTTTATTATTGGCAAATATTACAGGTGTGCAAATGTTTAATATGTCGGCATTTGCCAAAGATTTAATAATTATCTCGATGCCAATACCATTCAAATCGCCACAAGAGAATCCTATAACTGGTTTATATGTTTCGCTATTCATTATACTTTATTTTGGGCGGTGAAGATAGGCGTTTTTGGAGATGCCTTGCAACAACAAACTGAACAAAACAACCAGCAAAGCCCCTACAACATTGAGCCATAAAAAACCTAAGCCAATGATGTTCATTTTATCTAAAGTGAATAGTGTAATTACTATTAACTCTGTAATAATGGCTGCTATAAACACGGCATTTGCCTTTACTTTTTTGCAGTAAAACGCTACTAAAAAAATACCAAGTATAACGCCATAAAACAACGAGCCCAAAACGTTTACAGCTTCTATTAAACTGCCCATTCCTGTTGCCAATTCTGCAACAACAATGCAAAATACACCCCAAAGGAATGTGTAGAATTTAGACAAATTATATTCCCTTTTTTCTGTAGCCTTTTGCTTGGTGAAACGAAGGTGAAAGTCAATCATACTGCAACCTGCCAATGAATTTAATGAAGCTGCAATGCTGCCCCAAGCACTTAAAAAAATAATAGCAATCAATAAACCAACCAAGCCTTTGGGCAAGTTATCTACCACAAACCTTAGGAAAATATAGTTGGTATCTTTTCCATCTGGTGAAGCGTTTGAAGCCTTTACATAATGCGATGCGAGGGAGCGTAAAGAGTCTTCCTTGAATTTCTGATTTCTGATTTCTGATTTTAAATTCTCGCTATTATTTTTTATGAATTGAAAACTTAAGTTTTGCTTTTTTGCTTGTACCAAATAGTACGCATCCTGCACATTTTTCATTGAATCTTTATAGGCAGATTGATACACTTTTATTTCAGCAGCTTTATCAAAATAAATGGGCATTGGTTTAAATTGATAGAAAACAAACAGCAATGCACCCAGTAATAAAATTGAAAATTGCATAGGTACTTTTACCAATCCATTCATCAACAAACCAAGCTTACTTTCTTTATCGTCTTTGGCTGTAAGGTAGCGTCCTACCTGGCTTTGGTCTGTTCCAAAATAACTTAAAGCTAAAAAGAAACCACCAATAATGCCACTCACGATATTGTATTTATCCTTCCAATCAAATCCATTTTTTGTGAAGCCAGTTGTAATAACATTCAGCTTTCCATTTGCCCCACTTATTTTTAAAGCATCAATAAAACCAACATTGCTTGGCAAAAGGTGAATGATGTAATAACCAGCAGCGAACATTCCACAAAAAATAACAATCAGTTGTAATGTTTGTGTGTATGCAACAGCCCTTGCACCACCACTTACTGTGTAGATAATCAGCAAGCCGCCCATTACCATATTGGTGTAAAATATATTCCAGCCAAGCAAGGAAGATAAAATGATGGAAGGTGCGTAGATGCTGATTCCTGTGGCAAGCCCACGAGATAATAAAAACAAGAAAGAGGTGAACGTCCTTACCCTTAAATCGAACCTTTCTTCTAAGAATTGATAAGCAGTGAACACCTTTAATTTATTGAATAATGGAACAAATGTGATGCATAAAACCACCATTGCAATGGGCAATCCAAAGTAGTATTGCACGAAACGCATTCCATCTGTAAAGGCTTGCCCAGGTGCAGAAAGAAACGTAATGGCACTTGCCTGTGTACCCATAATGCTCAACAAAACCAGGTACCAGGGCATACTTCTATTGTTCAAAAAATAGCCATCTAAATTTTTTGATGTACGACTTTTATATAAGCCATAGCCAATGATGGTGAGTAATGTGATGGAAAGGATTATCCAGTCTAAGCTGCTCATAAAAAGTAGTTAGTGAATAAAATGAACAGTATAATGTTTAAAGCCAAAATCGCTACAATGAAGATGTACCAATGCTTCCAGCTTTTAAAGAGTGGTATGTTGTTAATCTTTTTCATTGATTTTATTGCTTAATAAACTACCTCCAAGTAGCCCTAAAATTAAACCCATTACCAAACCAACTTTTACCATTTTAATTCTTGTACCTATAAAAAGCCCAACAAGAACAAGGGCTACAACGGTTATTATTTTTCTTTGATTCATTATATAAATATTTGTTTACACGCAAAGGAACAAAGTAGCAAAGAACGCAAAGGCAAAAATCTCCGTGTACTCTGTGCCTCTGTGGTTAATCTTACTTATTTTGTGGCAATGCAATAATATTTGCCATTAACCTATATGCACCTGCAACACCAGCAGGTAATTGACGAAACATTGCAAGGCTAATATAAGCTACATTTCCTTTACCATATTTTGCTATTGCTAAACTACCATTACTTGGTTTATCATTTTTATCACTCATTGTTAATGGTGTTTCAAAATTGGCATCTAAGTTTTCTGCTTGGTAAGTGCTTCTTTCCTGAATCCAGCCATCAAAATCTTGTGCAGTTATTTTGTTTGGATAGTTTAAAACAGAATGGTTTGGCAAATTAAAATTTACAACAGCATCTTCTTCTGTGATCCTTGATTGTGCATTTACAGAAAAGTTGTAAGGACCAACCTGTATCTTTTTTCCATTCACTAAATTGTTCCTTAAATATTGAATAATTAAGTTGCCACCATTTTTTATATACTCATTAATTACTTCATTTTTTGAAGTAAGCCATTCGTTTAAATTATATGCACGAATGCCAGTAATGATGGCTTGATATTGTGCTAAATTATTTGCAGTCATATCTTTTTCATTTACAACATCAACACTGTAACCCAATTGCTGCAAGGCTTCTGGTACTTTATCTCCTGCACCAATGATATAAGCAATTTTGCTACCAATAATTTTTACATCAAGTTTGTGTGTGTTAATCTTTGCATTGGTGAAATAAGTAATGGTTGGGATATGGTCGTATTTTATTTGATGAAGGGTTTTGTTAAAATCAATTCCTTTTCCAATATCCTCTGTTACATAAAATTCATATGGTACATTATGATTAAAAAGTTTGTATGATACTTCTTTATACTCATTGTTATTTGCAAATATTAAAGTATCCTTATACTTAAAATCAAATCTACTTCCTTGACCTGTTCTTGATTTTAATTTATTAAAGTGAACCAGTTTCAAATTGGGTCGATAGTTTTTTATTTTAATAATTACATCAACTAAGAATTCTGGCATTATCTTCTCTTCATTATCCACTTCAACAGTTGCAATAGGAAACACCTGCAAAGGCTGATACAACTCACCTTTCACAGGATCTACATATTTATATTGAATTGATTTTGGAATGATAAAATTTTGTCCTTCAATATTGATTGTGAAGTTTAATTCATAAGCAGGTTTACTATCTGCATTGCCAATGAGTGCTTGATTTTTTACAACAAACATCCCTTTTTCTTGTGGCTCTTGTAACCAATAAGGTTGTGTTAAAGGTTTGTCTTGCGGCACATAAAAACTCTTTGTAAAACTTACATTTTCGTTTGGCAATAATGATTTACTAAAAATAGAATCCAACCCTTCCATTTCAATTTTTTTCAACGATGCATTAACACCTTTTCTATTGTTGATAAAAAATGTTGCTTTCAATGAATCGCCTTGCACCACATATTCCTGAGCAGTTGTAGCTTCTACAAACAAACCACTGCAAGCCTCAATAATTGTTTGCACTTCTTGTAATTTTTTATCTCTCCAGTTTGAAGGTTGAATTGCTTGAATGCCTTTATATAACTGCACTAAACTTGGAATACTGGCTTCAGGTTTTTCAAAACTATATCGTGACAAAATCAAGTCTATAACACCTTCTATTTTATTTCCATTAGGAATTTTTATCCAGCTAATATCAATTCCATCCATCAAATCTGTTTTGGCTGTATCGCCTGCTGTGTGTGAAAAGTATTCTAACAAAGTTCCTCTTCTTCTTGGTCTTCCTTCTCCTTGGCTTTTATGCATAGTTCTTGCTTCTGCACCAATTTCTCCATAGCTTTTGCCCAGCCACGAATTATATCCACCAATATCTATTTTTAGCTGACTTTCACTTGTTGTGTTGTTGCCACCAAAATTGTAGGTATTCCATACAATTCTTTTTGCTTGGTGTGGTTTTACACCATACTTAAATTGTTCTATAAATTTGGTAGAATCTGCTGCAATTGCAAAGGCAGTATTTGCCAAAATTGCACTGGCTGCGTGGTGTCCATGCCCAGCTCTTGCATCTGGTGGAAACCTTGTTACTATTACATCTGGTTGAAATTTACGAATCATCCAAACCACATCACTCAATACTTTAACACTATCCCAGATATGCAAGGTTTCATTAGCAGTTTTGCTGTAGCCAAATTCATAAGCACGAGAAAAATATTGCTCTGCTCCATCAATCTTTCTTGCTGCTAAAAGTTCTTGCGTTCTTATCAATCCCAAATCAACGCCTTGTTCGCTACCAATTAAATTTTGTCCACCATCGCCACGCGTTAAACTCAAATATGCCGTGCGATACATTTTTTCTTTTGCCAAATAAGGCAGCAAAGCATTGTTTTCATCATCAGGATGTGCAGCTATATAAAGTATGCTACCAAGCACTTTCAGCTTTTTTATTTGCATAAAAATATCTGTACTTGTACTAATGATTGGCTGCTGGGCATTTGTTTTAAAACAAAAAATAGCAATTAAAAAAAACAAAAACAATTTCTTCATATACATAGATAATTGAAACGAAAATAACAAAGAGTTGTTGCTATGATTTAAACATTGAGGAACTTTTTGAGTTTTGCAGTAGATGGTAGTTTGCAATTATATCTTTTCCCATAATTTCACAACGTATTAATACCCTAAAAACAATCATAATGAATCAGCTTGTTTGCAAGAAATTGCTTGTAATTACATTTCTGCTTTTTGCTTCAAATATTTTTTCTCAAACACTTGCATTTCCTACTGCAGAAGGCTTTGGTAAGTTTTCAAAGGGAGGTAGAGGTGGTAAAGTTTACGAGGTTACAACGCTTGCAGATAGTGGTGTTGGGAGTTTTAGAAGTGCTTTTACTGCCTATCCTGGAGAGCCTTTAACCATCGTTTTTAGAGTTGGTGGAATTATAGATTTATTATCTCCCATAAAAGTACAAAGAAGCAATATGACAATAGCTGGTCAAACAGCCCCTGGTGATGGTATTTGTTTTAAACGTTCAATGGTAAAAATTTATGGTACAAATGTTATTGTGCGTTATTTACGTTTTCGCCCTGGAGATGTTTCGCTAAGCAACAACCCTGCTGTATATGGGTTGGATATGGAAAATTCAACTTCTTTTATTGTTGACCATTGTTCAATGAGTTGGTCTATCGAAGAGGCTGCAACATTTTATGATAACAAATTTTCTACCGTTCAATGGTGCATTGTTAGTGAGAGTTTAAATGCTTCCTATAATTCAAAAGGACCACATGGATATGCTGGAGTTTGGGGTGGACAATTTGCAACATATCATCACAATTTAGTGGCTCATCATCACAGTCGTGCTGTAAGGTTTGATGGGTCAAGAACACACGATACTTTGGCTTACCTTGACTATAGAAATAATGTTGTTTATAACTGGGGAAATAGTGATGGTTGTTATGGCAACGAAATAGAAATTGCTGATACTGGTAAACCAATTTTTGCTTTAAGAAAAGCCGAATTGAATATGGTTAATAATTACTACAAACCAGGTCCAGCAACACCTATATCAAAAAAGGGAATTTTGTTAAATGCTTATGATACTTACGTTTCATCGTGGGCAAATAGATTGGTTGGTAAAGTATATATGAATGGTAATTATGTTGATGGTGTGCCTACTGTTACTGCAAATAATTATCTTGGTTTAAAACTAAAATATTATCCGAGTTCTTTCATTGATTCTTTTAAACTCGCAGCCCCTACAATCAACGAACCAATCGTTATGGAAACTGCACAAAATGCCTACAACTCTGTATTGGCAAATGCTGGTGCAATCTTGCCTAAGCGAGATACAATTGATAGAAGAATTGTAAATGAAACAGCAACAGGAACTGCAACATTTCATAGCACAAGTTCTGCAAGCAGCTACTACAACAAAGGAAATTTAGGAATTATAGATACACAAGATTCTATTGGTGGCTGGCCCTATTATGATACAGCTGCCATTGCTCCCATTGATACAGACCACGATGGTATGCCAGATTTTTGGGAAAATATGAAAGGTTTAGACAGTAGTAATCCAAATGATAGAAATGATACTTTGCCCAATGGATACACAAGACTGGAAGAATACTTAAACAGCATTCCTGTTTCAAACCCTTTGCCATTAAAGCTTATAAGTTTTAATGCTCAAAAGCAAAACAGTGCAAATCTTCTTTCGTGGGCAATTGAAAATAATGTTGAGCAAATAAATTTTATTGTTGAAAAAAGCAATGATGGGATAAAATTCAAAGCCGTTGGTAGCATTTTTTCAAACAATAAAAGAGAATACGATTTTATAGATATTGAAACCAATAATTCATCTGTTTTTTACAGAATAAAAATGATTGATAAAGAAGGAAAAATAATTTATTCCCCAACCATTTTAATATCTTCTAATAAAAAAAATAAAGCTGTAAAGGTTTATCCAAATCCTTTGCAATCTCAAAGCTGGCTCAGTATTGCTGCAATTGCAGCAGAGAATGTTAACCTGATAATTTGTGATGTTTCAGGCAAAATTATTTGGGAGCAAATCAAGCCTCTCGTTGCCGGAAATAATCTTATTTCATTACCTTATGAAGCTCTTTCTCAGGGAATATTTTTATTAAGAATAAAAGGCTTAACTATTGATGAAAGCATTGTGTTGAAAAAATAAAAAAAGAGGCTGCATTTTGCAGCCTCTTTTTTTAAAAATTAATTATAGCTCTTTTATTCTCCTTTTTTATCATCATATTTCTTTTCGGCAGCTTGTGCTTTTTCAAAATCAAGCACAACACCATTGATACAAAAACGCAAGCCTGTTGGTGGTGGACCATCATCAAATACATGTCCCAAATGCGATTTACATTTTCCACACTGCACTTCAGTTCTTTTCATTCCATGAGAGTTATCTGGGGTATAAATAACAGAACCCTTGGTTAATGGTTCATAAAAACTTGGCCAACCACAACCACTTTCAAACTTGGTATCACTTTTAAAAAGAGCATTGCCACATACAGCACAATAATAAGTACCAATTTCTTTCGATTTTTCAAACTTGCTGGTGTAAGGTCTTTCTGTTCCTTTTTCTCTTGCTACATAATAAACATCTGGGCTTAATATTTTTTTCCATTCTTCATTGGGTAAAGCAACTTTTTTGTCGTCTGTTCTGTTGTAAACAGGATTTGGTTTTTGTGTACTATCCATTGTTGATTTTTTAACTGTTTGAGCATTGCAACTAATTATTGAAATTAATAATGGTATTGCAAAAAGAAACTTTTTCATATTTTTTGTTTTATAAAATTACGTT
This sequence comes from Chitinophagaceae bacterium, assembly GCA_025363075.1. Lineage (GTDB taxonomy): Bacteria > Bacteroidota > Bacteroidia > Chitinophagales > Chitinophagaceae > CAIVPM01. Next base: position 18,906 of record JANYEP010000043.1, on the reverse strand, counting down.
GATTTATATACTTAGGTTTTCGTATTACGCAATCTATTCTATAAACTTACACAAAAGAAATAGTTAAACATTTTTTTAACATTTCAACTCGTTACTTATATTTGTAGTTCACACAAGGTAAGCAAGCAATGTTGAACATTATTTTGTTTGGTCCTCCTGGAAGCGGGAAAGGCACACAAAGCGAAAAACTAATTGCCCAATATGGGTTAAAACATTTGAGTACTGGCGATTTGCTAAGAAGCGAAATTGCAGCTCAAACTCCTTTGGGCATTGAGGCAAAAGCCATAATGGACAAAGGACATTTGGTGCCAGATGAAGTTGTTATTGGTATGATAAGTAGTGCTTTGGAAGCCAATCCTACTGCTAATGGTTTTTTATTTGATGGTTTTCCAAGAACTGAAGCTCAAAGTATCGCATTGGATGGTTTATTAGAACTGAAAAATACAGAAATTGCCCTTGTATTATCATTAGAGGTTAGCGAAGAAGAATTGGTTAAAAGACTTTTACAACGTGGTTTAACAAGTGGTAGAAGTGATGATACAAACGAGAATGTTATTAGAGCAAGAATAGTTGAATACCATAAAAAGACATCTGTTGTTGCAGATTATTACAAAAAATTTGATAAAGTAAAAAATATTAAAGGCGAAGGAACTGTCGATGAAATATTCAACGCCTTATCAGAAGAGGTTAACAAATTTAGCTTGTAGAAAATTCCAAAACCAACTACAGGGGTCTCGCTTAACAGCGAGACTTTTTTATTTATTACCAAGCAGCATATTATGTATTGAGCTTTACCAATTAACGTTAATTTTGACTTTATTAATTTGATAATTTAAAAATATTTATATGAAAAAAATATTGTGTGCAATATTTTTTCTGATTACAACGATAACTTCTTACACCCAATCCATTGTTTACAGTGAGCCAGATAATGCAGATGCTCGTGATATGAGTTTTGATATTATTGGCAAAATGAATGGCAATATTTTAGTGTATAAAACAACATCAAATCAGCATTATATCTGCGTTTTAGATGCTGAGATGAAACAGCTTGATCGTTTTAAATTAGATTACCTTACAGACAGGGTTTTTAATGTTGACTTTATTGCTTACCAAGATTTTGCTTATATGTTTTATCAGTATCAAAAAAGAAGCATCATCTACTGTATGGCTGTAAAGTTGGATGCAAATGGTAAAAAGGTTGGCGAACCAATGCAACTTGACACAACAGATTCAAGGGATGTACAAAACAATAAAATTTATTCGTTTGTTCAAAGTGCAGATAAGCAAAAAATACAATTTTTTAAAGTAAATACATATAACGATAAGGTTCATCAAATAACAACTATACTATTCGACAAAAATCTTACGCTCATTAGTAAATCAACAGAGGCTGTTGCAATGAAAGAACGCAATAGTTTTTTAACTGCGTTTGAAGTGGATAACAAAGGAAATTTTGCATTTATAAAAGCCGTTGGTAAAAGTGGGGATGATAATATCAGTCAAATTGTTTTAATAGTGAAGGAAGCCGAAACTTCTGTTTTTAATTATCACAATATTAGCAAAGCAGAGGGTATTTTTTTGGATGAAATAAAGCTGAAAGTCAATAACAGTAATGGTCAATATATTATTACTTCTTTTTACAGCAATAAAAGAAGAGGTGATGTGCAGGGTATTTTTGTGAGTATTTGGGATAACAATCTTAACAAAGAAAAACTTTCTTCAACCGTTGCCTTTGACAACGATTTTAGAAATGATGCCAAGGGTGATGCTGGCACAAAAACAGCATTTAATGATTTCTTCATTAAAGATATTATCACCAAAAAAGATGGTGGTTTTTTATTAACATCACAATGTGAATACACAACCAGTCGTGGCAATAATAACAATTTGAATAGGTGGGATTATATGAATAACAGTGCTTATTCTGGTACTGGTAGCTACTATTCTTTTGGTTCAAATAATTACTATGCTTCTCCCTGGAATCGCTATGGATACAATTCAAATGTTACTCGCTATTATGCAGATAATATTGCCATCATCAGCCTTGACTCAACAGCAAAAATGCAGTGGAGCAATGTCATTCATAAATCTCAGTTTGATGATATAACTGAAGCCCACATTGGCTTTGGAATGTTTAATGCTGGTAATCAATTGAAGTTTTTGTTTAATAAGATTGAGAAAAGACAGCAAATTTTAAATGAGCAAAGCATTACTCCTGATGGGCAGATAATTAGAAGTTCTACCCTGCATGGGCTTGATAAAGGTTATGAATTTATGCCACGAAATGCGAAGCAGGTTGGTGCAAGGCAAATAATTGTTCCTTGTATGTTGCGTAGTTTTCTTTGTTTTGCAAAAATTGATTATTAATCGTGATTTCATTATTCAGAGATAAATCTATTGTTGCCATTTTTTCATTGGCAATACTATGCTTGTTGGTGCATCTTCATATTTTTATTGAGCCGGTAAAAATAAATTCAAATAGTAATAGTGGTGTGCTTTCGTGGTTGTTTCAAAACTATTTATTAAAGCTAAAACCTGCCGTTATAAGTGTTGCTTATATAGTGTTGTTATTAGTTCAATCTATTAGATTTAACCTTGCTTTAAACGATAGTAAAATGTTTGGAAAAGCTGGGTTCACAACGGCTTTTGCATTTGTTATTCTTTCTGGATTATTTACAAATGCTTTCTCCTTCAGCCCTGCATTTGTTGCTTGTAGTTTGGTCATTTTATTGTTTAATAATGCAATCAGGTTATACAATAATCCCACTGCAATAGCACTTATTTTTAACATTGCTTTTTTAGCAAGTGTTAGTGTTATTTTATATCAACCAATGGTATTTGTTACTGTTGCTTTGTTATTTGCTTTAGCCATTTTAAGACCCTTTAGAATTACAGAATGGATAATTTTTATTGTAGGTTTAATTGCTCCAATTTATCTTTTAATCTCTGGAATGTTTTTGTTTGATTCTATGCCATTACTTAAAAAGTTTATTCCTCAAATTCATTTTACATTTAGCGTTATTAAAAACCCTTGGTATTGGTCAAACCTTGCAACCATAGGTGTTTTAACGATTGCAGGATTATTTACTTGGTATCCAAACAGCAGTAGAATGGTAATACAAATTAGAAAAAACTGGGTAGTGATGTTGATACTTTTTGTGTTGCTATTGGGTGGTATCTTATTTTTCAATGCTGGTAAATATTTGCCAGAAATTTTGTGCATTGTTCCAATGGCAGCATTTGTTTCTAACTTTTTTTTATATCCTTCAAGAAAAATATTAATCAATTTAATGTTAATAATTGCAGTGGTAATGATTGTTTACAATAACCTACAATTATTGAATTTATTGTAGTTTTTATCCTTTCCATTTTATTAAACGTTCAACAGCTTTTTCAAGAGTTTCTTCTTTTTTTGCAAAGCAAAAACGCAACACTTTGTTATCTGTTTTATTGTTGTAAAATGACGATACAGGAATGGTAGCAATGCCATAATCTTTTGTTAAACGCACAGCTAAATCAAAATCGCTTTCATTGCTCACATCTTCGTAACTATAACATTCAAAATAACTACCATAGGATGGAATTAATTTGAATGGTGTTGCTTGCATTAATTCTCTAAAATAATCACGTTTCTTTTGTATTTCTTTTCCAAGTTTGTTATAAGCATTTTCATTTTGCAAATATGCTGCAATGCCTACCTGTGCTGGGCTATTGCAACTAAAGCAATTGAACTGATGCACTTTTCTAAACTCTGTTGACAATGCTTTTGGGGCAATACAATAACCCAATTTCCAGCCTGTGCAATGGTATGTTTTACCAAAAGAAAAACACACAAAACTTCTCTCAAATAATTCTGGGCAGCGAAGTATGCTCAGGTGTTTTTTATTATCAAAAATCAAATGCTCATACACTTCATCACTCAAAATAAAAATATCGTGTTGTGTCACTATTTCTTTTAACTGCACAATATCCTCCTCACTTAAAACCATACCTGTTGGGTTATGTGGACTGTTTAGCATTATCATTTTTGTTTTTGGTGTAATGCTTGCCCTCACTACATCCCAGGGAATTTTATATGATGGGTATTCTAAAGAAATTAAAACTGGTGTTCCACCATTAACAACAATATTTGGAATATAGCTGTCATAAGCAGGTTCAAAAACAATTACTTCATCGCCTTTATTTAACACTGCTGTAAGTGCAGTGTAAATAGCATAAGTTCCTCCTGGTGTAATCGTTATTTCATCATTTGCATTAATATTATTGTTGTATAATTTCAAGCATTTTTCAGCAAGTTTTTCTCTCAACAAAGGCAAGCCATTCATATGTACATATTGATTGTTTCCCTGTTGCATTGCAGTATTCACAAGGCTTACAAGCTCTTCGCTCATCATAAAATCGGGAAAACCCTGACCTAAATTTATAGCATTGTGTTGCACAGCCAAAGAACTCATTACAGTAAAAATGGTAGTTCCAACATCGGGTAGTTTAGATTGTATTTGCATAAAACGAAGATAAGATTGACCGTTGAAAATAGCGTTTTATAAACACTAATTAAACAAACAAACTATGTTTGTATTCTATAAAAAATATTATGCAAATAGATATTCAACAACTTACCCCAATGCAAAGGCAAGCCTGGCTACAACACGCTATTGCACCTCGTCCCATTGCATTGGCAAGCACTATTGATAAAGACGGAAACGTTAATTTAAGCCCATTCAGTTTCTTCAATTTATTTTCATCAAATCCACCAATCATTATTTTTTCTCCAGCAAGAAGGGTGAGAGACAATACTACCAAACACACATTACAAAATGTGATGGATGTTGCAGAAGTTGCCATTAATATTTGTGATTATGATATGGTGCAACAAGTTAGTTTATCAAGTTGTGAATATCCAAAAGGTGTTGATGAATTTGATAAAACTGGTTTTACAAAACAACCTTCAAGCATCATTAAACCGCCATTGGTTAAGGAAGCAAAAATAAAATTGGAGTGCAAGGTTATTGAAATAAAAAGCCTTGGTGACAATAAAGGTGCTGGACAATTAATCATTGCAGAAGTGTTAGTGATGCACGTTGATGAAAGCATTTTAAATGAAGAAAAATCGAATATTGACCAAACAAAAATTAACCTGATTGCAAGGCTTGGTGGTGATTGGTATTTACAAACAACTGAAGCAAATTTGTTTAAAGTTCCAAAGCCAAATACATTGCTTGGCATTGGCGTAGATGCTTTACCACAAAGCATTAGACAAAGTGAAATACTTTCTGGCAATGATTTAGGAATGCTGGCAAACGTGAATGAAATGCCCACCATCAACCCAGCTTTTGATGATGAAAAATTGCGATATATTGTGCAATATTTTTCTGTTAATCCTGCGTCAATGGAAAAGGAAATTCACCAGTATGCAAAAGACTTATTGAGTGAAGGAAATGTGGAAAAAGCCTGGCAGGTTTTATTGATGGCAGAGGGTTAATAAAACTTCCTTCGGTTTGTTTTATTCCAAAAATAAACAAGTGCAAAACCCACAACTGCACCACCTAAGTGTGCAACGTGTGCAACATTGTCACCTGCTGAATTTCTAACAGCCATCGTTAATTCAAAGGCTGCATAAAGCAATACAAACCATTTTGCTTTAAGCGGAATAAAGAAATAAATGTATAGCAATGTATTTGGAAACAAATATCCAAATGCAGCTAAGCAACCAAATACAGCTCCACTTGCTCCAAGGGTAGCTTCATTTAATTTTAGTTGAACTATCTGATAGGCTGTTTCTTTAGTGTAAATTAATTGTCCATCATAACTTAATCCTTTCAAATGCCCATCAATAAAGCGTTGTAAAGCATCGTAACTTTCTGCACTATTAAATTGGTTTACTAATGTTTGGTTTTCAAAATGTAAAACACTCAAGTGAAAAAATGCTGCACCTAAACCACAAGCAATATAAAAAATTAAAAATCTTTTTGAACCCCACAAACCTTCAAGTATAGAACCAAACATCCACAAGGCAAACATATTTGCAAAAATGTGGTCAAGCCCACCGTGCATAAACATATGTGTAACTAATTGCCAAGGTTTAAACATTTCACTTTGCCAAGTGTGCAGTGCAAACAAGTTTTCAAGGTGTAAGTTATACTTAGTATCTATTGTATTTTGGGCAATAAAAACCAGTATGTTTATTATTAACAGGTTTTTAATAACTGGTGGTAATATCTGAAATCGTGTTGGTCTAAATTCTTGCATATTATTCTTTATTTCTAAGTTTCAATTGCACCACATTTTCTATATGATGCGTGTGTGGAAACATATCTACCGGTTGCACTTTTGTTACGATATATTTTTCATCAAGCAAAGCCAAATCCCTTGCCTGCGTTGCAGGATTGCAGCTTACATACACAATAATGGGTGCTGCCATATCCAATAATTTTTTCACCAGCTTTTCGTGCATTCCTGCACGTGGTGGATCTGTAATAATAACATCGGGTTTTCCGTGTTGTTCAAAAAAATCATCTGTACAAATATCAATTACATCGCCAACAAAAAATTCGGCATTTGATAACTGGTTAATGGTAGCGTTTTCTTTGGCATCATCAACAGCTTCTTTTATCAACTCCACGCCAATTATTTTTTTTGCCTTATTGCTCACAAAAATTCCTATACTACCTGTGCCTCCATATAAATCATACACGGTTTGTGTTCCATCAAGTTCAGCAAATTCCCTTGTAATAGTATATAGCTTTTCTGCCTGTTTGGTATTGGTTTGAAAAAAAGATTTTGGGCTTATTTTAAATTGGTAATCTTCCAGTTTTTCTGTTATATATCCTTTGCCATTATACACAATGGGTTCAAGATCAAATATGCTGTCGTTGAATTTTGTATTAATGGTATAAAGCAATGTTGTAATTTCTGGAAACTGCTGCAACATATACTGCATAAGGCTTTCAATGGTTTTAATATTGTTTTCGCCCACAACAACGTTTACCATCAGCTCGCCTGTTGTTGCATAACGCACCATCATATTTCGCAAAAAACCAACGTGGTTCCTGATGTCATAAAACGAAATATCATTTGCCTTGGCATAAGCCGACACTGCATTTCTTATTTTGTTGGTTGGTTCCTTTTGCAAATGGCAGGTTTCCAATTCCACTACCTTATCAAAAAAACCACGTGCGTGAAAACCAGCAGCTGCCACGTCCATATAAACATTGCCATCTTTTTTCAGCACTGCCAATTGCTCGTTGGTTACATATCTTTTTGTAGAAAAAGTATATTCAAGTTTATTGCGGTAATATTCGGTTTCACCAGCCCCCACAATATCATCAATTGCTGGCAAGTCAACCTTTGCTATGCGTTGCAAATTATCCACCACCTGTTGGTGTTTATATTGAAGTTGTTTATGGTAGGGTAGCATTTGCCAGATGCAGCCTCCACAAATGCCAAAGTGCTGGCAAAAAGGTTGCACCCTGTCTTTAGAATATTCTTTATAGGCAATGGGGAAACCTTCAGCCCAGTCTTTTTTGTTTTTCATCAGCTTTACGTCAACAACATCTCCAGGCACTGCTTTTTCTATAAAAATAACTTTACCATCAAGGCGTGCAAGGCTCTTTCCTTCAGCTGCATAGTCGGTTACCAAAACGTCTTTTAATATTACTGGTGGTTTCTTTTTTTTCACGTTGCAAATGTAGCAGCCGAAAGTATTTGAAAGGGAGTTGTCAATAAGCTTTATTTATATTTTCTAACCACAGACTCGCTAATTTTTACAATTTCTTTAATCAAACTTAATGGTTGCAACACTTTTACTTCATCGCCAAAATGGAGAACTTCCATAATAAAATCGTAGGTAATGGCAATATATAATTCAATAATAATTTGATTCGTATTTTCCTTTACTATTTTTTGAGAATGATGTAGTGGATAATTTTTTACATATTGCCCCTGCTGATAGGTAAATGCCAGTTGCACTATTTGTGCCTTGCCATCATCAACATTTAAAATGCCAAAACAGTTCTTGAACATTTCGTTAAAATCATAGTGATATTTTTCCTTGAACTTTGCTTTTGTAATCTCTATTTCATCCATTCTATCCAAGCCAAAAGTTTTAAAGGCAGCATCTTTTGTATCTATTGCCAGCAAGTACCATCGCCCCTGGCTTTCCTTTAATGCCAATGGATGCACTTTTCTTTCTGTTAAAGTATCATCCCAATATTTATAGTGGTTGAACTTTAAAACCAGCTTACTTTTTATGGCATATAACAAACCGTAAAAATGCTCTAAGCCTTTTGGTTTGCGGGTTTCAAGAAAAACATATTGGTTAAATTCTTGCGATGCCTTAATGGCATTAATAGTTTGATAGGAATCCAAGAGTCTTTGACTACGTTGTAAATCTTCGCCACGTTCTTTAATAAAGTATCTTTTATCTCCTTTGCGTTCGTTGGCAATTTCTATATCCAATTGCTCATAAATATCTTTTATATCCCGTTGAAAAGTACGAATGGAAATAGTAAAATCTTTATCTTGAATATCTGCCTCACGTTCTAAATAGTTTGCAATTTCCTGAAAAGTTGCAGGGCTTTTTTCAAGACGTTTTATGATGAGTGCATATCGAGATAAAAATGTTTGTTTAGGCATTTATTTTTGTTGTTTGTCTTTTAATTCCTTAATACGACTAAGAACGTTGTTGATATAATCTAAAGTTTTAATCTTTGTCTGCCCAGGATGATAGGTGTTAATGAATATTTTGTCTTTACTGTAATAATGTCCATAATTGGCTTTCTCAATTCTTTTAGTTTCAAATAATTTGCTTGTAACCAACCTAAGGTTAGTTCCTTCAATAACAATGTGAGGATTATAAATTTCAATTTGCTTTAAAATGATATTTCGAATTTGTTCGCATTTAAACGCTTTAATAATATTCGCTTGATTAGTTCTTGATTTTGCTCCAAATTTTTGAATATTAATAAAAGCTATATTTAAAAGTGACTTGTTGATTTCAGTATTCACTTTTATATCTTCCAAATTTTTATATTCATAAATTTCTTTTTGCAAAGCATAACTGATATAAGCAATAGGGTGCCAAGTTTGCAAGGAATCTTTTTTACTTTCTTTCTTATTCAAGGCACGAGCATCCTTGATATTTTTTATAATAGACCAACCTTCTTTTCCAAAATTTCCATAAGGCTCTTTTAATATCCATAAGATTTTAAAATTTGGTTGTTTATAATATTGTTCAATATCAACTATACCATCTCTCACAAAGCCAAACGGTTCATTGAAATTTTCTTGCAATTGTGTGTATGTATTTAAAATTTCTTTGTCCAAATCCTCAACATCTTTTTTGAATTGTTCGTATAACATAACTACGCATTTTTAATTTTTCAAATGTAATCCAAATCAGTTCTCCATACTACTTCTAAATCCAATCATCTTTCTTTTTGGGGTAAGAAATTCTTGTTCGTTTTGGTTATAAATATTTGTAAGTTTCATTGGCTTGTCAATAGTAGTTTTAAAACCTAATTTATTTGATAGTGCTTGTGCCTTATAGGTTTCTAATTCTTTAAATTCATACCTTGCAATTAACCTTCCTTTGCGTATCAAGGCTTCATCAACCTTAGAAATATCAGTATTGAATGAACATATTATTTGTATGTTTAAACAATCACTTAATAATCCATCTGTAATGTTTAGAAGTGCAGATACTGACGAATTATCATTTTGTTCTCTATCTATTATTATATTTTCTGCATCTTCAATTACAAAAATTGAGTTAGAGTTGCTTATTAATAACCCAAGTAAACTTGGGTTAGTTAAAGCACTTGCCATATTTGGTGGCAAAAAAATAATTTCTTTTTTAAGTGTAGTAAGCAAGAAACGCAAGTAAGATGTTTTACCTGTGCCAGGCTTGCCGTGCAGCAACACTAAACCCTTACTATTATTGGTATTTAAACGCTTTATAATTGTTTTATGAATATCTAAAAAGTCGTCATTGTAATTATCTTTAATATTTAATTTTGGTTTCTTAAGTTCTAAAGATTGTGTACCAAAACCAGATGAACCTGTATCAACAATTAACCTCATTTTAGGAACGCCTCTAATGTTTTTTATTTTGAATTTATGAATATTTTCTAAAATGTTTTCAACTTTTTCTATCGGTGTTTTTTTAAACAAACATCTCACAAACTCTCCTTGAGTATCAAAATTTACAAGCAAGTCATCATTTAGAAAAAAAAATATGTCATCGAAAGCAGCATAGTTATTACCTCCATAATAAATCTTGCTGAAAGTATAATCAATAATATCATCTTTAAAATTTTCTATAAACCACTCAAGAGCTTGAACACAGTCAATATTTTTTTCGTTAATTAAATTAGGCATATAATTATACCTTGTAATAAACAACTTTACTTCTTTAGCAAAAGAGCGATGGGTTTCTCCTGCAATATCAGTGGTTAGTAAGCTGTCGTTTGTAGTTAAATGGATGCACTGTTGTTGCAGTTTTTCTTTAATTAAATTATCAAATTTTGTATTCATTTGCATTATTTTCTGCAAATCTAAAACACATCAACGCCAAGTTGTGTCGTTATTAAAATGCCAATAAAAAAATTATGAGATTGCTTCGTGCCTCGCAATGACCCTAAACAAAAACCCCTCTGCATATTCTGCAAAGGGGTTCTTCATCAAAAACCAGAAACCGCTACACACCAACAACAGTAGTACTTACAGGGTTGCTAAAGTTTCCTTCCTGCTCATCATCTGTTTTGTAAATGGCTTTATATTGCCACAAAGCCGTTTGCCCGTTGGCTGGCAATGTTGCAGTATCTGTGTAGTTAGGGTGCGTGTCGGTAGCTAAAAATACCCAGCTGCCATTGCCCCTGTCCACATAAATATCTATAGCATCAAAATCACCTTTTGTCCACACAATTTCAGGGTGTCCACCGTTAATCAATCTTACGCTGATGGAGGGTTGTATTTCTTGACCTGATCCCCTGCCTGCCACTTCATTTCCTTCAATACCCAAATCTTTACCATCGGCTTCGGTGTAAGCCAGGTTCGATTTTATTATATTAACCAAAGACATTACCCTGGTAAAAATACCTGGAGGAACACTGGTAGGTGCTACTGCCAAAGTAGGTGGCACAGGTGGCGTGGACGCAACATTGCTGCCCGAAAAAATTTCATCTTTATACGCCGATAGTTTTTTAAGGTATTCCTTATACTGGTTTCTGTAGTTCATCCAGTATGCCAGCCACGCATACCCGTTTTGAACATCGGTAATAGTTGCTGCTGCTATTGAATATTTTGCAGCATAACCGCCAATTTTATTGGCGAAATTTTGAAGCCAGATGAGTTTTGCCAACTCTTTTACTGGCATATAATACTGTTTCATTTTTTTAATTTTTAGTTTAACTAATTGATTTTTAATATTTACACGATAACATTATATCGTTTCACGTTGTGCCGAAACTGTTTTGCGATGCCACGAACCTTTCTAGCGTTGTCGCTACATAATTCCTTGTTATGCAGGAACTGTTTCTTCATATCACGAAATGATTTCGTGACACGCAGGAATGATTCCTGCACACCAAGGAACAGTTTCGTGTTGTGCCGAAATGATTTCGTGGCATCACGATATTGTGTAGCGATGTCACTAAGTTTCGGCGTGATGCCACGATGTTATGTAGTGGCAACGCGAAACAGTTTCTATAGTAGATGTTTTGCAGATGGCGACCTGCAATGGATGAGCGTGTGGTGGTTGAACCTTAAAATGGTGTTACAAACCTGCATAACTTATTGTTTTTTAAAACATAATGCAAGTTTAAACCTCAGTAAAACTCAATGGGGATTTTAAATGTTAAAATTGGTGTGGGCAATTGTTAAAATTTTTTTGATAGTTAAATTGGTTTCGTCATTTCGAGGTTCTTGCCGAGAAATCTCATTTGTTTAGCAGATTTCTCACTGCGTTCGAAATGACGGAGAAAATAAATTAACCCACCAAACCAGCAGCCTTGCTTATTTCCAGCATTCTGTCAATTGGTTTTTTGGCAGCCAGCCTCAATGTTTCGTCCATTGTAATTTCTGGTAGTTCGTGCTGCATACAGATGTATAATTTTTCCAGTGTATTCAGCTTCATATAGGGGCAATCGTTGCAAGCACAACTATTGTTGGGCGGTGCAGGTATAAATGTTTTGTGTGGGCTTGCTTCCTGCATTTTGTGCAGTATGCCTGTTTCGGTTGCTACAATAAATTCGTTGCAACTATTGGTTTGTGAATATTTTAATAACTGTGTGGTGCTGCCAATAAAATCTGCAATGTTCAGCAATGCTTCTTCACATTCTGGGTGTGCTATCAGTTGTGCTTTTGGGTTTCTAACCTTTAGCTTCACTATTTTCTCAAGGCTGAATATTTCGTGAACCATACAGGCACCATTCCACAGCAACATTTTTCTCCCTGTCTTTTTATTGAGGTAGCCACCAAGGTTTTTATCTGGGGCAAATATTATTTTCTGGTCTTGTGGTAAACTGTTTAAAATTGCTTCAGCATTGCTCGATGTGCAAATTATATCACTCAAAGCTTTTATCTCTGATGTGCAGTTAATGTAACTTATCACCAAATGGTCTGGATGTTTTTCTTTAAAGGCTTTGAAGATATTTGCAGGTGCAGAATCTGCTAGGCTGCAACCAGCTTTTAAATCGGGCAATAATACTTTTTTTGTAGGGTTCAGTATCTTGGCTGTTTCTGCCATAAAGTGTACGCCAGCAAAAACTATTATATCGGCATTGGTAGTAGCTGCTTTTTGTGCAAGCCCAAGGCTATCGCCAATAAAATCTGCCACATCTTGAATATCGGGTTCTTGATAATAGTGAGCGAGTACAATTGCATTTTTTGTTTTTTTTAGATTGTTGATTGCTGAGAACAAATCTAAGGTAGGTTCAACTTCAATATCTAAAAAACCTTTCTTTTCAATTTCATCAATGTGAATGTTCATATCTATTGTAATAGTATTTAATAATACATTATTTATATAACAACCTATTACTATTACAGGTGTTAATATCGTGATAACTTAGTTACCCACAGATGGCAAAGTTAACAAGCTAACAGTTATACACTTTAATTAACATTATTAGTAAAACGAGTAATGCAACAAGCAATTGAAAAAATAAAGTTTATAAACATTAGTGTAAAACAGAATTCACATTTTATAAATTCTTTAACTGTCGAGTTATTCACTGTTAATAAAGACAAAGTAATTCGCTAATAAATTTATTAAAATCTTTTAGACCTGAAAATTTGGTGTATTTATTCTATTTCTTTCCACAATAAATTTTACAAAAATGTAATTTTCTAACAGGTTTTATAGTTTACTCACAAAGTCCTGTTGGTAAAAAAATATAAGAGCATTTTCTAATAACTAACAACTAATAAGTCATCATTATTAAAATCTTTTACCATAAAGGCTTTTAATAGTTTATCCACAATTTGTTCAATAGTTCCATTTCCCTATTTTTGCCAACCTTAAAAATAAAGTATATACAATTATGTCTATTATTCAAAGTATTCGCGATAAAGGAGCTTGGGTTCTTGGAGGAGCATTGGCTCTTGCATTGATTGCCTTTATATTGCAAGATGGTCTTGGAAAAAAAGGTTCCATTTTTGGAGCTGGAACAACAGTGGGTAAAGTAAATGGTAAAAGCATTGAGAAAAAAGACTTTGATAAAAAGTTGGAAAATGCAAGCCAGGGAAACCCTCAACAAAGAGAAAATTTAATTGGTCAGCTTTGGAACCAAGAAGTAAGTCAAATTTTATTGAACGAAGAGTTTGACAGAGCAGGCATAGCTTGTACTGATAAACAATTGAACGAAGAGTTGTTTAAACCAACATCTCAATTGATGAATGAGTTTAAAGATCAAAAGACTGGTTTTATTGATTTTGAAAAAGCAAAACAAGCTTGGGCTCAATTTAAAAAAACAGCAAAAGAAGAACAAAAGAAAGGTGTTTATGAAGGCATCATTTTACCTACCATTCTTCAAACAAAATATGGCAAGTACAATGCTATTATTTCGCAAGCTGCTTATGCTCCAAAATGGTTAGTAGAAAAACAACAAGCAGAAAGTAATAAATTCTCAACTGTTTCTTATGTTGCAGTGCCTTATGGTACAATAGCTGATAGCACTGTAAAAGTAAGTGATGATGAAATTGTTGCTTATGGACAAAAACATAGCAAGCAATATGAAAAAGACGAAGAAACAAGAGCGTTTCAATATGTAAGTTTTGATGCTACACCAAGTGCTGCTGATAGTGCTGCTGTTAAACAAACTTTAGAATTGAAGAAAAATGATTTTGCAAAAGAAGCTAATATGGAAACTTTCTTTGCAAAGAACACTTCTGAAATGGCTTACTATGCAGGACACATTGCTGGTAAAGAAATTAAACAACAAGTTAAAGATACTTTAGTTAAACTTCCTGTTGGTGGAGTTTTTGGACCATACTTAGATGGAAATAATTTTGTGTTGGCTAAAATGGTAAGCATTAAATCAATTCCTGATAGTGCAAAAGTTCGTCACATTTTAATTAAGACTATGGATAGGGATCAACGCTCTGGACAATCTTATAGAATGAGAGATGACAGTGCTGCAATACACATTTTAGATACTGTTAGAATGGCTTTGGCTGCTGGTAAAAATTTCGATTCTCTTTGCTTAAAATACAGTGAAGATGATGGTAGTAAGATGAAAGGCGGTGTGTATGATTATTTCTCAAGTGGTAGAATGGTAGCAAGCTTCAATGATTTTGCATTTACAAAAACGGTAGGTTCAAAAGATGTTGTTAAAACAGAATTTGGTTACCACTATATAGAAGTGTTGGGACAAAAAGGTTCAAGCCCAGCATACGAAATTGCATATTTAGCTAAACAAATTACACTCAGTAACGAAACAGATATTGCTACTAAAAACGCTGCTGCTAAATTTTTAGCTTCTGTAAAAGATAAAAAAAGTTTTGATGATGAAGTTGCTAAATTAAAGAAAACATCTGCACCTGCTGATGGAATTAAAAAAATTGATTTCAACATCCCAGGCTTAGGAAGCAATAGAACTTTGGTAAGATGGATTTATGAAAAAGGTGTTGGAGATATAACAGATCAAACCTACAGTTTCAATAGTCGTTATGTAGTTGGAATTATTACAGCAGTAAATAAAGTTGGAGTTCCATCTGCACAAACACTTCGCCCACAAGTTGAAAATTTAGTGAAGAACGAAAAGAAAGCAAAACAAATTATTGCTAAAATGAAAGGCACAACTTTGGAAGCTATGGCAACAGCTGCTGGCAATGGAACTGCTGTTCAAAAATTAGATACTTTGTTAGCATCGAATACATTCAATCCAATGTTGGGTAATGATTATAAATTTGCTGGAGCAGCTTTCAATACTTCAAACAAAGGAAAAGTTACAGAGCCAATTGCAGGACAAAATGGTGTGTTTGCATTAAGAGTTGACAACATAGGAGTTCGTCCATCTGAAACACCTATTGACCCTAACAACATTAAAAATATGTTAAACAATAACATTAAAAATGCAGGTAGTAGAATTACTAGCGAGCTTTTAAAGAAAATTGCAGATATTAAAGATAATAGAGGCGATTTGTATTAGTCGTTAAATAAATTAAAAGTTTAATTTTTAATAAAAAACCTCCGATAATTATCGGAGGTTTTTTTATTTCATTAAGTCCATTAAAGTTATAAAACTCTTTTTATTCAAACTATTTTCTACAGCGGCTGCTATATCTTTTTTTTCAGCTGCCGTTAAATGAAAACTCAAACTTGCAGCTGCATTTTTTTGTGTAGGAATATATTGCCAGCAAATGGTTTGTATTTGTTTATTGAAATCGGTAGAATAATTTATTTGCCCTGCCTGATAGTAATCTTGTAATTTAAACCAATTGTGTTCTATGTGTGAAAATGGTTTGGTAAGAAAGCTTAAATAATCATCATCTGTTGGCTTATCCCAGTCGCTTAAATTTCTATCACGAATTTGTAAAATAACAACCTTTGTTGTATTTGCTTTTATCCAATCGTTAAATACATTGATAAATCTTAAGGTAGTTTCTGCACCATAATTATCTCTAAGCCCAGCATCCATTACATCAATAATTGGATTGCTTGGCAGCCACACATTTGGTAATGCAAAAGGAAATGTAGCATTCATTCGCAAAGCAGAAAGCAGGCGTAAATCTTTTGCATTTTGCTTTTCAAAAAAAGACGTAAAGTCAATGGCATCAATATCTGTAGTGTTAATGGAATGCTTGCTATCATTTGGCTTCATTAAAAACCTTGCTGGGTGGCTCGCTACAATCATCTTGCGAACATCTCTACTAATTACAGAACCAAACAACATAAAAGGTATTTGAGCATTATGCTCTAGTTCTATATAATCTTTCATTTGCTTTGTTAAAATACCGTTGGTGTTTTGATTCAATTTTTCTTCAAAAGCATAGCCCCTGTCTTTTGTATATTGAAAATTGTTGTAGGTAAATTTTTGAACAGGCCCAATGATGTCCCTTGAAACAAATGAAGAAAACAGGGGGTTTAATAAATCGTTTGAAACATCATTTACATATTGCTTTGATAGAAGGTTTATTTTCTCTCCTTTTAACCTTTGTAAGAAGAAAAGCTCTCTGTAATAAGTTGCACCAAGCATTCCACCAGAAGCACCTGTAACAAATAGTGTTTTGTTCATTAGTTGACCATTCATTAAACTATCTATTTGCTGTAAAATATTTAATGTAAAACTTGCACTGCGTAACCCACCACCACTTGTGTTGATAATATACATAGTAGGCAAACTATCTTTTTGCTTTGCTTTCCAATTATTCAAAATCTGTAAATAATATTTTTTATCAGCCTCAATATTTTGTGGAGAAGCAAGAGCTTCTATAAAGTCTTTACTATAGATGGGTCTCTCTTTTTTGTTTTCATAATTTAAACCATAAGCCTTGTTGCGAGGATCAATGACTTCGTTTTTATATAAAAAATTTATAAATAAATAAAGACACAGCATAACAACTAAACTCCAACTTTTAAAGAAAATATTAAATGCCCCAGCTCCTGCTAATACAATCGAAAAAAGTATTGCAATGCTTGCTGCTGCTGGTAATTGAAAGAGTTTTTGATCTGAAATAAACCCAAGTAAAACTAAAAAAACGAATGCAATTAAAATGGAAAAAACAGCAGCAAAATGTTGTCGACTCAATACTTTTTTTAAGAACAATTCATCATAGTGTCTAACGTCTCGTGGTATTCTAATTTTTAATCTTGCACTAAAAAACCAGTTAACTTTTAAATCTGTTTGTTGTTGTGGTAAATTATTTTTTTGAACAGATTCTTTATACAAATCATTTGCGGTTTTTATTCTACCACCCATTCTGTAATAAATGGTTTTATCTGCACCAAAAAAATATGCAAAAGCTATAGATACAGATAAAATAAAACCACCAACGAAACTTAGAGATAGCAACAGAATTTGCCAAGTGTTTAACAATTCTTGATTCGTTGCAAAATTTATTGCACAAACAAAATAGAAGATTAAAAAGATGATTGGTAACAGTGCATTGTTGATGCAATATTTTAAAAAAGGTTGAGATGTTGTGGCAAGAAAACTAACTAAATGTCCGTGTAAAATAAAAGTTGTAATGTTCCAACTCATTACAAATATTCCCATTGCAAATCCAGTAATAGCAGTGCTTGCAGCAGATACTTGGTTAAAATATTCTGGGGCAAGAAACAATGTGTCTGCACCATAACTCTTCATAAAGTAACCAGCAATAGTGGCAAATAAAATATACCAAAACAGTAGAATAATCTGGTATCGTCTAAAGTGCAATATCAGTAGTTGTATAGGCAATGAATACCAAAAAGTTTGAAATACTTTTTTCATTACCTGCAATTTATTGTTATTTACTAACAACACCAACAGATTTAAGTAATATTTATCTTCTCTTTATCAAATAAAGATTGGTAACCAAGCTTAGCAATAACAACATACCTACAAGTTGGTGCAGCAATGCAATCCATTCAAAAATTCCGAAACCTCCTAATACAATCTTTGGGCTTAACAACACAGCAAAAACCCCCAATAAAAGTTGCATTATTACCAATATTGAAGGGTAGTTTTTCGTTGTAATAAATAATGTAGAGCCCTTATTCTGCTTAGCTTTCAACCACCAAATAATTACAAGAATAAAAATACTATATGCCAATAAACGATGAATAAAATGTATAGCAATTTTATTAAAAAATAATCCATCAAGCACGCCATTTTTAAACATTACATCTGGAACTATCATTCCATTAATTGTAGGAAAAGTTGGAGCAGCATTGGCTGCTTTTAAACCAGCCATAAATGCACCATATACTAATTGAATAGCCAACAACACGATTAGTTGAATTGTGAATTTTTTAAGTTTTTGATTGATAATAAATGCATCCTTTTTTACACGTAGCGATAAGCCAAAAACAACAGCGTAACTAATAATAAACATTGCTGAAATAAAGTGAATAGCAAGTTTAATATGGTTCACATAAACGTTCTCATCGTTCAACCCACTTTTCACCATTATCCAACCAATTGCCCCTTCTAAAGCACCCAACAATACCAAAATGATTAATGGGTTTACCATTTCTTTTTTGATATGCTTTTGTAGAATAAAATAAATAAATGGAATAGCAAAAGCAACTGCCATGAATCTTGCCCAAAGACGATGAAACCATTCCCAAAAAAATATGAATTTAAAGTCTGATAAAACAAAATGATTGTTGATGTATTTGTATTGTGCAATTAATTGATACTTCTGAAATGCTTGCTGCCATTCAGTTTCACTCATAGGAGGCAATGCCCCCATTATTGG
>JANYEP010000214.1 GCA_025363075.1 Chitinophagaceae bacterium | reverse complement strand
AAGATCTGTTAATGGAAATTCTTATATCACTGCAGCCAATACACCTATTGGGCAAACTTATGGATACCTGTTTCGAGATTGCAAAATTCCAGCAAATACAGGTGCTACACTATATTTTTTAGGTCGCCCTTGGAACAATAGTAATGGAAGTGTAACATCAAATACAAAAGTAGTTTTTTTTAATACTGCGATGAGCAATAGCATTAACCCGTTGGGTTGGACAAAATGGGATGCAACTACTGATACATCGGTAATTACATATGCCGAGTTTAAAAGCAAAAATTTGGATGGGACCCCTACAGATGTTAGCAAACGAGTTGGCTGGAGCAAACAATTTACAGTTACAGATACTGTTGGTTATAATATTCAAAATATGTTTAATGGATGGAATCCTTGTAGCGTGAGAACAGATTTTTGCACAAGTCCATTAACAGAAATTGCTGTATCAAATTTTAAAGGAGTTAAGTCAGTAGCAAATGCTAATTTCTCTTGGAATATAAGTTGGGCAATGACTGGAATTACTTACGAACTATATAAATCTATCAACAATAAAGCAAGCTTTAGCTTATTGAGTAGTTCGGTTTCTACAAATGATACTGCAATAAATTTTAGTGGAGTAGATGCTGTTCCTCCTGCTGGGTCAACTTATTATTATGTTGTAAAAGCATACAAAACTGGCTACACTACTACGTTTACTGATACTATTCCTATTTCATCAACACCAACAATTAATGCAACAGTAAATAGTTTAACCAATTTTTTGCAAGGTTCAACAGCACCAAGTGGTAGTCAAACTTATATTGTTTCTGGAGTAAATCTATTAAATGATATTACAATTACGGCACCTGCTAATTATGAAATTAGCACAGACAACACATCTTGGAATGTGAACCCAATAACATTAGCACAAACATCTGGAAACGTTGCAAACACTACAATATATGTAAGATTAAATGCAACAAGTGCAGGCAATTATAGTGGCAATATTGTTCACCAAACATCTGGTGCAGGAGCTACATACACAGATACTGTGAGTGTAAGTGGTGTTACACAAAGTACACCATTATTAACTTTCAATCTTTTGCAACAATGGAAATTGGTTGCAGATAGTAGTGATGATGCAGCAACAAGAGCTGTTGGTTTGGAAGTAACACAACCAACACTTAACAAACTATATTTATCCAATGGAATACAAGTACCTGCTATTACTGCATACTCTACAACTTATGGACAAGCATTTGGTGCAAAAGCCAATGGTGATGGTACTTGGAGTACAAGTGCTGGTGGCCCAGGAAGCACATTAAATAGAACTTACTACGAACAATTTACTATTAAACCTTCATCAGGATTTAGTGTTCGAGTAGATTCTTTTATTGCAACAACTGCATTTAACAATACAACCAGTGGAATTAAGTTTGCTGTTGTTTATTCAAAATCAAATTTTACAACAGACTCTGCAAGTGTTACAGGTGGGAGAGATGTAACAGGTACACTTGCTGGTACTGCAAATGGAGCATTTGCAACACCTATTATTTTAACCAATCAAACAACAGGTCCAACTGCTTTTTATGCTTTGGCACTAAATGCTGGAAATGGCGTAAACATTGGTGTTGGTGAAACATTAACAGTTCGTTTATACTATGCTTGTGGTAGTGGAAACCCTGGCAGATATGCTATGCTAAAGGATGTGCAAGTAAAAGGATTAGCACCAATAAATTTACCAGTAAAAATTGCAAGCTATGAGTTGAAAGCAGTTAGTACAAATCAAGTTCAAAATACCTGGACTACAACAAATGAAATTAATGTTTCGCATTTTAATGTCCAAAGGAGTGTTGATGGAAAAGAATTTAAAACCGTTGGAACACTTGCAGCTAAAGGAGTTGGTAATTATTCTTTTTATGATAATCAACTACCAATTACCACTAATCCACTTACGCTTTACTATCGTTTGCAAAGTGTAGATAAAGATGGTAGTAAATCTTACAGCGAGATAAAACAATTGATAATTAGAGATGAGCAATTGGCAATTAGTATTTATCCAAACCCTGCAAATAATGTTGTGACTATTAGCTGTAAGAATGCAAAAGAAGTTTTCATTATTGATTATTTAGGTAAAGAAATTTGTAATAAGAAAATAATCAACAACCAACAATCAATAATCAATGTTCAAAGGTTTTCCAAGGGCATTTATGTAGTAAAAACTATTATGAATAATGGTGAAATAAAAACTGCCAAACTAATCATCGAGTAAGAAGAAATATTATTTGATGATTGATATAAGAGCCATTTAAGCAATGAAATTTCGTTACTTAAATGGCTCTTAATATTTAGTTCATTTTGAAAAATACTTTGCATTAATATTGTAGCCAAATCTTATACAATGGCAAAGGCAAAATCAAAGCAAACAAAAGCAAAAAAACAAACATCAATTTTAAATGAAGCATCTTGGGCTTTTTTAAAAGAATATATCAATACTCCATCTCCTGTTGGGTTTGAGAGTGGTGGGCAAAAGGTTTGGTTAAACTATATTAAACAATATTCTGATACACAATTTACCGATCCTTATGGTACTGCTGTGGGTGTAATTAACCCAACTGCAACGTTTAAAGTGGTAATAGAAGCACACGCAGATGAGATTAGTTGGTTTGTAAATTATAT
>JANYEP010000211.1 GCA_025363075.1 Chitinophagaceae bacterium | reverse complement strand
GGCTATTTATGGTGTTTAAATTCTTGCATTTTAAAACTTAACCCAAGTGGGTCATTAGCTTTTATTAATCCAGAGAAAATAAATAACAACCCAACTAACCAGCGACAAATTGTAGTTAAAACCTTCATTTTATTAATTATAAATTATGAGTTATGCAATGATGAATATTTGAAAGATATATAGAGAAACATCCTAATATCTTTGAGCACTGCAAAATAATTAAAAGATGTTTACACTTCACTATAAACAAAAACAATTTATAATAACCACGCCATTAGTAATGGGAATTATAAATGCAACACCCGATTCTTTTTATTCAGAAAGTCGTAAACAAAGTATTGATGAAGCCCTGTTTTTAACTGAAAAAATGTTAAACGAAGGGGCTACGTTTATTGATATTGGTGGGCAAAGCACAAGACCAAATAGTGAACAAATTGCTGTTGATGAAGAACTAAAAAGAGTGATTCCAATAATTGAAGCAATAGCTCTAAAATTTCCTGAAGCAAATATTTCTATTGATACATTTAATGCCGTTGTTGCCAAACAAGCAGTTGAGTCAGGTGCAATGATGGTGAATGATATTGGTGGTGGAACTCTAGATAAAAAAATGTTTGAAACTGCTGCTACACTTGATGTTCCATACATTTGTATGCACATAAAAGGAACACCGCAAACAATGTTGCAACAAACAAATTATACCAATATTGTGGAAGAGGTAAAAGAATATTTTATTGATAAAATTGCAGAAGGAAAGCAACTTGGGTTAAACCAAATGATTTTGGATATTGGATTTGGTTTTGCAAAAAATGTTGAACAGAATTTTGAATTAGTAAAAGAACTTAATCAATTTACAACACTTCAAAAGCCATTATTATTAGGTGTTTCAAGGAAGAATAGTATTTACAAAACACTTGGCATTACTGCTCAAGAGGCATTAAATGGAACGACTGTTTTAAATACTATTGGCATATTAAATGGAGCTAATATTTTGCGTGTTCACGATGTAAAGGAAGCTGTGGAAGTGATTAAGTTATCTCAATATTTTAAATAATAAGGGCTGCAATTGCAGCCCTTATTCGTAATTATAATTTAATCTTTAACACCAGTTTCTTTACTTGTCCTTCACCAATCATTGGTGCATGAACATCTTCTGGATAAAAGATAACAAACTGCATATCTGTTAAATCAAAATACATATCAGGAGCATCGTCATAAAACAACACGTCCTTTTCGGTATTGTATTCACCTCTTTGTGAAACACAGCTTGGACGTGGTTTCCAGCCAATTGTTTCGTTGCCTTTAATGCAAACTTGAATATCAATATGTTTATTGTGACACTCAAATTTTGCAATGGATTCTGCTGCTGTCATTCCATTTTTGCTCGCCATAATGCCGCGAATATTATCGCCATCAATTTCAAATTTACCATCCTTTAAAGTGGATAAATCTGTGTTGTTAAGATACTCGAATGCTTTTGCAAAAAGAGGATGGAGGCTTGTGTAACGAGAAGCTGAACTTAAACTATCAATTATCATATAAAATTATGGATTATGGATTATGAGTTATAAATGCTTCAATTCCGAATTCATAACTCATAACTCTAAATTAAAAAATTATCTCTGAACTCTTCCACTACCATCACCTTTCATTAAGTCTTTAACATCACTTAAAGTTGCGTGGTTTAAATCGCCTGGAATAGTGTGTTTAATAGCACTTGCAGCAACACCAAACTCAGCAGCTTCTGCCATTGGCATTCCAGTAACAAGACCATAAATCAACCCACTTGCAAAACTATCTCCACTACCCACTCTATCTACAATTCTTACTTCGTAATGTTTTGTATGATAAAATTCTGAACCATCATATACTAAAGCACTCCATCCATTATCGCTTGCACTGTGGCTTTCACGCAATGAAGAAGCAATAAATTTGAAACCAAATTTTGCCTGCATTTGTTTAAACACATCTTTAAAGCCATCCAAATTTAATTCACCTTTTGTAACATCGGTGTTAGCAGCTTTAAAACCTAAGCATAAATCAGCATCTTCTTCGTTACCAATGCACACATCAACATACTCACAAAGCCCAGTCATTACTTCACGAGCTTTTTCTTTAGTCCATAATTTTTTACGGAAATTCAAATCAATACTTGTAGTAATACCTTTTGCTTTTGCAGCTTTTAAAGCAGCAAGTGTAAGTGCAGCAGCTTTATCACTCAATGCTGGTGTTATACCTGTTGTATGAAACCAACTTGCTCCTTCAAATATTTTATCCCAATCAAATTCGCTTGCATCAACATCTGCAATTGAAGCTCCTGCTCTATCATAAATAACTTGAGAGGCACGCATTGACGCTCCAGTTTCAAGGAAATAAATACCTAATCTTTCGCCACCACGAGCAACGAATTGTGTATCTACTCCATACCTTCTTAAATGGTTGATTGCAGACTGACCAATTGCATTGTTTGGCACTTTTGAAACGAAAGTTCCATTAAGACCATAATTGCACAAAGCCGCAGAAACATTGGCTTCTCCGCCACCATAGGTAACATCAAAACTATCTGATTGTACAAAACGTAAATGACCTGGAGATGTAAGGCGAAGCATAATTTCGCCAAGTGTAACTACTTTTTTAGACATAGCTAATCGTTTTTTTTTAATAATTGAGGTAATATTTTTTTGAATGGCAGTAAAAGTAGCAGCCAATTTGGTTTGCACAAAAATAAAAACTTCGACAACGATTGCAGCAGTAAATAAAAAAAGTTGCAACAAAAAAGAGCCTATAAAATATCCAAATCAATAGTTTCACTTACATTAAACCATTTAATTTCTGCATCTTTTTTAAACCAGGTCATTTGTCTTTTTGCATATTGTCGTGTGCTGATTTTTATTTTTTCAATGGCTTGTGCTTTTGATATTTTTCCATCGAAATATTCAAACAACTCTTTGTAGCCAACTGTTTGCAGGGCATTCAAGTGTTGATATGGAATTAAAGATGCAACTTCTTCAACCAACCCTTCTTCAATCATTTTAGCTACACGCAAATTGATGTTATTGATTAATTCTTGGCGTGATAATTCCAAGCCAATTTTTATAATATTAAAAGGCCTTTCAACTTGAATATTTCTTTTAAAACTATTAATTGACTTTCCTGTGGCTTCTATAACTTCCAATGCACGCATTAATCTTTGGGGATTTTGTTGTTCAGCAGTTTGCCAGAAATCAACATCTTTTGTTTGCACTTCATTTTGCAACCAAGCTAACCCATTTGCAGTATAATTTGAAATAATATTGTTTCTAATTTCTGGTGAAACATCTGGAATTTCGTCAATACTATTACAAAAGGCATTGATGTATAAACCAGTGCCACCAACCATTACAGCTACTTTATTATTTTTGAAAATTTCATCAGCACATTGCAAAGCATATTTTTCAAACACACCAGCATTCATATATTGGTGAATAGAATGAGATGCAATAAAATAGTGATGAACTGCATTTAGCTCTTCAAGTGATGGACGTGCTACACCAATATTTAGTTCTTTAAAACACTGGCGAGAATCAGCAGAAATAATTTGTGTATGGTAGTGTTGTGCAAGTTTTATTGCAAAAGAAGTTTTCCCAACAGCAGTAGGACCAACAACAACGATAATTGTATTTTGCGAATGTTGAAGAATGATGATTATTTTAAATATTCGTTCACGACTTTTTTGATGCTATTTTTTACTTCATCCCAGCTAAGGTTGTTGAGACAATTTGGTGTTTCGTCCTCATCGGCATCGTTAAAATAAGTGATGGCATAGGGAATAGAAATGGCAAGCCTTTGTAGTGGAAATTTTTTTGAATTAAACTCTATAATTTCATCCAAAGAATAATGTTTAAAAAGTTCAGCTAAATCCCAAAAATCTTTTTGTTTTCCTCTATTTAGAATAGCTTCGATTTTCATAGCTGCAATATCTGCCGAATGATACATTCTTATTCCATCTATAACTTCAACAGGCTGTAATAATTCGTAAGGATGTTTTACAATGTCAACTTTTATGTCATTTATCAAACAAAAAATACCAAACTTTTCTATTTGCTTTTGAATTATAAAATCGCTACCAAACTCTTCAAAAAGTTGCTCAACAATAAAATTAGTTTCAAAAGGTATATTACTGAAAAAATCCAAATCAATACTCATTCTATGTCCATACAATAACGATAATGCAGTGCCACCAACTAACGAAAAGTCGTTCAAGAAGTTTAATTGCATTAACCTTTTTAGTAAGGCAAAAGTGTTGGGTTCAACTGTCTTAGTTTGTAGCATCTTAATTCTTTTACATCTCTTTCAATAATGCAAGCAGCAAGGTAAGTAGCGTGTTCTGGCAAAAATTTACAATTCAAAATCACGTCTCTAATAACTTCTTCACTATAATACCTTCTGCAAGCACGAATATCAGGTACATCGCCACGCTCAAACACACGCTCTATAACAAATTTGTAGGCTTTATCGTAATCTAATTTTTCAAAATCTACATCCCAAAAAATTCTCTTATTAAATATGGGTGCTGCTTTTTGCATAAAAAATATTTGTAAAAATAAAATCTAATCCAATTTTAACACAGCTAAAAATGCTTCCTGTGGAATTTCTACGTTTCCAATTTGACGCATACGTTTTTTACCTTCTTTTTGCTTTTCAAGTAGTTTACGTTTACGAGAAATATCACCACCATAACATTTTGCAGTAACATCTTTACGCATTGCACTTATGTTTTCACGAGCAATAACTTTAGCACCAATTGCTGCTTGAATAGATATTTGAAACTGTTGGCGAGTTAATAATTCTTTTAATTTTTCGCACAATTTTCTTCCAAAATCTTGAGCCCTGCTTCTATGAATTAAACAACCTAAAGCATCTACTTTTTCATTGTTCAATAAAATATCCATCCTCACAATATCTGCATCTCTATATCCAATTGGGTGATAATCGAAACTTGCATAACCACGAGTTTGAGATTTTAATTTATCGTAAAAATCAAATACAATTTCTGTCAATGGCATCTCAAACGTAAGCTCTACACGGGTTGCAGTTAAATAAGATTGCCCCATTAAAATGCCTCTTTTGCCCAAACAAAGAGTCATTATATTACCAATATAATCACTTTGAGTAATAATTTGTGCCTTGATATATGGTTCTTCAATTCTATCAAGTTTAGTGCTATCAGGCATTTCAGCAGGATTGTTTACATCAATCCTTTCTTTTTTTGTAGTATATGCAATAAAGCTAACATTGGGTACAGTAGTAATTACAGTTTGGTTAAACTCACGTTCCAATCTTTCTTGAATAATCTCCATATGCAATAAACCCAAGAAACCACACCTGAATCCAAATCCTAAAGCTTGTGATGTTTCAAGTTCAAATGTTAATGAAGCATCGTTTAACTGTAGTTTTTCCATACAATCTCTCAACTCTTCAAAAGCATCCGTTTCCACAGGAAAAATACCAGCAAAAACCATTGGCTTCACTTCCTCAAAACCATTAATTCTATCTACAGTACTACCACTTTGTGTAAGCGTATCACCAACCTTAACTTCCTTGGCATTTTTAATACCTGTAATAATATATCCAACATCGCCACAACCCACGTGGTTCTTGGCTTCCATTCCTAATTTTAGCACACCAATTTCTGTTGCATCATACTCTTGCCCAGTTGCAATAAACTTTACTTTTTGCCCTTTGGTTATAGTACCATTCATTATTCTATAATAAATGATAATACCTCTAAAACTATTAAAAACGCTGTCAAAAATTAAGGCTTGCAAAGGAGCTTGAGGGTCGCCACTTGGTGCAGGAATTCTTTCAATAATAGCTGCCAATATTTCAAAAATACCAATCCCACTTTTGCCACTTGCGTGTAAAATTTCTTCGGGTTTGCAACCAATTAAATCAACAATTTGATCAGTTACTTCTGGTATCATTGCACCATCCATATCAATTTTATTGATAACAGGAATAATCTCCAAATTGTTATCAATAGCCAAATATAAATTACTGATTGTTTGTGCTTGAATACCCTGACTTGCATCTACCAAAAGCAATGCACCTTCACAAGCTGCTAAAGCTCTACTCACCTCATAACTAAAATCAACGTGTCCTGGTGTGTCAATTAAGTTCAACACATATTGTTCACCTTTGTAAGGGTAGTTTATTTGAATGGCGTGGCTTTTAATGGTAATTCCTTTCTCACGCTCCAAGTCCATATCATCCAATACTTGAGCTTGCATATCTCTTGCACCAATGGTTTTAGTATCCTCTAAAAGTCTGTCAGCCAAAGTGCTTTTTCCGTGATCGATATGGGCTATAATACAAAAATTCCTGATATTCTTCATAAGCTGCAAATATAGGAGTTGAAAAGTTTGAAGATTTTGATGTTTGAAAATTTGAAAATTGACTTCTATAAAATAATAGTTGTAAGCATAACTACATTTCGTTATCCATTATTGACAACAATAATTTATTAGCCTTTATCTTTACCCATCAAAATGCAGATGCCTTTATGCAACTAAAAAAAATCGTAACCATTTTTTTATTTATAGCTTCTATCATTCCTATTTTTTTGACTGCTCAAGTAAATGCTGTTGAGTTTGGAAAAAATAGAATTCAATATAAAAAATTCAAGTGGAAATTTTATGAAGGAAAAAATTTCAATACCTATGTAACTCAAGGTGGTACTGAACTTGGAAGCTTTGTTTCGCAAATGGCCGAGGATGAGTTGCGAGATGTTGAAACGTTTATGGAATCTAACTTACAAAACAAAGCAAGCATTTTTGTTTACAATAGTTACGATGAATTTAAGCAAAGTAATATTGGTTTAGGATCTACAACTCAAACATCAGATGGCATTACCATTTTACCTAACAACAAAATGGTAGTTTATTTTGATGGAAATCATCAGCACCTTAAAATTCAAATTCGTAAAGGCATTGCTCAAATGATTTTGAACAATTTATTGTTTGGCAATGATTTTGGTGAAGTGGCAAGCAACCAAGCTTTATTGGACTTGCCAAAATGGTTGACAGATGGCTACATTAGCTATACTGCTGAACATTGGAGTACCGAAAAAGATGATGATTTAAAAGAAATAATCTTGAATGGAGATTTTAATACTTTCTACAAATTTGCTTTCAAAAACCCAACGCTTGCAGGACATAGTTTTTGGCATTATATAGCTGAGAAATACAAGCCAGAGAATGTAACTTATTTTCTATACTTAGCTCGTTTAAATAAAAGCCTCAACACTGCATCGGAGAAAATTTGCAAGAAGAAGTTTAAAACAGTTCTTGCAGAGTTTATGGTTGATGAAGAAGAGAAATACAGTAACGATATTCATCGCAGACGTAATGCACCAAAGGGAAGTATCATAGTTGATGAAGATGTTTCTAAAGTTGATTATTACAGGTTTCAAGCTAATCCAAATCCCAAAAATAAAAATTATGTGGTAGCACAATTTTATAAAGGTTTTTACAGTGTTCAATATTTTGAAGATGATGAGCCTACAACACTTTTGCACAAAGGTATTAGAACACATCAGGGAGATATGAATCCAAATTACCCAATATTAGCGTGGGATGTAAAAGGTACAAAAATTCTTTGTATTTATTGGGAAGGTGGCAAAACAAAAATGTTTGTTTATGATGTGATTGCAAAATACAAACGTAGCAAACAAGAAATAAATGGCTTCGACCAAATACTTGATGCAAACTATATGTTAGATGATAATACGCTTGTTTTAAGTGCTGCAAAAAATGGACATACAGACATTTACACTTACAAAATTGATGAGCAAATTACCACACAAATTACCAATGATGTTTACGATGATTTAAACCCAACATTGGTTTCTTTTCCTAACAGAACAGGAATTATTTTTTCGTCAAATCGTCCTACACCAGAAGCTCCATCAAACGATACAGTGCAACCAAGTCGTCATAGATTCAATGTTTTTTTAGTAGATATTTTAAACAATTCTTCTACAAAGCAAATCACACAGTTAACCAATATGAAGTATGGCAATGCAACAATGCCAGCACAGTACAACACCAATCACTTCACTTTTGTTAGCGATGAAAATGGTATTGCAAATCGTTGGGCAGGCTTCTTTAGCACCCATAGAAATGGTTTAGATACTTTGTATTTTGTGGGTGATGAAATGTTACGAAATCCTTCTGCAAAAGAAATGGACTCTGCATTGCTTGCATGGCGAAAACAAGAACCTGATAGCATTTCGTACTTTCAAGTGTATAAAGATTCTACCTATACTTTTCCAATTACAAACTATCAAAGTTCTTTAATTGATAGCAGGGTTGCAGGAAACAATGGACAAGTAAGTGAAACAAGAAGAGAAGGCAACGAAAAGTATTTGTATAAATTAAAAGTGAATGAAGATGCTTTGTATAGAAGAAATATTACTGCTCCGCCCACAGTTTATATGAAGAAAAAAATTGAGGAAAGCAAAGCCCAGCAAGGAAAAGCAACGATATACAAAAATGGAAAAATAGATACATCAAACGCTGCAACAAATGATTTTTTTGATAACAATTTTGCCAACGAAAAGCCAGATAGCAATGCAACAAAAAGAGAAAATGGCGAGCTAGTAGAACAGCCAAGATTTAAAGCAAGATTGTTTAATAGTAGACTGAAATTTCAAGCAGATAATTTACAAAGTGGCATAGCAAATAATCTTTTGGTAAGCAGATATCAACCTTATGCATATACAGGTCAGCCTATTAAATTAAGCAATGGAGGCAATATAAATTTTGCTTTTAAAGCTGGTGCTTACGACTTGATGGAAGACTACAGAATTAATGGTGGTGTGAGGTTTGCAACAAATTTAAAAGACAAAGATGTTTACGTAAATTTTCAAAATTATAGAAGAAGGCTCGACTGGGGATTGAGTTACTACAGAAGCAACATTTCAAATTATGCTGGTGTTATTCTTTTGAATACAAGTGGCACTTATAACGCTGATTTGGTAACAAATATTTATCAAGGTAATATATCGTATCCATTTGATGAAGCAAGGCGTTTGGTAATTACAATGGGTATTCGTAGAGATAGATTAGCTATTAAGCCAAACAATTACTCAAGTGGTGCACCTGATGCCAACGGACTTTTGCTAAAAGATATTACATCTTACAATGTGCTTAGTAGAATGGAATTTGTTTACGACAATACTATTTCACCAGCAATGAATATTTGGGAAGGAACACGTTGGAAAACATATTTAGATGTTACTCTTCCTGGCTCTGATGGAAAACCTGTAAAAGGTCAAGAAACTTTTAACTGGGGTTTTGATGCTCGACATTACACTACTATTTACAGAAACTGTATTTGGGCAGTTCGTGCTGCTGCAGATATTAGTTGGGGTAACAGAAAAATAATATATTATTTAGGAGGTGTTGATGGAGATATTTCTCCAAAATTCAATGCTAACAATACCCCTGCAAGCGATGCCAGCTATGCGTTTCAAAGTTTAGCAGTTAATATGCGTGGCTACAATCAAAACATTGCAAATGGCAATAATGCTTTTGTAATTAATAGTGAAATTCGCTTGCCAGTGTTCAGCACTTTTTTTGACCAACCTATTAACAATGCCTTTTTACGCAACTTTCAATTGGTACAATTTCTTGATTTGGGTACTGCTTGGAATGGACAATATAATGGCATAAAAAGACCAACTGAAGTTTATACTGGTAACAGTTTAACTGTAAAATTAGACGCAGGTGGTTTAGGACCATTTGCTGGTGGTTATGGGTTTGGGGCAAGAAGCACATTGCTTGGCTATTTCTTAAAGTTTGATGTTGCTTGGCCTATGAAAGGAATTTTTAAAGGAGAAGCCATTAGCTACTTTGCATTGGGGTTAGACTTTTAATTTTCGAGTGGGGATTTATGGCTCTAATCCTATTTTTATAAACAAATTTTTCAATTCATTAGCATATCAGCACATTTGCTAATTAGCATATTAAGAAACAATGTCATTAGAAACAACTGTCGATTTTTTAGAACCAATTAATTTAGCGTATCTCTCTGATGACGAGGGTTTCAGAGATACACAACTTGGAAGACATATAGCAATTCACGAAGATGAATTTCCAGATATTGAGAAAGCAGATATGGTTATAATTGGCTGTGGCGAAATGCGTGGTCAAGGTGTTGAATATGATAACACTACTTCTCCTGATGCTATAAGAAAAGAATTTTACAAACTTTTTCATTGGCACAATAATGTAAATGTTGCAGATGTTGGTAATGTAAAACGTGGTGCTAATTTGCAAGATACTTATGCCGCTTTGCAAAGTGTGGTTACAGAATTGTTAGAGCAGAATAAACGTGTTGTTATACTTGGTGGAAGTCACGATATTACATTAGCTCAATATGCTGCTTATGTATCACAAGAAAAAATTATTGAAGCTGTTTGTGTAGATGCTGCTATTGATTTGAATATGGATAGCGTAACACTTGCTGATAATTTTTTAATGGATATGCTTACTGGCGAACCCAACTATATCAAGCATTACAGCCATATTGGCTTTCAAAGTTATTTGGTGCATCCACAAATGTTAGAGACAATTGACAAGCTTCGTTTCGACTGCTTTAGAGTTGGAAAAGTGAGAGAGAACATCGAAGAAATGGAACCTGTGATTCGCAATTCAAATTTATTTTCTTTCGATATTAGTGCTATTCAAAATGCACACGCACCTGCAAACAGATTAACACCAAATGGTTTCAATGGCGAAGAAGCTTGCAAGCTAATGCAATATGCAGGAATGAGTGAAACCATTAGCAGCATTGGTTTATATGGATTTTACCCAGAACACGATGTACATAATTTAACTGCCAAACAAATAAGCCAAATGCTTTGGTATTATATGGATGGAATTTATAAAAGCAAGTTTGAAGTATCATTAGATGATAGAAATAATTTCAATGAATTTACATTAGCACTTGCAGAGTTTGACACTACATTTTTGCAAAGTAAAAAAACTGGCAGGTGGTGGATGAAAGCTCACGATGGCAAATTTATTCCTTGCAGTAAAATGGATTATGTGATTGCAGGAAACAATGATATTCCAGAGCGTTGGATGCGTTATGCAGAAAGGTCTTAAAGAATTTTGATTGTTTAAATTTTCTTTATAGATATAGTATGATGCTCAGAAAATTTATGCAGCAAATCTGCTTCTTTAGAACGTTGAACCCCTAATTTCATTACACAAAAAAGTTGGTTTTCATTTTGTAAAATAGTTGCGTTAAGTTGTTTTGCAATGCTCATTACAGTATTGGTTTGTGTATAATCAAACTGTAATTCAAACACAGATAAAATAGGTTTTTGAACAATAGGTGTTGTTTGCAAAGTCAGCAATGCTGCGGTTTTGTAAGCATTTATTAAACCTGGTACACCTAATAAAGTTCCTCCAAAATACCTAACCACAACAACCAAAACATCAGTTAATTCTTTACTGTCAATTGCATTTAAAATGGGGCGACCAGCAGAGCCTGAAGGTTCTCCATCATCACTTACTCTGAAGATATTATTTGTTAAGCCAATCCTGTATGCAAAGCAATGATGTGATGCTTTTGGATGCAATGCTTTTGTTTGCAACAATGCTTCTTTAAAATTTTCTATTGATTTAATGGGATAGGCAAAAGCAATAAACTTGCTGCCTCTATCTTTATATTCACCACTAATAGGCTGTTCAATTGTTAAATAAAAGTCGGTGGTTTCTGTTGCCATTAATTATTTTGAGATAAAAAAATTTGCACAAATAAACATTACTTTATCTCAATTTCATCAATAAAAATAAAAGCACTATCTCCTTTACCAGCGTGCCATTCAGGAAGTTTGCCATAGTTATAGGCTTTTACTTTTATGTATCGTGCTGTATTATTTTCTTTATTGCTTTTCATTTTTAATTTTTGAGTTTGAACATTATAATCTTGTGGAGATACAGTATTTTCAATAGTTTCAGCCAATTTAAAATTGATACTGTCATCAGAAATATAAAACTCAACTTTTGTAGGAAACAAAATCCAGGCTCTTGTGTCTTGTAAAAAGTTGGCAGAAATTTCTGCAAATTGTTTCTTTTCTTTCATATCAATAATGGCTTCAAAATTTTGATATTGATAACCCTGCCAACCGCCTTTTCTAAAATCCAAATCGCCATATTGTCCATCAATAATGCCATCATCACCATCTGCTGTGTATTGCTTATTGTATTTGCAATTGAGTTGAATGGTATAGTTGTGTGGACGTTTGAAAAAGTGGGCTATGGAGAGGTTAGATTTTAAATTTTGAGAACCCAAAGAGAATAGAGTTTGAGCAATAATTGTTGAATTATTTTTTATGTAAAACGGTTCAACATATTCAATAAAACTCGCGTTATTAATAGAATAAAAAAATCT
Source organism: Chitinophagaceae bacterium (assembly GCA_025363075.1). GTDB lineage: Bacteria > Bacteroidota > Bacteroidia > Chitinophagales > Chitinophagaceae > CAIVPM01. The sequence goes on along the minus strand of JANYEP010000211.1, from coordinate 635 downwards.
TCTTTCATTATGACTAAACATATTATTACTTCCAATTGTAATTTCTATACTATCAAAAAATGGTTTAGGATTAGATGAAATTATTAATGGGGATTTAATTAGTGGTTCACCCTGACTATCTTCTTTGTAACCAATGCTTGGGCAAATGGAATAGTATTCTGCCCTAAAACCATATTTATCAAAACTATTCTTCTTACTGTTAAGTATATCTTTTAAACCTATATTATAGTGTAATAAATCAGTATGGGCTAAGTTAGTGTAATCATTTTTTAAATCGAAGGATGAGTAATCTTTTTCAAATTGCTTTTCAATCAAACACGATTGCCCATTCTCCAAGTGAATCGTAGCTTGCTTAAAAAGAGGAAGTCCAATTTTGGCTGTATTATCTCCTGGGCACGTTTGATAAAATCCTAAAGCACTCATTACATACCAAGCACTCATTTGTCCACAATCTTCATTACCAATTAAACCGTCCGGTTTATTGGTATAAAAATTATCATAAACATATTGCAAATATTTAAATCGTTTGTTATTATTCAGAAGATAAATATAATTATGACTTGGTTCATTACCGTGTGCATATTGTCCAATCAAACCTGTTATATCTGCCTGTGTTCTACCTTGTGTCTTATTTT
>JANYEP010000202.1 GCA_025363075.1 Chitinophagaceae bacterium | reverse complement strand
AAACCATCAATAGCATCGCCTGTTACGTTGAACAAACGACCATTAATTCCTTCACCAACTGGCATTGAAATAGCACGACCAGTATCAACAACTTCTAATCCTCGCACTAAACCTTCAGTACCCTCCATTGCAATAGTTCTTACGCTATCTTCACCAAGGTGTTGTTGCACCTCAAGTACAAGAATATCTCCATTTGCTTTTTTAATTTCTAAAGAGTTGTAAATCTCTGGAAGTGTGCCATCAAACTGAACGTCAACAACAGCACCAATAATTTGTTTAACTTTTCCTACAGAAGCCATATAAAAATTTGATTTTTTTATTTCGGCGGCAAAAGTAGGTAGTTCGGGCTTTGAATGTGCCTTTAGGGGGATATTTCTTAAAAAAATGCCTCCTAATCTTAGTCAGGAGGCATTTCAAAGTTTAATATTATACCTATTTTCTTGATATTGCCTTCTCAGCAGCTTCAACAATAAAAGGCGTATCTAATCCATATTTTATTAAAAGTTCAAGTGGTTTTCCACTTTCACCAAAAGTATCTTTTGTGCCAACTAATTCAATAGGTATGGGTAAATGTTTTGCAGCTAATTGTGCTATACTATCTCCCAAGCCACCAATTATATTATGCTCCTCAACTGTAACGGCACATTTTGTTTTTGATATAGAAGCCAATACAGCTTCTTCATCCAATGGTTTTATGGTGTGAATATTAATTACCTCAACACTCACTCCTTTTGCCTCCAATATTTTACCAGCTTCTATAGCTTTCCAAACCATATGTCCACAAGCAAAAATACTTACATCATTTCCGTCACTTAGTTTCTGTGCTTTGCCAATTACAAAATCACTTCCATCTTCTGCTGTGAAATTTGCCCACTTTGGTCGACCAAAACGCAAATAAACTGGTCCTTCATAATCAGCAATAGCAATGGTTGCAGCTTTTGTTTGGTTGTAGTCGCAAGGAACAATCACGGTCATTCCTGGCAACATTTTCATCATTCCAATATCTTCTAAAACCTGATGTGTTGCACCATCTTCACCCAAAGTAAGACCAGCGTGTGAAGCACAAATTTTTACATTTTTATTGCTGTATGCAACGCTTTGACGAATTTGGTCGTACACACGACTTGTGCTAAAGTTTGCAAAAGTTGTGGTGTAAGGAATTTTACCCCCAATTGTTAAACCAGCAGCTATACCAATCATATTAGCTTCTGCAATACCACATTGAACATATCTTTCTGGAAAAGTCTTGATGAAATTAGCAATTTTCATTGAGCCTGCTAAATCTGCTGTAAGTACAACTACATTTGGGTTTGCCTTACCTGCTTCAAAGACACCATCACCAAAACCACCACGTGTTTCTTTTTCGTTTTGTATTTGTATATCGCTACACTTCATTAATTATAATTTAAGTTGAAAAATGATACCTATAAACCAATTAAAAATTGGTTCAATACTATTTCTCGATTGCCAATAATTCGATATCAAAGATTAATGTTGACCCGCCTGCAATTTTTGGACCAGCAGCATTATCACCATAAGCTAAATCACTTGGTAAAAACACTCTCCATTTGCTACCAACAGTCATTTGTGTAACAGAAATTGTCCAGCCTCTGATAACCTGGTTTAAACCAAACGAAATAGGCTCACCTCTATCAACTGAACTGTCAAACACAGTTCCATCAATTAAAGTTCCGTGATAATGTACTTTTACTTTGTCAGTTGCAGCAGGATGCTCTTTGCTATCACTAGCTTTTAACACCTGATATTGCCAGCCTTCTGGCATACTAATAACACCGTCTTTTCTTGCATTTTCCATTAAAAATTTTTGACCTGCGGCTTTATTTTTTGCAATCTCGTCTTTCGTTTTTCTATCATCACCAGCATTTGTCTTTCCTTTTTCAGGATTCATTTTTTGGTAGTATGAGTTTACGCATTTACCTGCATCAGCATCACCTAAAGCAACTGGTTTGTTTAACAAAACATCACTAAGTCCTTTATATAAAAGCATTGCATCTACCTTATCCAGGTTTTGAGCTTTCAGATTACGTGCAATATTTACACCCAAGGCATAACTAGTACTATCTTTAAGTGTTTTAAGAACAACTGTTGAACCAGCTGGTTTTGCAGGCTGAATTTTAATAGGCTGTGCCTTGATAGGTTGTGCTTTTTTTTGTTGAGCAACAGCAGTAACAGTAATGATTACTGTCAAAAGAGGAAGAAATACTTTTTTCATTTTTGTTTTAAATTTCGGTGGCAAAGTAAAACAAGATGAACTAAATGATGAGGAATTTTTTAAGCGATGATTATTGCTATTGCATCTTCTCTCTTTTCCACCATCTGTAGCCTATGAAACTCATAATTAGAAGTGGTGTAAACATTAAATATACTATTGCTGAATTTAAGCCTTGTGCAGGTTTTTCGCCAAGTTGAGAAGCTGTTTTAGTACAAATAGAACACTGTGCTATTGTTTGTATTGCACACAAAAAGAAGATAATACTACTTAATAAAAATTTCTTTTTCACACTACAAAATAACAATCATTTACAGTTTAAATACTATTAAATATTTTGTGTTTCTTCAATGCAACTCATTTTTTTTATTGCTTTGCAGAATATAATATGAAACGTTTAATAATTATTTCTGCAGGTTTATTGTTGGCATCTTTTTCTTTTTCGCAAGTAAAAATCATCGAAAAACCAAAAATCAAAGACACACTAAAAGATGAGAAATTAGAAGAAGTAACCATCATTGCATCATCAAAAACTAATAGCAGAATAGAAGACCTGCCTACAAAAGTTGAAGTGCTGGGAGCAGAAGAACTACACGAAGAAAATCAAATTAAACCAGGAAATATTGCAAGCATTTTGGGCGATATTGCAGGCGTACAAATTCAGCAAACAACTGCTACTAGTGGTAGTGCAGACTTACGCATTCAAGGGTTACAAGGAAAATACACACAAATTTTAAGAGATGGAATGCCTTTATTTGGTGGCTTTAGTGGAAGTTTTGGAATATTACAAATTCCACCATTAGACCTGCAACAAATTGAGTTGGTTAAAGGTGCTTCATCAACATTGTATGGTGGAGGTGCTATTGCAGGAATGGTAAATTTGATAAGCAAAAAACCAAAAATTAATACACCAGAAAGAAGCGTTACACTAAACATATCTACCTTAAAAGAAAAAAATATTACTTCATTTTTTTCGGCACGAAATAAAAAAATGGGTTATACTTTTTATGCAGGCGGAACACTGCAAAAGCAAGTAGATGTTGACAAAGATGGGTTTAGCGATGTGCCAAAAACTAAGAATATTTTCATTCACCCTCGATGGTTTTTATATGGAAAAAATAATTCAACAGTTGCAATTGGCTATACTTTAAACAGAGAATTTCGAGATGGTGGCGATATGAGTGTATTAAGTGGTACAACAAATGCTGCACATCAGTTTTTTATTAAAAACAGAAGCATTAGAAACACGCTTGATATTGTTTGGGAAAAGAAAAATAAAGACAATTCTTTTTTCACTGCAAAAGGTGCAATCAACTTTTTTTCAAGAAAAATCAACACCAATCTATTTGAGATAAAAGCCCATCAAACCCTTTGGTATAGTGAGTTTGCCTATGCAAAAAAATTAAAAAAACACAATTATGTTGGTGGCATTAATTTCAATGGTGATGCATTTAAAAACAGAACTCCTTTAAACAGCACTTTACCAAATGAGGCTACTAATACCATTGGATTATTTGCACAAGATGATTGGAAATTACTTGAAAAATTAACCTTGCAAGCTGGGTTAAGATTTGACTACAACTCAACATACAAAGGCTTTTTACTACCAAGATTATCATTAATGTATAAGGCAAATAAACACTTAACAATGAGGTTAGGCGGTGGTTTGGGTTATAAAACTCCAGCACTCATCAACTCAGAATTAGACGAAAGACAATATCCATTTATTATTGGTTATGCAAATAATATTCAGGCAGAAAAAAGTAGTGGATTAAATTTTGATGTGAATTATAAAACAAAAGCAGGGGAATGGGAGTTAGCTTTTAATGAAACATTTTTTTATACAACCATTTCTACACCTATTCTTTTAGACACATTAAATTTTGCGAAATTATTTTATTACAATGCATCAAAACCATTGCAAACATTGGGCTTTGAAACATTTATATCTGCCAAACACGATGAACTTGAATTGTATTTAGGATATGTTTTTACCGATGCAAAAAGAACCTACAATGACATTGCTCCAACACTACCTCTTGTTGCAAAACATAAAATTGCAACTGTAATAGCTTATGAATTTACCAATCATTTCAGGGCAGGAATTGAAGCAGCGTATAATGGAAAACAATATTTAAATGATGGCACAACGAAGCAAGATTATGTATTTGCAGCAGCAATGCTGAGATATACGTTTAAAAATATTTCAATCGTATTGAATGGAGAAAACTTGTTTGATTTCAGGCAAAATAAAATTGAGCCTGTAGTGCTACAACCCTTTACCAATCCTGTATTTAAAGAAATATGGGCTCCACTTGATGGGCGTGTAATTAACCTGAGTGTAATGTATAAATGGTAGATTAAATGTCTTTCATAGCACCCAAGCTAAACAAAGCATAGTCGTATTTTACAGGATCAATTTTATCTAATTGCTTTAACTTGTTAGTTAATTCAACAGCAGCTTGCCAATTGGTTTTATTAGTTTCTATTAAGCCTAAATGCTGTGCAACATTTATTACGTGAACATCCATTGGCATAATAAGTTGATGTGGTTTAATGATTTTCCACAAGCCAAAATCAACTCCATTTTTATCTTTACGAACCAGCCAACGCAAAAACATATTTAACCTTTTGCACGCCGATTTTTTAAATGGAGCTGCAATGTGCTTATGCGTTCTTATTGGATAATTTTTGAAGATATTATCATCAAAAAAATAATGATAAAATCCATTTAAAGCATTCTCAACATTCTTATCATTCGCCTGAAACCCTTTATTGAAAGCAGTTTCAAGCGACTCTTCTTTTTTTATTGCATAATGATAATGAAGAAATTGAATGAAATGCTGCAAGTCAGTTTCGTTAAAAGTTCTATGTACAAAATATTTTGCAATGCCGCCATTCATTATAAAATCGTAAGGGCTATTTCCCATTAACTCCATTAATTTTTTGCAGGATGTAATAATGAATTTTCGATTGCCCCAAGCCAATGTTGCAGCAAAAAATGCAGCAATTTCTATGTCTTGTTTTTTAGTGAATTGATGGGGAATGGAAATAGGATCGTTCTCAATAAAATCGATATGATTGTATTGTTCAACTTTTTTATTAAGCAGTTGAATAATGTTTTTAGGAATCAATTTTTAGTTAATTGTATAATCAGTTTTAACGGTAATTGATGCTGTTTTTATGCGAGATGAAGTATTGAAAGTTCCCCCATTTTCGTAGGTCTCATTTTGGTTTTTACCAACTATTTGAAACACGCCCATATTTGCTTTTTTAAGATTTCCCAAACCACCGCCTGCACTCTTTGCAATGGTTTCAGCACGTTGCTTAGCATCAGCTGAAGCCTTTGCCAGCAAATCAATTTTAAGTTCAGATAGTTTAGAATAATAGTAAGATGGCGAGCCAGAGTTAAGCTCAATTCCTTTTTCAATTAAGTCAGTAATCTCTCTTGAAACAGATTCTACTAAATCAATTTCTTTAGAACCAATACTTACAGATTGTGTGAGCGAATAGCCAACAAAAACCCTCCCAATAAACTTATTATTAGCATCATATTTATCTTCTTCTAAACGTTGCACATTTACTGCTGAAAACAATAAATCATTTGCTTTTATTCCTTTTGAAATTAAATAATTTTCTACAACTTTTTTATCATCTTTTAATTGTGCGTATGCCGTTTTTAAATCAACAAATTTTCGGCTGTAAGTAGCACTCCAATTGATTAAATCACTTTCAAAATCTTTTTCACCAAGCCCAGTAACAGTAATAGACTCCTCGGTTTTATAGCGATATTTATATGCTCCGCCAATAATGGCAAATGAAATGATAACAGACAACCCAATGACAACAGCAGCAAGATTTTTATTCATAAAAAAGAGTTATTGTGATACCAAATGTAAATGCCTTACAATAAAAGCTAATGTTAAAGTTTTTAAGGCTCGTGGATATTTCGCTTGCATAAAAAATTAACAAAGATTTATACACATCGCTTGCAATTGTATAATTTTTTAAAGTAGATTGCGTTTGAATAATGCGTTATGAAAACATTCAAATTTTTATCTGTACTTACAATTATCTTCCTTGTTAATGCCTCATTTAAAAAACCAATTGGAAGAGATGATTTCTATATTGTTATTAGCAAACATAACTATACTATGAGTATTTATGATGCCGAAAACAACTTCATCGTTAGCTATCCTGCAACATTTGGCAGCGATGATTTAAGCGATAAAATGTATGAAGGCGATAGACGCACACCTGAAGGAACGTTTCATATTGCCAGCAAAAAAGTACATCCAAAATGGGATAAATTTATGGCTCTCGATTATCCAACAGCCGAAAGTTATCAGAAATTTAATGAAAGAAAAGCCAATGGCGAAATTCCTGCAAATGCTAAAATTGGTGGTAGCATTGGCATTCACGGTACTTGGCCCAAGGAAGATTGGGCTGTGGATTTGCACCAAGGCTGGACACAAGGTTGTGTTAGCACAAAGAATGTTTATGTTGATGAAATTTACAGCCAATTGCCAGTAGGAACGAGGGTTGAGATTTTGCCTTGATATTAAAAATAGCCTCTGTATATCAGAGGCTATTTTGTTGACGCCAAAGTCTGAATCAATATTTTTTATAAACTTTAACATCCCTCAAAACTTCATCCTTATACTTTTGTAAAAACATTACAATTGAGTTTAACTATTCATACCAATAATTTAGTTAAGGTTTATAAAAACAGAACTGTTGTTAATCAGGTTTCTATTGAGGTGAAGCAGGGCGAAATAGTGGGTTTGCTTGGCCCAAATGGTGCTGGCAAAACCACATCTTTTTATATGGTTGTTGGGTTAATAAAACCAGATGAAGGAACTGTTTTTTTGAATGAAGAAGATATTACAAGCCTACCAATGTATAAACGTGCACAACTTGGCATTGGCTATTTACCACAAGAACCCAGCGTGTTTAGAAAACTTACTGTAGAAGATAACATTATGGCTGTGCTTGAAATGACCAAGCTAAACAAAACCCAACGAAAGGAAAAACTTGAAACTTTGTTGCAGGAATTTAACCTGAATAAAGTAAGAAAAAACAATGGTGATAGCCTTAGTGGAGGCGAAAGAAGAAGAACAGAAATAGCACGAGCATTGGCTGTTGATCCAAAATTTATTTTGCTCGATGAACCCTTTGCAGGTGTTGACCCCATTGCTGTTGAAGATATTCAAACTGTTGTTGCAAAGTTGAAATATAAAAATATTGGTGTGCTGATTACAGACCATAATGTAAACGAAACCTTGTCTATTTGTGATAGGGTTTATTTATTGATTGATGGAAAAATATTTAAACAAGGAACAGCAGAGCAACTTGCAAATGATGAACAAGTAAGACGTTTATATTTGGGAACAAACTTTGAATTGAAGCGTAAAGATTGGATTATTGATATGGAAAGGCGAAACGCTGATTTGAAAGATTGAAATGATACCGTTGATTGATAATAAGCAAAATGATCTATCTGATTATCATAGAATCATTTTAATCAGCTATAAAATAAACTACAAACCCGAGCTATCGCTTTGTGAAAACGAAGAGGAAAGTCCGGACAGCATAGAGCAATTTACTGGTTAATAGCCAGGTGTTGATTTTTCAACAACAGAAAGTGCCACAGAAAATAACTACCCAAACTCGTTTTGGGAAAAGGTGAAAACGTAGTGTAAGAGACTACGGCAGATTGTAGCAATATAGTTTGTGGGTAAACCTTAAATGCTGTAATGCCACATATAGGTGCTTTTGAGGGCTGCTCGCTCAAAGCTGAAAAGCAAGTGCCAGGGTAGGCAGCAAGATTTAGTTAGTAATAACTAAGCCAGATAAATGATAGTTTAGAAACAAAATCCGGCTTATGAGGTTTGTAGTTTTTTTTAATTGGAAAATCCTTCAATAAAATTAAGACTTATGAAAATAGCATTTATTGCTACTACAACTTGTCAAAACAATACTAAAAAGTAATGCAAAAAAAAATGATAATATGATTTTTGTCTTTGTCAAACTACTAACTGTTTGAGTTAAATTAGAATTTTAAATTAAAGGGTCTTTTATAATTACGTGCAACGAAAAAGGCTTGGCGTTGTTGGGGAATTCGAGTTCCGTCAGCCCATAACTGAAGTTGATAATTGCAATATTGCTGATGTTTTATTCATAAGCCAAATTTATAACGTCCAGCCCGAACTGAAGCACAATAAAGAACAAATGTTGAGGCAACATTCGTCAAGCCCCAATAATGCCAAACCTAATGCCTGTGGTTTTATCTTGCAACGTTAAACTTTGCGTTTGGTAACTCAACTTGCAATTTTACCTTGGCTTTTAATGCAGTAAAAACTTTCATTAAGGTGTCAATAGTTACATTGCTTGCATTGCTCTCAAGTCTTGAAATTTGTGCTTTTTGAACACCAACCAATTTGCCTAACTCTTCTTGCGTCAGTTGTCTTTCTTGACGAGTTGCTTTAATAGCTTGTCCAATTAAATCCATTTGAAGTTCATACTCAAATTTATCTCTGCTTTGAGTACCTTTCTTACCAATTATTTTATCTTGAACTTCGTCTAATGTGTATGTTTTCATTGCTTACTTTTTTGATTTGTCTTGAAAATATTTTTTACGTTGAGTCTCTGCTTTCAGAATTTCGTTGTCTGGAACTTTACTTTGCTTTTTCACAAAACCGTGTGTCGAAATAACTAATGTTTCAGTTGATTTTGTTTTGTCCCAAAAGGCTAAGAGTCTATATTGAAGACCTTGATACAAAGTTCTAAATTCCCAAATTTCGTCAGTAAGTTTCTTGAAAAGCTCAGGGTCATTCTTTGATTGTGCTTTTCTAACATTGTAAAGAATTTTGTTTGAATGTTTTAAGTCTAACGACTGTAAATATTCAAAAGCCTCTTTTAAAAATATGATTTCAAAATGTTTGTCCATTTGCGTTTTGTCTTGCAAATGCAAACATAAGAAAGTTTCGTTAAAATGAAACTTTTAAATATTGAACGCTGTCCAAAAAATTCTGACTAACGTGCAAATCGGCTTTTGCAAATCAAGTTGTTACAATTTGTAAGTCAGTCGTTGATATGTCAAACTTAGCAATAGTTTTTCTAATTTGTTTGACTATTTTGAGTTTTCTTTTTTCGTCTAAAAACAGAT
>JANYEP010000174.1 GCA_025363075.1 Chitinophagaceae bacterium | reverse complement strand
GCTCATTTACAACTATTTCATCTCCGTGAATAATAAGTGTATTTGCTGTACCCAAGTCCATCGCTATTTCTTGAGTAAAAAAACTAAACATTCCCATAGTGGTTTTTTCCTTTTTTGCAAGGTAGGCAAAAGTGAATGAATTAAATGGAATTAGCAAGCAGAGTGCGAAATATTTTATTTTATTGTTTTAAGTGGGATGTGGGTTGCGAAACTATTCTTTGCGAAAATTTCAATATTGCACACATTGTTTTGCGGTGGCAAAATTTTATTTTGCAAAAAAACAATCAAACTTGCACTCAACACCAATAACCTGCACTTGTGTAAAGACTTTGAGTATAGGACGTAATTATTGCAACTCTTGTTTATTTTGCAGCAATGAACAACAAAAAATTATATTGGCTTTGCCAGCTTGTTGGTTGGTTTGGAATGGTAGCAATTGAGTTAATCAACTACACCTTCTTTATTGTTGGAAAATTTAATGTCGATATTCTGGAAGCTTTAGTTATTTATGCTATTTCTGGTCTATTAACTACACATTTATTTAAAATTATTCTATCAAAAACTGACTTTTTTAACAAGTCAAAAACACGAATTTGGCTAATTGCTGTATTGTCAACTTTTTTACTTTCAGTTTTGCTTGTTCTGTTTAGTTACATACCTAATCTTTTTCAAAAAAATGGCATTGCTGCTATAAAAAGCCTAACACCTATTTATGTTTTTGGATTGGTGATGAACTGGATGCGATACAATGGAATGTGGATGATTATTTATTTTATGTATAAAATCTTGCAACAAAATAATACTATCATCAAAGAGAAATTAACCATAGAAAATTTAGCAAAAACCACAGAGCTTGAATTGCTCAAAACTCAATTAAATCCACACTTTTTATTCAATGCATTAAATAGTATTAAAGCATTGGTAATAATAAATCCTGAGCAAAGCAGAGATGCTATTGTTAAGCTAAGTGAACTCTTGCGTTTTACATTACAGTATGGTAAAGAAAGACTAATTCCTGTAAAAGATGAGATAACTGAAGTAAGAAAATATCTTGAATTAGAACAGCTTCGTTTTGGAAAAAGATTAAAAATAGAATACCAAATAGATGAAAATACTTTAAGCCGAACACTGCCGCCAGCAATAGTTTTAACCCTTGCTGAAAATGCAGTAAAGCACGGCGTAGCGAAAGAATTAGAGGACAGTATTGTCGTTATTTCAACTTCATTGGCAGATGATTATTTAATAATAAAAATTACTAATAATGGTTGTTATAATCCTGCTGAAACTACAGGCATTGGCTTAAAACATATAACAAAAAGGTTGGATGAAATTTTTCAAAATAAAGCAATATTTTCAATTTATCAAGAGGATAAAAATGTAGTAGCTGCTATTAAAATACCATTGCAATGAGCATTAAAACAATTTTAATTGATGATGAGCCATTAGCAATAATGGAACTACAAGCAATGCTTAAAAAGCATACTGAAATTGAAATAATTGATACTGCTGAAAACGCTGTTGATGCTATCAATAAAATCAAAGAGCATAAACCCCAATTAATTTTTTTAGACATCAATATGCCAGGTAAATCTGGTTTCGATTTGTTGGAAGAATTGGATGAAGCACCATTAACAATTTTTGTTACAGCTTATGACCAGTATGCCATCAAAGCCTTTGATGTAAATGCTTTGGACTATATTCTAAAGCCTGTAAACACTGATAGATTAGCAGAAGCGATTGAGAAAATAAAAAAGCAAATTGGTCAAAATAAAAGTAATGAGGGCAAGCTAACAATTGATAAACGCATCTTTATTAAAGATGGTGAACAGTGTTTTTTTGTACCACTTGCAGAAGTTTTTTTAATTGAAAGTGTAGGTAACTATGCCAGAATTTATTATCAAAATAAAAAACCATTATTACATAAATCGCTCAATTATTTAGAAGAAAAATTACCCAGTACACATTTCTTTAGGGCAGGGCGACAACACATCATCAACACACATTTTATAAAAAATATCAGTCCCTTTTTCAACAACTCATTGCAAGTTGAAATGCATTCTGGTGTTAAGATTGATATTAGCCAACGCCAATCTGTGAAGTTTAAAGAACTGATGGGCATCTAAATTTTCTGCATTTATATACATAAAAATGCACTGCTGTAAATCTTGTTTGTAACACTATTTTTCATAATGATGTTTGCCTTGTCAATAAACAAATGACATCAACATTATGAAAAAGAAACTATTATTTTCAATTGCAATCATCGCAATTTTTTCTGCATTTACACCTGCAAACAATCCAACTCAAGACATCATTGAAAACTGGAAAATCGATGAAGGTTCTATCAATGCTGTTACTCGTTCTATCATTTCTTACACGCAAAAAGCAAACCCAGATTTAGCCGAACAAATGGAAGAGCAAATTGATGGTGTAAAGCAAATGGTTCGTAGTTTAATCATCAATTACAAAGCAGATAATACCTACGAAATTCAGACACCACAAGGTCCTCAAACAGGCAAATGGCATTTTGAAAACAACAACAATTATTTAGTTGCAACACGTGATGGCAAGCCAAATAGAAAGGATAGTGTGTTGGAAATCTCAGCTACAAGATTAAAGCTAATTAATGGTGAAAGAGGCGATACAACATTATACATTCATCCTTAAAAATTATCATTATGAAAAATATAAAATGGACAAAAGAAGGCGACAAACATTACCTAAAAAACGATGAAGAAATCCTGATTGATTTAACAATTATTCCATTAAAAAAGCCAAGTTTTATCATCAATCAAAAATAATACACAGTAAGTAGCAAAGGCTTTTGGAATCCTGCTTATATCGTTAGTTGCAACGAACAAGAAGTAGTAAAAATTACACATAGTTTATGGGGCAGTGGTGGGCGAATAGTTTTTAATGATGGAGAAATATTTACCACAAGTTATACAAACAAAGGAGGCTTAAAACTCAGATTTTTTAAGGATGAAAATGAGATATTAGTTTATGGTATTGAATTCATCAACAAGAAGCCTATATTGGTTTTTAACTTAGGCACTACAATGATTGATGCAGAGCGAATCCTTATTTTATCTGCTATTGGTATGATTATTTTTTCAACCATATTTAAAGACATAGCAGGTGCAGCGATGCAGCATCAGACTTAATATTATTATCAGCAATCTCATAATTATAAAATTAAAAAAAATGAAGCCTATCATACTTTTAATTATTTTATCAAGCATTTTACTATTTACAAATGCTCAAACAGGTTGGCAAAAACAAACAACAGTTCCATACCCTGGCAAGCAAGATGATATTTGTTTTGTAGATGAAAATAATGGCTGGTATTGTAATGGTCAAGGCAAAATTTATTATACCAATAATGGTGGTAGTTCTTGGGAAAAAGTTTATGATAAACCTGGGACTTTTTTTAGATGCATTGCTTTTATAGATACACTCAAAGGCTTTGTTGGCAATGTAGGCACTGATTATTTTCCTAATGTTAAAGACACAATTCCTTTGTATAAAACTATTGATGGTGGCAAAACTTGGGAACCTGTCAATTATAGTGGCAATTATGTAAAAGGTTTATGTGCCATTGATATTGTGAAAGAACAATTTATTAATCACGGTAACATAGATTTTCGTTATCACATTTATGGAGTGGGTCGTGTGGGAAGCCCAGCAAATATGATGGTTTCGCACGATGATGGTAAAACATTTGCAGCAAATAGTATGAATGAAGATTGTAAAATGTTATTCGATATAAAAATGTTTAACACCAAAGAAGGTTTTGTTTGTGCTGCCAATAATGAGGATATCACACAATCAAATGCTTTAATTTTATATACCAAAGATGGTGGCAAAACCTGGGAGAAAAAGTATCAATCAACACGCCCTTATGAAACTACTTGGAAGGTTTCTTTTCCAACAAGAAAAGTAGGCTATGTTACTATTCAATCTTATAATCCTGATACTACAATTAAACAGCAAAGAGTGGCAAAAACAATTGATGGTGGCAAAACTTGGAAAGAGGTAAATCTTTGTGAAGATGCTGCTGCACGTGAGTTTGGTGTTGGTTTCATCAACGATAAACACGGTTTTGTTGGTACAATGAATAGTGGTTATGAAACAGCAGATAGTGGCGAAACTTGGACTAAAATAAACATTGGTATAGCTGCTAATAAAATACGTGTTTATGATTTTAATAAAACCAATTTAAACCTTTTTGCAATTGGGGTTAGTGTGTTTAAACTTGATGTTATAAAGGAATAACAAATTAGTGGCTTAGTCTTAAAGAAAATTCTGTTTCTTATCTTCGTCCAATGCTTTCCATTCATTTACAAAATTTGCAGTTTAGAAGTTTCCACGGATTATATGCTGAAGAAAGAATATTGGGCAATCATTTTGAAGTAAATCTTACTATAAAATATCAACCCCAGAGTTTACCAATAAATTCTCTTGAGCAAACAATTGACTACCAAAATGTTTTTAAGGTTATTGAACAACGAATGTCAATACCTACGGCACTTTTGGAGACTTTGGTTGTTGATATTGCAAATGAAATAATGGATAGTTTTTCAATGGTTGAAGAAGTTGATATTTGCATTGCAAAAAAAAATCCACCAATTAAAAATTTTATTGGCAATGTTGCTGTTAATTATCACAAGAAAAGAAGTAATTAAAGATGAAAATTATATTTGTATTAATGAGTTTTTTGGTTGCTGTTTGTTGTAACTCACAAGAAACTTCTGTATTGTTAAAAGAAGCATACAACCTCGAATTAAAGTTTAATGAATATGATGCATTAGCTAAATACAAGCAAGTTTTAGTGAATGAATCAAGCAACTATAAAGCCTTACAAAAAGCAGCAGAACTAAGTTGTAGTGTAGGAGCAAGAGTGTTGAATGCTAAAGATAAAAAGATAATGTATGAGTCTGGTTTAGCATTTGCTAAAAGGGCGTTTGTTGTTGATAGTACCAATGCTTATTCCTATTATTTGTTGGCTTTAGTGAGTGGTAAAATGACAGAAGTAGAAGATGAAAATAAAAAGAGAATTGCCTATGTGCGAGATACAAAACTGTTTGCAGACAAGGCTTTGCTAATAAATCCAAATTTTGGAATGGCAAATTTTATTGAAGGTAAATGGCATTTTGAAATGGTAACATTAAACTGGGCAAAAAAACTTGCTGTTAAAACTTTGTATGGTGGTTTGCCAGAACCTTCGTTAGATAAATGTATAGAGTATTTAGAAAAATGTAGAAAGCAAGAACCTTATTTTGTATTAAACTATTTAACCCTTGCAAAAGCATATAAGGAAGATGACAAAGCAGTAAAAATGATTGAAGTTTTGAACCAGATTGTTAAACTGCCAAAGAGAACATTTGACGATGCTGCATACATTGATGAAGCTAAGAAGTGGTTGGAGAATGAGAAATAATTTATAACGAAATAATTATTGAAAATGGAACAATTTGAACAAGCTGTTTTAGAAAGTAAGAGTTTGCCAGAACGCCCTGATAACGAGACTTTGCTTAAATTATACTCTCTTTATAAACAAGCTACAGCTGGTGATAATATTGAGGATGCACCAACAAATATTTTTGATTTTGTTGCTAAGGCAAAGCACACAGCTTGGGAAAGTTTAAAAGGAATAACAAAAGAAAATGCAATGCAACAGTACATTGATTTAGTTGCGAAATTGAAAGCATAAAACAATAACATTATGAACTATCTACCACAACTTCTGTTCATTTTAATTGCGGCTATTGGCTCTTTTTTATTTTATAAAAAAGCAAATGAAATTCGTAGAAATATTTTATTGGGAAAAGACGAAGACCTAAGTGATAATAAACAGGCTCGCTGGAAAAACCTTGTGTTGTTGGCTTTGGGTCAAAAGAAGATGTTTAAAAATCCATTGGTAGCAGTAATGCACCTAGTTATTTATGCTGGGTTTATTATCATTAATGTTGAAGTATTAGAAATTGTTTTAGATGGCATTACAGGCAAGCACAGAATCTTTGCAAGCCTTATTCCTGCTGGATTATATAACTTTCTTATTAATTTTTTTGAGATATTAGCACTTGGTGTTATTGTGGTTTGCATTATATTTTTGGTGAGAAGAAACATTATTAAACTAAAGCGTTTTATCAGTAAAGATTTGAATGGTTTTCCACGAAGTGATGCGAACTATATTTTGGTTACTGAAATCATTTTAATGTCTTTGTTTTTAGCAATGAATGCTTGCGATACTTATTTGCAACATCATCTTTATAGTCATTATGCAGATGTTCAAACAGGCAATTTTGTTGTGTCATCAATGCTTCAACCATTATTATGTGCTTTCAATTTTCAATCAGTTGCCTTGCTTGAAAGGGCTTGTTGGTGGTTGCATATCGTTGGCATTTTTGCTTTTTTAAATTACTTGCCCTACAGTAAACATTTGCACATTGTATTGGCATTTCCAAATGCCTACTACGCAAGGCTTCAGCAACAGGGATTGTTTAAAAATATGCCTGCCATTCAAAACGAAGTTTTGTATGCAATGCAACCAGAACTTGCACCTACAGATGCTGCTGCACCAGCAAGTTTTGGAGCAAAAGATGTGATGGATTTAAGTTGGAAAAATTTAATGGATGCTTATAGTTGCACAGAGTGTGGACGATGCTCAAGTGCTTGCCCAGCAAACATTACAGGTAAATTATTAAGCCCTCGTTCTATAATGATGAAGACAAGGGATAGGCTTGAAGAAGTAGGTAAAAACATTAACCTTAACAAAACATTTACACCAGATAATAAAACACTTTTGCACGATTATATTTCTGTTGAGGAGCTACGTGCCTGCACTACTTGCAATGCTTGTGTTGAGGCCTGCCCTGTGAGCATTTCCCCTTTAGATATTATTGTTGAATTGAGAAGAAGCCTCGTGATGGAAGAGAGTAATTCGCCACAAGAATGGAACGGTATGTTTAGCAATATCGAAAACAACTTTGCACCGTGGAAATTTAGCCCAGATGAGAGAGATAAATGGGTGGAAGCCTAATTGTTTTCGGTAATAAAATCTCTTATCACAACACTGGCACACACTGCACCAAACACAGCAGGCAAATAGGAAATAGTGCCATAGGCAGACTTCTTAAAGTTACTTCCATCAGTTAGAATTAAACTTTCTTTATCTGGTTCTTCGGGTGAGAAAACTGCCTTTATTCCTCGCCTTATTTCAAATTTATTTTTCAATTGCTTGCGTATTTGCTGTGCAAATGGGCAATTGTATGTTTTGGAAATATCAACCACTTTTAACTGTGTTGGGTCAAGCTTGCCACCAGCACCCATACTACTCACTATTGGCAAACCTTGCTGGTGAGCCATAGACATAAAAGTGAGTTTGGGGGTAATGCTATCTATGGCATCAATAATATAATCTGGCTTTGTGGCAAGTTGTTGCAACACCATTTCTGGGTTTACAAATTGCTTTACTACAACCAATTCCAACTCAGGATTTATTGCTTTTAAACGTTCTGTCATAATCTCGGCTTTCGAAACACCGTGATTGGTTGCAAGTGCCGGCAATTGCCTGTTTCTATTGGTAGGGTCAACAGTGTCGCCATCAATAATGGTCATTTTTCCAATACCGCTTCTTGCAATAAATTCGGCAGCAAAAGAACCTACACCACCAAGCCCCACAACCATTACGTGCTTTGTTGCAAGCAAATGCAATGCCTTGTTGCCAATCAATAATTCTGTTCGGGAAAGCCAGGAAAAATCTGTTGTCATAGTGTAGAAATAGGGTTTGTTTTAGCAGGTAAAAATATAGGGTTTGTAGTTTATGGGTTACTGTTTGTAAATGATGGTACACGAAACAAGATGTAATTAGTAGTTTCAGAAAATAAAAAACCTCCGATATTAAAACATCGGAGGTTTTTTGGATAAATAGCTTGTAAAAGATAAGCAATATAAAAATGAATTTACTGCACAATCAACTTCTCGTTCCTAACATCTCCTTTGTTTGTTATCACTTGCACAACATACAAACCCTTGGGATAGTGATGAATGTTTAATGATAAATGATGAACATTGCCGTCATGCTGAGCTTGTCGAAGCATCTCCCTCCCCAAACAATCAATAATCTTCACCTCCTTAATCCCCTCTTTACATTCAATATTCACCACATCTATAGCAGGATTTGGAAACAATCGTACCTCGTAGTTCGTACCTCGTACTTCAATTATCCTCACTTCACTATAACTAACTTTTCCATCCCTATCAATGCTCATAATTCGGTAGTAAACCACCCCTAACCCCTCCACCAGAGGGGACTTGTCCACATAGGAGTATTCATTATAACTTGCTCCTTTAGCATTTACCTCACCTATAATATTAAAATCTCTCCCATTGCTGCTACGCTGCACATAAAAATGGCTAACATTAATTTCATTGGCGGTAAACCAGTTACTCGTTACTTGTTGCTCGTTAATGCCGTTTCTTGTTTCGCTCGTACTTCGTAGTTCGTATTTTAAAAACTTCAATGGCAACGGCTGCACTGTTACACACACAGTATCGCTGCTGGTGTAGCCATTTACTGTTTGGGTTACTACATAGCAAGTGTTAGTTGTGGGATGCACCCAAAAACCTGGGCGGGTACTATCTATGGTGCCATTGCTATTGAGTATTTGCCATTTTATGCTATCTATACCATTGGTGTAAGTGCCAATAAATGCACTATCGCCTATGGTTATGGTAGTGTCTCGCCCTGCATCTGCTTTAAGGTTAAAACTGTCTAAACCATAAACACTCACATCATCAACATAATAACTAGCTCCAAAATAACCAGTTGGTTGCACTTGTATATGTGTGGTTTGGCTATCGTGCTTAAAATTGCCTAGTGTTAGGTATTGTTCCCCACCCTGTGCTTTAAAAATACCACTCACTTTTACCCAGTTGAGGGTATCGGTTATTACTGGGTTGCCTTTGTTTAACACTTGGGGGTTGGCAGGCAACACACCATCTGTATAGTTAATTGTATCTACATAAACAGCAGTATTGGTAAACAGCATTCCTATATTGTTGCAACCATAATGTGCTAAATTGGTTAAGCTTACAAAACACTCTGCATAATACCTTCTGCTGGGCTTCAATATTTTTTTTAGTTGCACCTGTACATACTCACGCATATCATTACCATCGAAAAAAAAATATAACCCTATGTAGGCATTTCCCGTTCTTGCATATTGATACCCTCCCATCACTCCACCACCCCCTATATTATAGGGCACCCCTGTTTCTGGCGAACTGCTACAAGCATTATAATAACAACCAAGATCATAATTTGTAGGATTGTACCAAGGCGAGGGGGGGGGGGCGTTATAAAGGACAGGGCAGTTTGCATATTGCTCAAAGCTATAATTAGGTACTAAATTTTGCTGACCTATACAATTACTACAAACAAGTAAACAATAGCATACACTTAAAGTGTATGCTATTGTTTTTAAACAATAGTCTCTTTTCATAAACTATTTTTGCCTTTGTTGGTCTTCGCTTCCATCTTCGCCGTTGTTGCGTGTTCTTCACCAACAACAAAATCTACGCTTCCCAATGTGTTAAAATATTCCATATTGTTGATTAAAAGAGTAATGATGCAAATATTCCATCATCGAATGTATATAAAAAAAGTTTCTGCTTTTGTTGGTATGACATAGCCTGCAAACAACAGTAAAAAAAGAAACACCAGCGTTACCCAA
>JANYEP010000088.1 GCA_025363075.1 Chitinophagaceae bacterium | reverse complement strand
ATATGGAAACTAACGACCAAAAAAACAATGCACCCAACAGGCAATATGTTTATTATTTTTATGATGATGGCACTAACTTATGGATGGCAACTTATGGTGGTGGATTAAATTGTATGAACAAAAAAACAAAGCAATTTACTTACTACACCACACAAGAAGGTTTGGCAAATAATGATGTGTATTGCATTGTGCCTGACGAAAAAAATAATTTATGGCTAAGCACAAATTATGGCATTAGTTGTTTTAATATTACTACAAAAAAGTTTAAAAATTATAATGAACACGATGGCACACAAAGCAATGAATTCAACCATTGGGCTGTATTTAAAAACAATAATGGCGAAATATTTTTTGGTGGCATTAATGGTATAACGCAAATTAATCCACAACAAATTAATGCCGAAACTGTAGCACCACCCTTGCAAATAACCAATGTTTCGGTAATGGGTGTGCCTTATGTTTCTTCGTTGCATTTAAGCGATACAAAAACTATTGAATTAGATTATACACAAAACAAATTAAGCTTTCAGTTTGCTGCACTAAGTTTTGTAAACACACAAAATAATCAATATAAATTCAGATTAATAAATTTAGAAAAAGATTGGAACAACACTACAAATGAGCATAGTATTACTTACAATAATCTTTCGCCAGGCAAATATATTTTTGAAGTTATTGGTGCCAATCACGATGGTGTTTGGAATACTAATGCTGCCAGTATAACCATTATTATTCATCCACCTTTTTATGCAACGTGGTGGTTTAAAACCTTTATTCTGCTTGCCATTGCTGCATTATTGTATAGTTTTTATCGATATAGAATTAATCAGATTCTAAAACTGCAAGATGTAAGAAACAGAATAGCACAAGACCTGCACGATGATGTGGGTGCAACACTTGGCAGCATTAATATTTTTAGTCAGGTTGCTAAAAATAAAATGCAAACCAACACATTGAAATCGTTAGAAGCACTTGAAAATATTGAATTGGCAAGCAAAGAAATTATTGAAAAAGTTAGCGATATTGTTTGGACAATCAACCCAACTAATGATACCAATGAAGCATTGCTTGACAGAATGAAAGCCTTTGCAGCAAAGCTTTTTCAACAACAAACTATTAGTTATAATTTTAATGACACAGCATTTAATATTTATCAAAAATTGACAATGCTGCAACGAAAAAATATTTTTTTAATTTATAAAGAAGCCTTTCATAACATTATTAAATATGCCAATTGTAGCAATGTAAGCATCACCATTCAATCGCAGCAAAAAACATTTTCAATGAAAATTATGGATGATGGAATTGGCTTCAATACTAATGAAATTACTGCTTACAACGGAAACGGAATGAGAAATATGCAAAGTCGTGCAAAAGAAATTAATGGAACGGTGAATGTAACATCACAAACAAGTTTTGGAACTACCGTTGAGTTATTGTTTAAAGTTTAAATGTATAATACTACCAAATTTGGTAATAGGTTTTAGTTGACATAAAGTTTTATTTTGTCAAAATTTTTATTATGAATGTAATTGCTTACGACGATAACAAACACATTCGTCAATCAGTAGAAATGTTGCTTAGCGACATTGCAGATATTCAATTAGTAAAAACCTTTGAGCATTGTGCTAATGTTTTGTTTGATATTGAAATCACAAATCCCGATGTAATTGTAATGGATATTGATATGCCTGAAGTAAATGGAATTGAAGCTGTGAAAATAATAAAAAAGCATCATCCCAATATTCAAATTTTAATGCAAACTGTTTTTGATGATGATGAAAAAGTGTTTAGAGCAATTCGTGCTGGTGCTAGTGGTTATTTATTAAAAAACGAGTTAGGCAAAAATTTAGTGAGTGCTATTAATGAAGTATATCTTGGTGGTAGCCCAATGACACCAAGCATTGCA
This sequence comes from Chitinophagaceae bacterium, assembly GCA_025363075.1. Taxonomy (GTDB): domain Bacteria; phylum Bacteroidota; class Bacteroidia; order Chitinophagales; family Chitinophagaceae; genus CAIVPM01. Next base: position 26,009 of record JANYEP010000088.1, on the reverse strand, counting down.
CGAAAAGTTTTATTGCAACTACAAAGTAATACACAATCTAAAGAAGAATTTAACTTGACAAAAAGAGAAGAAGAGGTACTTAGATTTTTGGTAAATGGGCTCTCTTATAAAATGATTTCTAATGAAATGAAAATAAGTTACGATACAGTAAGAGCACACATTAAAAAAATATACGAAAAACTTCACGTAAGCTCAATGACAGAAGCAGTGGCAAAAGCAATTAATCACAATTTTTTTGGGTAAATGATTTTGATAATTGTAGTTTAATTATATTTTCATAATAGTAATATAAAAGCCTCGAAGCAATGCTTCGAGGCTTTTATAAATTATACAACGCACTTCTTTATTGATAGATATTTAATGAGTTTTACAACTTAATATTCAATGCAATCATAAAGTTAGTTTTAGCCATTGAAAAATAATAATTTTCTGTAGTAAATGTACCACCATAAACATAACTATATGTGTAGCCATTTGCTTGATATTGTCTGTTGAAAATATTATTTACACTCAACATCAAAAGTGTTTCTTTAAATATTTTATTATCAATTTTTATAGATGCTTTTACGTTTTGTGTGTAATAGTCACTTAGTTTTCTTCCTTCATTTTGTGTGTTGTCTAAGTATTGTTTACCAACATATTTTCCAATTAAACTAATATCAATATTTTTTGTAACAATAAAGTTTAATTGATGACTACTTACAACATTTGGCGATAAAGTAATATCAGTGTTTGTATGTTTAATTTCTACTTGCCCGCCATTGTCATAATCGTCTGCAAATTCACTGAATGATTTTATTTTGTTTTGGCTGAAAGTAATGTTGCCATTGAAGTTGAGCCATTTTGTAAATACATAACTTCCTTGCAATTCAAGCCCTGCTCTGTAACTATTATCAACATTGGTTCGAGTATAAGAACCTACATCACTTATCTTTCCTGTCAGTACCAATTGGTCTTTATAAAGCATATAATAAACGGTTGCACCAAAACTGTAATGTTTCTTTTTTGTTTCAACCCCCAATTCAAAATCGTGAAGTTGTTCTGCCTTTGGCTGATATGTTTTTCCTGCTTCAAAATCATCTCTGTTTGGTTCTTTATTTGCCATTGCATAACTGAAATAAGTTTGCCAATCTTTCTTCTTGTAAGTAACCCCAAACTTTGGATTGATAAAATTAAATTTTCTATTTACATACAAAGTTGGGTTTGCTTTAAAGCCTTGCATATTGTGTTCAACAAACCTGTACTGCACGTCTGCAAAAATGCTGAAACTATTGCTGATGCTATGTTGTAGCTTTGCATAAAAACTCCTTTCATATTTTTGAGCATCCACATCATAATATCTTTGGTTGGGTTCAAAGCCACCTCTTGCAGCCCAGATAACTTGTCCATAATGCTTGCCTTTATAGTCAGTTAAACTTCCACCAACGGTTACAATATTTTTATTTTTTTTGTATTGAACAGAAAATATTCCACCATAAAAATCATTATCCAGCCATTGCTGGTTAATTAAATCAGCAGTATCTGTTGAGCCAGTTAATCCATAATCTGAGTATGCTTTATTGCCTTTATAATTTTCATAATAACCTAATCCTTTTGTATAGAATGTTGCCACATTAAAACTTAAATTGTTGTTGATAGTTCTGTTGTAAAATAATTGATAATGTGTTTGTTTGTAATTGTCTGTTTCATTGTCATAAGGCGTTCCAGGCTTATCAGTACCAGAAACATTGTACGTTGGATTGGTGGCTAATGTAGCAGAGTCAATGCCATTCCACGCCTGATAAGTTTTTTCTTTGCCAGAAATCACATTCAATCTTAATGATGATTTTTTATTGATGTATGCAGTAGATAAATAAAATGATTGCAGGTTTGTTTTTGCCCTGTCAACATAGCCATCACTTTTAATTTGGCTCAATCTTGCATCAACAGTAAAGTGTCCATTTATCAAGCCTGTACCAGCTTTTACAGTATTTTTCCAAGTATTAAAACTACCAAAGCTATTGTTGATTTCAGCGTAAGCTTTTTCGTATAGTTCATTTGTAGAAAGATTGATTGTTGCACCAAAAGCACCTGTCCCATTACCTGATGTTCCCACACCACGTTGCACTTGAATAGAGTTTACAGATGAAGTGAAATCTGGCAAATCAACAAAATAACTTCCCTGACTTTCGGCATCATTAAAAGGAATGCCATTCATTGTTACATTAATTCTTGTAGCATCTGTTCCTCTAATGGTAATGCCTGTGTAGCCCACACCATTGCCTGCGTCAGAATTAATAACAACACTTGGTGTTTGGTTTAAAACGTAAGGAATATCCTGCCCCATATTTAATGAAGCTATCTCTGCTTTTCCTAAGTTAGTTTTAGTGAAAGGTGCGTTGTTACTGGCTCTTATGGATTTTACCTCTAATTCCTGAAGTTTTGTTTCTGCTTTTTCAAGCTGAATAACAATATCAATATTTCTGTTTTTTACATCAACACTTTCTTCACTGTTTTTGTAGCCAACACTTGTAGCTACTACTTTATATCTGCCTTTTGCCAAGAATTTGCCAAGTATAAAAACTCCTTTTTCGTTGGCAGCAACTGTAATATTGTTGCACTTAATTGTTGCAAATGCAACTGGCTCATTGGTTTGAACATCTACTACTTTACCATTAATTTGGTACTGATTTTCTTGGGCATAATTTGTTAAAGCCAAGATAGAAAACATCATTGTTCCTAATAATTTTTTCATCATTTAAGATTTAAAAAAGTGAATAAAAGGAACAGGAAAACTACGTGAGGAATGAAAGAAGATTAGCTCATTTCCCTTCGCAGGCATTACCCTGTTCAGGTTCTACGGGTATTATCTCAGCCAAATTTAATTAGCACCCCGATGAATCTTTTGCAAATGTAGGGGAGTGAAAAATATGAGAAAGTTTTTTTGTGCAAATGATTTGTGTGATATTAAAAATTATTTTGTTAATATGTTGACAGTAGGAGAACTGTATTGTTTTAAATCTTCGAGTTCCTTATCAATTTGTTGTTCCCAAAAAACTTGTTGCCCTTTATTTATAGAGTGGTTGGTTTCTTCATCATATGTTTTCTGATATGTATGTAGTGCTGAAATCATATTTGAATAAAGGGTTTGAAATTCAAGAGAAGCTGTATTTTTTAGTTTTAAATCGATAATAATTTTCTTGAACTTGCGTGCATACAATTCTGCAATATTAAAATGATATTGTTCGTGGGTAAGTAAATTAAAATTGTAAGTTTTTGGTTTATCATAAATATCTGATTTTGTGCAAGACATTTTTTTATAAAATTGAGCAATGACTATAATTGTCATTGTATCATTACCAGTTTTTTGCCAAGCCATATAAGTAATATTTGTATGTGCAGTAGCACTAAATTGACTATAAGGACAACTCTTTTGAAAATCACTCCAATTTAGTTTAGATCTGTTCGACCAAATTACAATATCACGATTCGATGATGCTACAATGTTTTTTGTGTCTTCACAAGAAACTAAAAAAAATGCAACAATACCTGTCAACAATATTTTGCAATAATTTGCCATAAAACAGTTTTAGCTCTTTAAACTTTCTACTTCTGTTGCAGCTTTTTTTGAAGGAATATATGAAGCCAGAAACGCAATGGTAGCAATAGTTACAATGGTTAGTAGAAAATCTATAGGCAGGACTTTTACAGGATAATAATCAATAATAAATGTACCACCTTGTAGCTTTATTAAGTGGAATTTATCTTGAATAAAACAAATAATCAATGCAAGTACAATTCCAATTGTACCACCAATTCCTCCTAATAAAATACCCTCACTTAAAAATATTTTTTGAATGAGTTGATTGCTTGCACCCATTGCTTTTAAAATATGAATATCTTTTTGTTTTTCTAAAACAAGCATTGTTAACGCACCAACAATGTTAAAGGCTGCCACAAGCATTATCAATGAAAGTAAGGCATAGATAAACCATTTTTCTACTTGCATTATTTTATACAAACTTGCATTTTGTTCGTAACGTGTTTCTATCTTAAAATCCTTCCCCAGCAAGCGTTGTAGCTCTTTTTTTACCTCATCAGGTTTTGAGTTTGACAAAAGTTTTATTTCTACATTTGTAAATTCATCTTTAGTCATATCCAACATATATTTTGCAAATGCCAGATTGGTGAAAGTATATTTATTATCAAATTCCTGCTGCACCAAAAATGTTCCAACTGGGTTAACGCTTGCAGAATTAAAGCTTTCTAAAGATGCAATAGATGTGGTTCTTTTTCTATTGGGCAAATAAAGTAGGAGAGGAGAAGTAGCGTGTTCAACATCAACGCCAATGGCATTTTCAATGCCAGCACCAACAACCATTTGTGGATGCTCGGCATCACCAACTGCAAATGAGCCACGGATGATGTATTGATTGATATTATTAACTTTTGTATAACTTTCATCAACACCTTTAAGAATAACAATGCTTTGATAACTGTTATTGAGTAAAACTGCTTTTTCTTCAACAGTGCAAGTATAACTTGCAATACCATTTGTTTTTTTTAAAGCTGCTAATTTCTCATCCGATAATACTATCATTTTGTTTTGTGATGACGATATTTTCATATCAGCATAAAAATCAGAATATAGACCTTTTACCAAATTTTCAAAACCATTAAAAACACTCAAAACTATAATGATAGCAGCAGTTACAACAGCAATGGCTGTAACACTTACCCACGCAATAACATTAATTGCATTGGTAGTTTTTTTTGACTTAAAATATCTCCAGGCGAATAAAAAATTCATTGTTTCTTGTTTAAATCCTTATTGTGATTTCATTATCACATCATCAAATTATCTCATTAGTAAATTAGCTATTCTTCTACATAAATCCTTCTCACTCTTTGACTAATGGTGCTTAATGTTTCGTAAGCAATGGTATTGCTCCATTTGGCTACATCCTGCACAGGCAAATGTTTTCCAAATATTTCTGCCACATCATTTTCTTTTGCTTCTGGAATATCAGTAACATCAATCATTGTCATATCCATACAAATATTTCCAATGATTGGTGCAAGTTTATTATGCAAAAACATCGAACCTTTTCCATTGCTTAAACTTCTGCTTAATCCATCAGCATAACCAATTCTCACAGTTGCAATTTTACTATCTCTTGCCACAATTCCTTTTCTGTTGTAACCTATACTATCATTAGCTTTCACAGTTCTTATCTGTGCAATAGTTGTTTTTAAAGTAGCAACAGTTTGTAGTTGTAATTGATGTTCAACAGCACTATCAACACCATATAATCCAATGCCTAAACGAACCATATCATATTGGCTTGATGGATTTCGAAATATGGCAGCAGAATTTGCAATATGTTTTATAAAAGTGTAATTCAGTTTGCTTTGAATAATAGCACAAGCAGCTTCAAATAATTGTTGTTGATGTTTTGTAAATTCATCTTGATTTACATCTTCACTTGCAGCTAAATGGCTCAGCACACTCTTCACCAACATTGTTTTGTTGGTTGCAAATAAAGTGGCTAATTCAGTTGCTTCATCAACCTCAAAACCTAAGCGATTCATTCCTGTATTAAACTTTATATGAACAGGAAAATCTGTTATTCCTTGTTGTAATAAATATTGATGAAACGCTTTGTAGATGCTGAATGAGAAGATTTCTGGCTCCAGGTTATATTCAATTAAAGCATCAAAATTTTCTTCTTCAACATTCAAAATCATAATGGGTAAACTAATGCCAGCCTTGCGTAAATCTACACCTTCATCTGTATATGCAACAGCCAAATAATCTACTTTATGAAACTGTAAAACTTTAGCAATTTCAATACTGCCACTACCATAACTAAAGGCCTTTACCATAGCCATAGTTTTGGTAGTTGGTAATAAAGTTTTTTGATATTCTTTAAGATTATGCACTAACGCTGTAAGGTTTATTTCCATTACAGTTTGATGCGTTTTTTGTTGCAGCCATGTACTGATTCTTTCAAAATTAAAAGCTCTACCACCTTTTAGTAAAATGTATTCATCTTTGAAAAAATGGGTGGTAATACTATTTAAAAAAGATGAAGTTGTTTCATATAAATTTGCTTCAATTCCTTTAATAGCAAAGCTTTCGCTATATTTTGATATTTCTGTTCCAATGCCAATTATTTTATTAATTTTATTATTGCTAAGTTGTTCAATAAAGTTTAAATAAACTTCTTTGTTTGCTTTTTCATTGCCTGAAAAATCAGAAATAATTATTATTTTGTTATGGTTTGCAGCATTAGCAACTAAGTAGTCTAAGGCAATATAAAACGATGAACTATCGTTGCTATAACTATCATTTATTAAAATACAATTATTAATCACAGGCAATAATTGCATACGCATTTCAACAGGTTGCAGTTGCAACATTCTTTCAGCAATTATTGTATTATCAAAACCTAATAAAAGCATTGTAGCCCAGCAAGTAGAGGCGTTTGCAATAGATGCTTCATCTGCAAATGGAACAATAATTTCTATATTTTTATTTTGATAAACTGCCTTAATAATTGTTTGCGAAGCAGATTTGATTTCTTCAACAATTTGAAGATTTGACAATTTGTTTTTGCCCCAATAAAAAATTTTAAGATTGCTTCGTTCCTTGCAATGGCTTCTAATTAATTCATCATCGCCACTGCAAATAATTTGTTTACAATCTTCAAACAGCTTTGATTTTTCTTGAAGTTTTTGAGTGTTGTTTTCAAAGCCATCATTGTGTGCAACGCCAATGTTTGTAAGTATTCCAATGGTTGGTTGAATTATTTCTTGTAAGTTTTCCATTTCACCAACAGTAGAAATTCCTGCTTCAAAAATGCCTAAAGTATTGGCTGCTTTCATTTGCCAAACACTTAAAGGAACGCCTACTTGTGAGTTATAACTTCTTGGGCTGCGAACTATATTAAAATTATTTTGTAATAACTGATTCAACCATTCTTTCACAATTGTTTTTCCATTGCTTCCTGTAATGCCAATAACAGGATAATTGAATTGGTTTCTATGATGAGAAGCCAATGTTTGCAATGCTTTCAGCGTATCATTAACTATTAAAAAATTAGCGTCAGGATAATCACAAATATCAATTTTATCAGAGATAATAAAATTTTTTACCCCTCTTTCATACACTTCTTTTATAAACTGGTGTCCATTTCTTCTATCGCCCACAAAAGCAAAAAATAAAGATGTTTTCGGGAAAGAAATTTTTCTACTATCAATCAATAAATACTCAATAATTGCATCATATACAATTGTTGATTTGGCATTAACAATATTTTCTATTTGTTGAATTGTATATGACATTGGAGTGTTAATGGCAGTAACTGTAAGGTATAATATAAATTGTAAATCTAAAATTGTACATCGTAAATAGCTTTATTCTTGGTCTAATTTTTTTGCAGCAGAATATGTTTCCCACTTTGCTACAACTGCTGTAATGTCTGCTGGCAATGGTGCTTCAAAAATCATCTCTTCACCAGTGGTAGGATGAATGAAACCCAATGTTTTGGCGTGTAAAGCACAACGTGGACAAATCTCAAAACAATTATCTACAAACTGTTTATACTTGCTGTAAATAGTTCCCTTTAAGATTCTATCACCACCATATTCCCAATCATTAAAAAGGTTATGTCCTATGTGTTTCATATGCACACGAATTTGGTGTGTACGCCCAGTTTCCAAAACACATTCAACAAGCGTTGTGTAGTAAAATCTTTGCAAAATTTTATAATGAGTGATTGCGTGTTTACCAATTTCAGGCTCTTCATAAACAGTAAACATTTTGCGTTGCTGAGAGTGACGTGCTATGTTGCCTGTAATTGTTCCCTCATCTTCTTTCAAATTACCCCAAACCAATGCAACATATTTTCTTTTAACAGTGTGATTAAAAAATTGTTTGGCTAAATGTGCAGCAGCCGTAGGTGTTTTAGCCAATACCAACAAGCCTGTAGTATTTTTATCAATACGATGAACCAAACCAAAACGTGGTAATTCTTCTTCTGTTAAATTGGGGTTCTCTTGCAAAATATGATACAAAAACCCGTTTAACAAAGTGCCTGTATAATTACCAACTCCTGGATGCACTACCATATTTGCAGGTTTATTTACCACCATTAAATCTGCATCTTCATATACTACATTAAGGCTTAAATTCTCTGGTTTAAGCTCTGTGTATTCAGGGTTCACATATAGAATCATCACTACCTCATCACTTGGTTTTACCTTGTAATTGCTTTTAACAATTTTACCATTTACTGTTAAAAACCCAGCATCAATACTTTGTTGAATTTTATTGCGTGTAATATTTTCTGTACGTATTTGCAGCCATTTATCAATACGCATAGGCTCTTGCCCTTTATCAATTATGAAGGTTCTTCTTTCATAATCATCCTCTGGTAGATTATTAATTTCTATTTCTTCTGTTTCTTGCATTTGGGCAAATATAATGTAGGGTAGTAAAGTGGGGATTTATAAATGATTATTTTAATATTTGATAGTTTATCACCACTCTTTGCACTAAACAACCTTTCAACAATTAATTCTTTTTATTGTAGCACCAAATAGAATACTATTGCATTTGAAATATGACAAGATGCCATAAAAAAATGATGGTATTTACTTTGCAATATTTTGAAAACATTTAATCAAATAAAAAACAAAAAAATGAGTACAAGAAATCTCACATTAATTATTATTGGAGTATTAATTTTATTTTTGGGCGGCTGTGGATGCAATAGCTACAATGGTTTGGCAACAAACGATCAAGAAGTAAAAAAAGTTTGGAGTAATGTAGAAACAAACTATCAACGCCGTTCAGACCTTTATGGTAGTGTTATTAAAACGATTGAAGGCTCTGCAAATTTTGAAAAATCAACATTAAAAGATGTGTTGGCAGCACGTGCATCTGCTACACAAATTAAAGTAGATATTAATGACCCTGCAACACTTCAAAAATATCAAGCTGCACAAGGGCAATTACAAAGCAGTTTTGGTAGATTAATGGCTGTTGCAGAGGCTTATCCTGATTTAAAAACAACAAAATCTTTTCAAGATTTTCAAGCACAAATTGAAGGCACAGAAAACAGAATTAATATTGCTCGCCAAGATTATAATAAAGCTGTTGGTGACTACAATCTAAAAGTAGTAAGATTCCCAAATAACATTTTTGCTGGTATTTTTCATTTCAAAGAAAAAGCATATTACGAGGCTGATAAAGGCAGCGAAAAAGCACCTGAAGTTAATTTTAACATTAAATAATTTTATTACAACTAGCCAAAAGACTTACCCTTTTGGATAGTTTGTTTTACTACAAGAAGTATGAAACTTAACAAAACTTCATTGATGGGATTTAGCTATTTTGTTGGTGCAGCATTCATCATTTATGGGGCATATTTAAAATTAATGCACTTTGGAGATAAAAATAATTTGATGCTTTGGGGTTCGTCAATACTGTTTGTCTTTATCATCGTTGCTATTATAGAATTATTTAATTTCAAAAAAATTAACCCTTTTGAAAGAGGATTTTGGTTTGCTGGACTTTTATTTTTACCAGTAATTGTTGGATTTTTTTATTTAACAAAAGCAAGGCGAAAAATCATAACTAATAATAGTCAATAAATCATACATCCAACTCCATAAATCTTACCTAAAATTATGCTAAACTGGTTTAGAAAAAAAGCTGAAGATTATTTTACTCCTCACCAAAAGCAAGTAATTGTTGATGCTATTAAACAAGCTGAAAAGCAAACCAGTGGGGAAGTTCGCGTGTTTGTAGAAAGTAAATGCGAATATGTAAATGCTATTGATAGAGCAAAAGAATTGTTTGAACAATTGGATATGCACAAAACTGAAGAGCGAAATGCTGTAATTGTTTATGTAGCTTTAAAGCATAGACAATTAGCAGTGTTTGCAGATGCAGGTATTTATGAAAAAACTGGTGCAAATTTTTGGAATGATAATGTTCGATTAATGCTTTCGCATTTTAATAAAGAAGATTATGTTGATGGCATTGCAAATGTTGTGAAAGAGATTGGTGAGGCATTACAAACACACTTTCCTTATCAAAAAAATGATATAAACGAATTGCCTGATGATATTGTTTTTGGAAAATAAAAGCCACTAAAAAATTACCTTGAAAAAAATACTCTACATACTATTTAGTTTTTTGTGTTTGCAGGTTACAGCACAAAAAAGTTTGCCAAAACCTAATCCACCAAGCTTGGTTGTTGATTATGCCAATGTACTTGCAAGCCACGATAGGCAAGCACTTGAACAAAAACTGGTTGCCTTGGATGAAAATAGTAGCAATCAAATTTCTGTAGTTACTGTACCTTCTTTAAATGGCGAAGTGATTGAGGATGTTGCCAATAAAACTTTTAGAGATTGGGGTATTGGAAATAAAAAAACAAACAATGGTATTCTTATTTTAGTTGCAGTAAATGATAACAAAATTGGAATAGAAGTTGGTTATGGTTTAGAAGGTGCAATACCCGATGTTACTGCAAATGATATCATCAATAACGATATAAAACCTGCTTTTCGTCAAGGAAATTATTTAGGTGGAATTAATGCTGCTGTTGATGATTTAAGTAAAGCAGCAATTGGTGAATATCAGGTAAAAAGAGAACACAAAAGTGTTAGTGGTAAAAGCATTGGTGGAATTATTAAAGCAATATTTATTCTAATCATCATTTTGATTTTTGTTTTTAGTAGAGGTGGTAGAGGAGGTGGTGGTGGTGGTTCTTGGATGCTACCATTGTTATTAAGTGGAGGTGGTGGTTTTGGTGGTGGTAGAAGTAGTGGTGGAGATTTTGGTGGAGGTGGTTTTGGTGGATTTGGAGGAGGTAGCAGTGGTGGTGGTGGTGCAAGTGGAAGTTGGTAAAATTCAATGCGTTTAAAATCGTAAATCTAAAATTGTAAATAGTCAATATGAACAACCTTATAGAGCTACAAAATCTTAAAAAATACTTTGCAACGCAAAAGGCTGTTGATGATATTTCTTTCTCAATAGAGCAAGGAAGCATCTTTGGTTTGCTAGGCCCAAATGGTGCAGGAAAAACAACTTTAATCAGAATGATTACTGGTATTTTTTATCAGGACAGTGGTAGTATTATTTTTGATGGAAAGAAGTTTGACCCAATCAACGATATCACCAAGATTGGTTATATGCCTGAAGAGCGTGGCTTATACAAGAAGATGAAAATTGGTGAACAAGCCATATACCTCGCACAGCTAAAGGGTTTGAGCAGAAACGATGCAGTGCAAAAACTAAAATTTTGGTTCGAGAAATTGGAAATGCAATCTTGGTGGAATAAAAAAGTTGAAGATTTAAGTAAGGGAATGAGCCAGAAATTGCAATTCGTTACAACTGTTCTGCACGAGCCAAAACTGATAATTCTTGACGAACCTTTTAGTGGTCTTGATCCTGTAAATGCCAACTTGATTAAAGATGAAATTTATGGACTTGCTCAACGTGGTTGCACCATTATTTTTAGTACACATAGAATGGAGCAAGTAGAAGAGATTTGTGATAAAATTGTATTAGTTAATCTTGGTAAAAAAATATTAGATGGTACTGTGCAAGATGTGAAACAACAATTTAAAGAAAATAAATTCAAGATAAAATTAAGAGAAGTTCCTGCAAATTCTAACGATAATTCTTTCACAATTATTGATGCAAAAGCAAATGAATTTATTGTTAAAATAAATGAAGGGTTTAAAAGTAATGATGTGCTACAATCCTTTCTACAACAAGGTTGCACAATAGAATCATTTAATGAGATACTACCATCGCTCAATGATATTTTTATACATTTAGTTGAAGGTACAAAATCAACTGCAAGAGCATTTCAACAAATTTAATTGAAGTAAAAAAGTTAAAAGAAAAACTAATAACTGCAAAATGAACAAAACATTTATCATAGCTCGTAGAGAGTTTTTAACTCGTGTTCAAAAGAAAACATTTTTACTTACCACTATTGGGTTGCCATTGCTCATTTTTGGCATTTATGCACTCATTATTTTCTTTGCCGTAAACGATACTAAAGATTACAAAATTGCGGTGCAAGATGATGCCAAAATTTTTAAAACATCTCTTGAAGACAAAAAGAAAGAAGTTGTTTTTTCTTTTGTTAACAATGAAACAAAAACAACTTTAGACGCAGCATTGATTGCAAAAAAATATGATGCTTATATTTATATTCCAAAAGATTTTAATCTTAATAATATAAAGGATTCGCTGCACGTTGTAGCTGCAAAAAGCGTTGGTTTAATCACTAAATCAACAATTGAGAAAAAGTTAAATAATGCTCTCGAAGAAAATAAATTGTTGCTTGGTTTAAATATTTCAAAGGCACAATTAGATAGTTTACAAAGAACAAGTGAAATAAAATTTACTACGGTTAATGGCGAAAAAGATACAGACATAAAAACAACTGCTTCAAGTATTTTTGGTTATGGGTGTGGATTTTTAATTTACATTGTTCTTTTTATTTATGGAACAATGGTGATGCGTGGTGTGGCAGAGGAAAAAACAAATCGCATTGCAGAAGTTATTATCAGTAGTGTTAAACCTTTTCAATTAATGATGGGTAAGATTTTAGGAATTGGAACAGTTGGTCTTTTGCAATTTTTAATTTGGATTGTACTTATGCTTGGGCTACAACTATTGCTACCACTTATTTTCCCAGATTTAATGCATCAAATGCAAAGCCAGCCAATTCAACCTGGAATGATAGCTGCAACAAGTGCTGTGCAACAATCTGGTGCGATGGATCATATTCACGAAATTTTTGCTCAAGTAAATATACCTTTGATTATTGGCTGTTTTTTATTCTATTTCTTAGGAGGATATTTTATGTATGCTTCTTTATTTGCAGCTGTTGGTAGCACTGTAAACGAAGACCCACAAGACGCACAAACACTGACATTACCTATTACGATGCCCATTATTTTTGGATTTGTAATAATGATGCAAGCTGTTAATAATCCAAACTCACCTTTGGCAGTTTTTGGTAGTTTGTTTCCACTAACATCACCAATAGTAATGATGGCAAGGGTTGCACACGGGGTTCCTGATGGTGTAACAATTTTTCAGCTCGTTTTGAGTATGGTGCTGTTGGTTGTAGGATTTATTTCTACAACCTGGCTTGCAGGTAAAATTTATCGAACAGGCATTTTGATGTATGGTAAAAAAGTAACTATCAAAGAAATTGGTAAATGGATTTTTAGAAAGGCTTAAAAATTATTATGCACCAACACATTAAAATAGGCAAAATTGTAGCAACGTTTGGCGTAAATGGACAAATAATATTGCAACATAACTTGGGTAAAAAGTCAACATTTAAAGGGGTTGAAGCTGTTTTTGTAGAACAAATAAAGGGGAGTTTATTACCCTATTTTATTAAAGAAGCAAAATCAAAAACCGAAGAAGATAATTATATTTTGTTTGAAGATATAACAAACAAAGAAGCTGCTACAAAACTTATTGGTAAAGCAGTTTGGCTATTGCAAGAAGATTTTAAAAAGCTATCAAACAGTAAATCTCCAATTGCGTTATTAGGCTACAAAGTAATAACTGGAAATGAAGTTTTAGGTATTATTGAAGAAGTAATTGAACAACCACATCAAATATTACTTTCCATTATTTACAAAGGAAAAGAAGCCTATTTACCAATGCACGAAGAAACTTTGCTCAACATTGACCACAAAAAAAATGAAGTGCATTTAGAACTGCCAGATGGTTTGTTAGAGGTTTATGCTTAATGTTTAAAATGTCTAACACCAGTAAATATCATTGCAATATTGTGTTCATTAGCTGCTGCAATTGCTTCTTCATCTTTAATGCTTCCACCAGTTTGAACAATAGTAGTAATACCATATTTTGCTGCTAAATCAACAGTATCTCTCATTGGAAAAAAGGCATCACTAACAAGCACTGCACCTTTTGACAATTCACCAGCTTGTTCCAAAGCAATCTTTGCACTACCAACTCTATTCATTTGTCCAGCACCCACACCCAAAGTCATTTTATTATTGCCAACAATAATGGCATTCGACTTAACGTGTTTCACAACTTTCCATAAAAAATTTGCTGCTTCAATGGATTCAAACGTAGGCTGTGCTTGTGTTACAACCTTGCAATCTTTCATATTCACTTGCTCATTATCTGCTTGCTGAACCAACAAGCCACCAGCAACATTTGATACTGTTAACTTACTTTTTGTTGCATTATTTTCTAATTGCAACAAACGAATATTTTTCTTTTTTCTTAATAATTCAAAAGCATCATTACTGTAACTTGGTGCAATAATTATTTCTAAAAAGATATTACTTAATAACGCTGCTGTTTGCAAATCAACTTCAGCATTGATAGCAACTATTCCACCAAAAATAGAAGTACTATCTGCATTATAGCAATTGGTAAATGCTTCTAACACATTTGCCCCAACGCCTACACCACAAGGATTTGAGTGCTTTATGGCTACTGCACAAATTTCATTATTAAACTCATTTACAATTTGTATAGCAGCATTGGCATCTTGAATATTATTATAAGATAATTCTTTGCCGTGCAACTGTTTTGCATTGGCAATTGAATATTCGTTTACAATTGGGTTTTTATAAAAAGCTGCTTGCTGATGTGGATTTTCGCCATAACGCAAATCTTGTTGCTTCTCAAAAGTTAAGGTTAATTTCTCTGGAAAAGTTTCTTCTGTTAAATAACTTGCTATTAGTGCATCATAACTTGCAGTATGACGAAACACTTTGGCAGCAAGGTTTTTGCGATGTTCGTGTGTTAGTTCTTTATTTTTCCAGAGTTGAATAGTTGGTAAATAATCATTAGCATCACACAACACAACAACATCTTCAAAATTCTTTGCAGCACTACGCAACATTGATGGTCCACCAATATCAATATTTTCAATGCACTCTTCAAAACTTACATTTGGCTTTGAAATTGTTTGCTTAAAAGGATACAAATTCACCACGACAAAATCTATTCTCTCAATATCATTTTCCTTCATTTGTTGTTGATGACTTGCTTCATTTGATTTGCCTAATAAACCACCGTGAACTTTTGGATGAAGTGTTTTTACTCTACCATCAAGTATCTCAGGGAAACCAGTTATTTCTGAAATATTTTTCACAAGCAAACCTGCATCAGCAATAGCTTTCTGCGTTCCACCAGTAGATATTAACTCAACACCATTATTGTGCAATTCTGTTGCTAATTCAATTAAGTTTGTTTTGTCCGAAACGCTTATTAATGCTCTCATTTAGTTAAGTAGTTTTTGTAAAGTAGTTACATAAATTTTATGCTCTACATTATGAACCATTGCTTCTATTTCTTCCATTGGCAAATTCAAATCTTCAATGGTGATTTTTTCTTGATCTATAATTTCCCCGGTATCCATTCCTGCATCAACATAATGTATGGTTACACCAAGTTCATTATCGTTATTATCTATCGCTTGCTTGATGGCATTTAAGCCTTTATATTTAGGCAATAATGATGGATGAATATTGATGATTTTTTTGGGATATTCAGTTAATAAAACTGTTCCTATCAATCTCATATACCCTGCTAAAACAATCCATTCAATACTTAATGCAGTGAGTAATTTTAAAATTTCATTTTCGTAAGAAGCCTTATCTGTAAAGACTTTGGGCTTAAAAATTTTGCAGTCAATATTTTCTTTGGCTGCTCTTTTTATTACAAAAGCATTGGGGTTATCTGTAACAATAATTACCACAGTAGCATTGATAACGCCTTGCTTGCAAGCATCAATAATTGCTTGTGCGTTGCTACCATTTCCAGAAGCGAATATTGCTATTTGTTTTTTCATTTTTTTGTTAGTCGCAAAGACTTAAAGTAGCTTGTGGCTTAGTGCCTTTGTGGCTAATTTATCTCTACAACACCAGTGTTTGTAATACTTCCAATAACCTGTGCTTGATGAAACTCATTCAAAACATTTAAAGATTGTTCAATATCTTTTTTATCAATCACCACCATAAAACCAATACCCATATTAAATACGTTAAACATTTCCTGCTCACTTACATTACCATAATGCTGCAAAAAAGTAAATAAATTATTTTGTGGTAATGATGCTTTATTGAACGAAGCACCAAGCTGTTTATTGATAAACATTCTTGGAACATTCTCATAAAATCCTCCACCTGTAATATGACACATTCCTTTAACAGCAATAGTTTCAAGCAATTTTAAAATCGCCTTTACATAAATTGTTGTTGGGTTTAATAAAACTTCGCCAAGTGTATTTGTAAAATATTCATCATACACTTTATTCAATTCAAGTTTATTATCTGCAATAATTTTTCTTACTAATGAAAAACCATTGCTATGCACACCACTACTATTTAAGCCAATAATAATATCGCCTTCACAAATGTTTTCTCCTGTAATCAATTTAGATTTTTCAACAGCACCCACACAAAACCCAGCAATATCATATTCTCCATCGTTATACATACTTGGCATTTCAGCAGTTTCGCCACCAATCAATGCACAGTTACTTTGTACACAACCATCTGCAACACCTTTTACGATTTGCTCTATTTGTTTTGGATGATTTTTTCCAACAGCCAAATAATCCAGAAAATACAATGGTGCTGCACCTTGCACAACAACATCATTCACACACATTGCCACACAATCAATGCCAATGGTATCGTGCTTATCCAACTCAAAAGCCAATTTTAATTTAGTGCCAACACCATCTGTTCCACTCACTAAAACTGGTTCTTTTAAATTCAAAGTACTCAAATCAAAATTGCCACCAAACGCACCAATGCTTCCCATTACACCATTCCTAAAAGTTCTTTGTGTATGTTTCTTTATTAGCTCCACAGATTCGTAACCTGCTTCTAAATCTACTCCTGATTGTTTATATAATTCTGACATTTTTAACTAACATTTTTCTTGAAATACTAACTTATTATCGAACAATTGTGTTGGATATTTTCCTGTAAAACACGCTACACACTGACCTTTCAACTCACCTTCATAATCTCTTGAAATAGCCGTTATCATTGACTCTACACTCAAAAAAGCAAGGCTATCAACATTCATATACACCCTCATTTCTTCAACACTCATATTAGATGCCAACAACTCTTCTTTTGTTGAAGTATCAATACCATAGAAACAAGGATTCATAATTGGTGGTGCTGCACTTCTGAAGTGAACTTCTTTAGCTCCGGCATCTCTTAACAGCTTGACAATTTTTTTACTTGTAGTGCCACGAACAATAGAATCATCAACAACTACAACCCTTTTGCCTTCTATGATATGTTTAACAACACTCAATTTTAAACGTACAGCTTGGTCTCTCAACTCTTGTGTTGGTTGAATAAAAGAACGACCGATATATCTATTTTTTATCAAGCCTCGTTCAACTGGCAAACGACTTGCACGCCCCATTCCCATCGCCACTAAACTACCACTTTCTGGCACACCAATTATTACATCTGCATCAACAGGTGCATCCATCCAAAGCTGTTCACCCATTCTTCTTCTTGCTGTGTAAACACTCACGTCGTCAATCACACTATTAGGTTGAGCAAAATATAAATATTCCATAGAACACTTAGCTGGCTTGGGTTCTGCAAAGAATTCACTTTGCAAACCATTGTTAGAAATCTCTACAATTTCACCAGGTTTTATATCTCTCACAAAGGTCGCTCCCACAACATCCAAAGCACAAGTTTCGCTTGCAACAACATAACTTCCATTCTCCATTTGCCCTAATGATAATGGTCTAAAACCATATTCATCCACTACAGCATATAATGCTTTTTGGGTGAGAATAACCAAAGAAAATGCTCCAACAATTTGTTTGATAGCATCTTTAATTTGCAGAATATCTGTTGCTTCTTTGCTATGACGAATTAAATGTGAAATAACTTCTGTATCGCTGGTTGATTGAAAAATTGAGCCTTTATTTTCTAATGAAACCCTTAGCTGGTCAGCATTTACGAGATTTCCATTGTGTGCAACTGAAAAATAGCCTTCGTTACTTTTTATTAAAAATGGTTGAACGTTTACTAAAAAATTTCCACCACTTGTTGAATAACGAACGTGCCCAATGGCATTAATTGAACCAATGCTTAATTGTTGAATGGTGTTTGAATTAAAAGCATCTGTAACCAAGCCCAAAGCCCTGTGTCCCCACAATTTACTATCATTACCAACGATGATTCCTGCACCCTCTTGCCCACGATGTTGCAATGCGTTTAACCCATAGTAGGTAAGGGTTGCAGCGTCTTGATGGTTGTAAACACCAAACACACCACACTCTTCTTTTAATGTATCGCTATTTAAAAATTCTTTAATCATTTATTATAAAAAGTAATCAACTCCATTTTTAAAAATGTTATGGTAATTTATGTTTGGAATATTTTTAAATCTTCCTTCTTTATACCTTTCTGGATGTGCCATTCTGCCAAATATTTTTCCATCTTCACTTATCACACCTTCAACAGCAGCAAGGCTTCCATTAGGATTGTAAGGAAAAATATTTGTTGGATTTCCACTTAAATCCACATACTGTGTTGCCACCTGATTTTGTTGAATAAGTTGTTCTAATGTTTCTTCACAAGCATAAAATTTTCCTTCACCGTGAGAAACAGGAACAGTAAAAACTTTATCTTTCATTCCTTGTAACCAAGGACTGTTATCGTTCACTACTTTTATATCAACCATTTGCGAAACGTGTCTTCCAATATCATTGAAAGTCAATGTTGGTGATAGTTCTGTAAGATTTTGAATTTTGCTGTATGGCAATAAACCACTCTTAATTAATGCCTGAAATCCATTGCAAATCCCTAAAACCAAACCACCATTTTCCAATAAACTATGCACTGCATCACTAATATATTTATTCTTCAAAACATTCACAATATACTTAGCACTACCATCTGGCTCATCACCTGCACTAAAGCCACCACTAAACATTAATATTTGCGATTGCTGCATTGCTGCAACAATTTTTTGAATTGATTGTTCAATCAATTTTTCGTTCAGTGTATTGAAATTAATTGTCTCGACAATTACTCCTTCTGTTTCAAATGAGTGTTGGGTTTCAAACTCGCAATTTGTTCCATTAAATACTGGCATTAAAACTCTTGGTTTACCAAAGCCAATACCAGCAATAGTTTTAGAGGAAACATTTATTAAAGGAATTGAAATATTTTCTTCGCTTTGTTTTGTTTTTGTTGGAAATAAGTTTTCAAATGTGATTGCCCAATGTTGAATGGCTTCATCAATTTCTACAACAACATTATTTAGCTTTAATTGAGCAGAAGTATTGGTTTGTCCAAGTAAAATAAATTCATTACTTAAATCTTCTTTGCTTTCAAATACAATGCTGCCAAGCATTGTATCCAATAAATCTTCTGTTGTATTTACCTCAACTCCAACTTTATTTCCAAAACTCATTTGTGCAATTGTTGCTGCAATGCCACCATCTTTAATATGTTTTGCTGCAACAATTTTTTTGTCCTTAATAAGTTGGTGTACTCTGTTCCATTTTTGTTTTAACAAATCCCAATTTGGAATTTGCTTTTCATCTGCATCAACTTTATATAAATAAATATTGCTGTTGGTATTTTTAAACTCTGGTGAAATGATATTTTCACTTTGTTCTGTAGCAATGGCAAAACTTACAAATGTTGGTGGTACATTCAATTCATTAAAACTTCCACTCATACTATCCTTGCCACCAATTGCTGCAATACCAAGCTGGTATTGGGTTTCAAAAGCACCTAACAAGCAAGATAAAGGCTTGCCCCATTTAGTTGCATCGTCTTTTAATCGCTCAAAATATTCTTGAAAAGTTAAATAACATTTTGAATAATCAACACCAGCAGCAACCAATTTACTAACAGATTCAATGATAGAATACATTGCTCCAAGGTAAGTATTGGCAGTTGTAAATTCTGGATGATAACCATAAGCAGCAAGGCTTACAGTATTTGCTGTATAACTATTATCGCAAATAAAATGTGCAGAAACATCACTTGGTGTTAACTGATATTTACCACCAAAAGGCATTAAACAAGTTGTGCCAAGCACTGTGCTATCAAAGTGTTCAACCATTCCTTTTTGAGAAGCAACTTGCTTTGAAGTAAGTATTTTTAAAAAATTTTCTTTTGTAAATTCTACTGAATTATTTGTTGATTTTTTTGGAAGATTGATGCTTGCATTTACTTTTTTTGATGCACCATTTGTATCTAAAAAACTACGTTTCAAACACACAATTTCTTCATCATTCCATTTCATTCTCAACACACCATCATTGGTAACAACTGCAATTGGTGTTGCTTGTACGTTTTCTTGTAAAGCCTTATCAATAAAGAGTTCTACGTTTTCCTTTGCAATAACAACAGCCATTCTTTCTTGTGATTCACTTAAAGCAATTTCAGTTCCATTCAGGCCTTCATATTTTAAAGGAACTTTGTTTAAATTAATGCTAATACTATCAGCAATTTCACCAATAGCAACACATACACCACCTGCACCAAAGTCGTTACATTTCTTAATCAACTTTGTAACATCGGGCTTTCTAAATAGCGTTTGTATTTTTCTTTCAGTCAGTGCATTTCCTTTTTGCACTTCTGCCTGCATTGTTGTTAATGAAACTTCATTGTGTTGCTTTGATGAACCACTTGCACCACCAATTCCATCACGCCCTGTATTGCCACCTAATAACAAAACAACATCGCCTTCTTCTGGATCTTGTTCAATAACATTTTCCTTGTTTACTGCTGCTACAACAAAGCCACATTCAAAACGTTTTGCCTTATAACCATCATCATAAATTTCACTAACCAAACTCGTAGCCAAGCCAATTTGATTGCCATAAGAACTATATCCTAACGCTGCTTCTTTACTTATTTTATGTTGAGGTAGTTTGCCTGAAAGTGTTGCTGTAATTGGTTCTAATGGATTAGCTGCACCACTCAAACGCATTGCCTGATACACATAAGCACGTCCACTTAATGGGTCACGAATTGCACCACCAATGCAAGTTGCTGCACCACCAAAAGGCTCAATTTCTGTAGGATGATTATGTGTTTCGTTTTTAAAAAGCAATAACCATTTTTCTGATTTACCTTTTACAGCAATATCTATTTCAATAGTTGCAGCGTTGTTTTCTTTGGATTGATGCCAGTCTTTTAAGAACCCTTTTTTGTGTAAATATTTTGCAGGCAAAGTTCCCAAATCCATCAAAGTTGTGGGTTTATGTTCTCTGCCTAATTCCTTTTTACAAGCTAAATATTTTTGAAGCGTTGTTTCAATTTCATTTTTATAATCACCCTCAATGCTTATGTTTTCAAGCTCTGTAAGGAAAGTTGTATGTCTGCAATGATCACTCCAATAGGTATCTAAAGCTTTAATTTCTGTTTCAGTTGGATTCCTTTTTTCTTCAATAAAATATTGCTGAATACATTTTACATCTTCAATATCTATTGATAAATTCTGCTCTTTTAAAAACTGTTGTAATCCTTGTATATCAAGACTTGTAAAGTTTTCAAAGGTCTTAACTTTTTCTGCTTTTGATAAGTTTGGCTTTTCTAATTGATTAAGATTTTTCTCTCTACTATCAACTGGATTAATTAAATATTGTTTTAGTTTTTCTAAATCATTTTCATCAATATCATCAACACCAATTACCTGTGAAGTTTGAATGTAAATATTGTTATGATGAAACAAGAGTTGGCAACATTGCATTGCTGCATCTGCTCTTGCATCGTATTGCCCAGGTAAATATTCAATAGCAAAAATTTGTTGATGCTCTGGTAATTCTTGGTAATAATTTTCTGTAACAACATCGCAAAACACACTGTTTACAACAGTTTCAAGCTCTTGTTCCTCTATATTAAAAATATCGTAAGTCGTGTAAACTTTTGCAGCAGCAGTTATTTGCAGTTGTTCTAACTGTTTTTGCAAAGACTTGGTTTTGTTATCGAAACCAGTTTTTTGTAATATATAAATTCTTGTATTCAAATACTTTATTTAAAACACAAATGAATGAAACCCCTGATATCATTCACTTGTAGTAGTTTATTAATGGTAAACTGTAGAAACGCTCAACCTTATTATGAGCATATACAAGTTCTATTTTTCATAACTAACTCTGGTAATACAAATGTCACTTATAAAATAGTTTATTTAGCTAATGCCTAATTTATCTGCCAATGCCTGATAAGTTTCTCTTAAAGGAGCAATATCTCTCCTGAAAACATCCTTATCAAATTTTTGTTTTGTTGTTGCATCCCACAACCTGCAAGTGTCTGGGCTTATTTCATCTGCCAACAAAATCTTTCCGTCAGCAGTTTTGCCAAACTCTAATTTAAAATCTATTAAATCTATGTTGAAATTTTTGAAATAGGCAATCAATACTTCATTAATCTCAAGGGCTTTTGCTTTAATTTCTTGCAACTCAAATTGGGTAGCAATATCAAGCACTTCAATATGGTCATCATTCAACATTGGATCACCAAGTGCATCATTTTTATAGCATAATTCTATTATGGGGCGTCTCATTAAATAACCCTCTTCCTTGCCAATTCTTTTTGCCAAAGTTCCTGCTGCAACATTGCGTACAATAACTTCCAACGGAATTATGGTAACACTTTGAACAAGTTGCTCTGTTTGAGAAATCTTTTTTATAAAGTGGCTTTTAATTCCTTTTCCAGCAAGCATTTCAAAGAAAAAACTACTGAATAAATTGTTCAAAATACCCTTGCCTTCTATATTATCTTTTTTAACACCGTTAAAGGCTGTAGCATCATTTTTATATTCTATCCTCAATACATTTTCAGTATCGGTCGAATAAACCTTTTTTGCCTTGCCTTCGTAGAGTAATTCCATTATTATAGTTGTTAGTGATTTGTATTAATTATGTAGCAAACATAGATGCTTGAAAAATGTTTTTAATTTAATGAAGAATTAAGTTTTCAACTTCTTTCAAACATTCGCCAATTGTTTCTCCAAGCACATTTATATGACCCATTTTCCTGCCATTTTTTGCCTCTGTTTTTCCATATAAATGTAGCTTATGCTTACCAATTTTTTCTCTGTTCATCAAATATTTATCTTCCCCTAAAATATTTACCATCACGCAAGGCGAACTCAATTTTGTATCGCCCAAAGACAGGTTGCAAACAGCCCTTATATGTTGTTCAAACTGAGAGGTTGTGCAAGCATTTATGGTATAATGACCAGAGTTGTGTGGACGAGGTGCCAATTCATTTACCACCAATTCATCATTACACAAAAACAATTCAATTGCCAATGTTCCTACCAGATTAATATGTTGTGCCAATTGTTTTGCCAACGATATTGCCTTCTCTTCAATGTAATGTGAAACCCTTGCTGGCACTATGCTTTCAAACAAAATCTGGTTGCGATGAATATTTTCTGCCATTGGGAAAACAGCCATTTCACCATTGCTGTTTCTACAAACAATAACAGATAATTCTTTCTCAAATTTTATAAATTCTTCAGCAACATATTCAATGCCTGTATTGTAATTTTCTGTTGCAAAAGCTTTTAATTCAGCAACATTGTTTATTACATATTGCCCTTTACCATCATAGCCACCAATAGCAGTTTTAATGACAGTCTTTACCGAATTTTTTTGATAATTCTCTACAAATAAATCCATTTCAGCCTGGCTTGCAATTACCTTGTAATGCACAGTCTTTAAACCAGCTTTATTTATTTCAGTTTTTTCAATAATCCTGTTTTGTGTTACTTCAAGTAACCTGCTTGTTTGTGGCAGTTTAGATGCTAATGCTTCTGCCACTTTCAGGTTCACATTTTCAAATTCATAGGTAATCACATCGCAGCTTTCAAGCAATTCCCTTGCAGCCTCAATGTCATCAAAATCAGCAACTATTTGCTTATCTGCAACCTGCCCACAAGGGCAGTTTGGCGTAGGGTCGAGTACTACAATATTGTATCCCATTTCTCGTGCAGCAAGTGCCATCATTCTACCTAATTGCCCACCACCTAATATGCCTATTGTTTGTATCATTTGTATAAACAAAAAAAGACAGGCACACACCTGTCTTTTTCCTTATTAATTTTTATGAAAAGTAGTTTTTGTTCTTCGCTTCATCGTTGCAAATGTAGGCGTTAATGTTAAAGTAACAAACCCTGTAGCAAAACTTGTTGATAAATACACTATTTTATAAGTTCTAATGCTTTCATAATAACATCGTCCGTAGCATTATTTACTTCGTAGTAAGCAGCATCACTCATAAACAACTTTGCAAAAATAGATTTAATGGTTTGAGTGATTTCTGCTTTTGCTTCAAGGGAAAGGTTGCTAACATCTATACTATCTTTAGCTGCAAGTGATTGTAAAGATTTCCAATCTTCATCGTTCAATGCAAAATTCTTAGCAATATCGCTGGCATTTTTATATTGAGTAGCGTTTTTTTTATTTGCTAAAAAATATTTATAAGTGAATTTTTCAAGCACATCTTTTGCATAAAGCTTACCCAAAATAGAGTGTACCATATTTGTATCGAATGCTACAAAATAATCTGGCGTAATGCCACCACCACCATAAACAATATGCCCTTTTGGTGTTTTAAATGAAGGTCCTTTTGGTTGAGCAGAATCGCCACTAACTATTCCTCCAGTGTGGTATCTTTCTTCCAACTCTTGTTGATATTTTTTCTTGCCCTGATTATATGGTTTTTGAATGTTTCGCCCAAGAGGAGTGTAGTATCTTGCAACTGTTAAACGCAATGCACCACCATCGCTTAAATTAAATTGTTGTTGCACCAAGCCTTTGCCAAAGCTGCGTCTGCCAACAATTGTAGCCCTATCCCAGTCTTGTAAAGCACCTGCTAACACTTCACTTGCAGAAGCTGAGGTTTCATCAATCAATACTATCAACTTTCCTTTTTCAAACAAGCCTTCCTTTTTGCACCTAAATTCATTTCTCTCAGACTTGTTGCCTTGTGTGTAAACAATTAATTTGTCGCCATCTAAAAACTCATCAGCTATTGCAGTTGCTGCGTGCATAAAGCCTCCACCATTTCCCCTTAAATCCAATATAAGGTTTTCAATTTTTTGCTTTTGCAAACCCTCCAAGCTCTGCATAAATTCTTCGTAAGTTCTTTCGGCAAATTTGTTGATTTTTATATAGCCAGTTTTACTATCAATAGTGTATGCAGCATCAATAGAAGGAATTGGAATAGAAGCCCTTTTCAATTCTATTTTCTTTTCAACACCTTCCCTTAAAATATTTAGTTTTAAGATAGAACCCTCTTCGCCACGCATATTTTTCTTGAGAGAGATGTCAGTAGTTTTTTTGCCAATTAAATTAATAGAATCATTTGCTTTCAATAACTTATCGCCAACCAAAATACCTCCTTTTTCTGCTGGTCCATTTTTTATTAAACGTAATATGTTTAGCGTATCATCAATATTGTCATACAAAATTCCAATGCCGGTAAAATGACCTTCCATTTCGTTGTTAACTCTGCTGACCTCGGTAGGAGGAATATAGATAGAGTGGGGGTCTAAATGAGATAACATTTCATTTGCAGCATATTCATTAATACTGTCTATACCTATATCATCAACATATTTAGACTTGATAAGATTGGAAATTTCCTGTAATGAAGAACTTTTGTCTTTACTAAAAAAGCCACTAGCTCCATTTCTATTATTTAAAGCATATCCAATTGCTAAACCCATTAAAAAAATGAGTGCAAAAATAATTGGCATCAAACTTTGCTTACTCTTTCTCTGCATCATAATTTCAACTTTAAATTCGGGCTGCGAATATCTGTGATAATATTGTAAAACAACTTACCCTTTATAAAACAATGCTTTCATAACCTTCATCTATAAGCAAATTTTTACCATCGGCAGCAGTAGTTGCAAGAATATCGCAACGATTGTTATAAATATTATCTGCGTGGCCTTTTACCCATTT
>JANYEP010000074.1 GCA_025363075.1 Chitinophagaceae bacterium | reverse complement strand
TTTTGATTTGAAGTTTTAGGATTAATTTTTTACAGTAAAGTTTAACCGCAGTTTGTTCTTGAAGAAATATTGAATTTCGCTATCTGCAAAAAATAACCCATAAGGCAGCAAAAATATGATTTGTAAGTTATATATCATCATTAGAAAATAAATGCTAAAATGTAGTATAAAACCTACTATTAACAATGGTTTCCGAAGTTTTTTGAACCAAATTAAAAACGCAAAACTACCTTCAAAAAAAAGAGTAAAATATGTTATGGAATAAACAAAAAAATTGGAGTGAGATAATACTTGATTAAATCGGGTGCCTTGATATGCCTCTGTTTGAAATACATAATAAATTGCTGTTCCATTGAGCCAATATGGGCTGCTTAATTTATTGATAAATGCTGCAAAATATGCAAGACACAATTGCAGCATCATTGAATATGCAGCCAGATTGCTAATTAAGTTATTGGTTGTAGTGTTTGGCTGTAAGGATTTATTTGTTTTTTTATAAGAAAAAAATTCATATGCATTCGCAAAAACAAAATAAAACATTAGCAACCTTGCCATTTTATCTCCCCCATTTATCGTTGTGTTATTTAACTTTTGCAGTACAAGGATTAGAATGAAAATAATAAAAGCAGTAAACCTTTTTCCAATACCAAAAATAAAAAATAGTATAGCGAGAATGTAAACTCCAAGAATAAGTTGATAGTAATTTTTTAAGAATGTAACATCAACATCTAAAGCTACAAAACCACTATGATCATTGAATTTGAAAATACTTTGGTTGCTGTAAAGAATAGAAGCGTAGGGGAATTTTGAAACAATTTCTTTCAGCAAAAAAATACCCATAGCAACTCGCATAAATGCTAAATAAAATGCTTTATGATTTTTTGCTTGCAAATAATTTATTGTGTTATTAATAAATATCATTTAAAGGGTTTGTAAGAAGTTTCAAATTCTAAAACACATTTTTTATTTTTTTTATTGATTCCAAATCCATTAATGTAATCAGCATAAAGCATCATTTTAAATTGTGTACTATCGTCAATTTTATAGCCTTTTTTTTGCAACATTAATTTGCCAAAATTTTCAATATTTGACATTGATGTGTTATTGGTTTTTGTAATTTTTTTACTAGTATCAATAGTTTCTTTCAATGCATCAATTTGCCAGTACATTATGTGGTTGAGTATATCTTCTTTTGTGTTAAATGGAATATTGGTTCTTTTATCTTTCCATAGTTCATTCAATACATCAATACTATCGGTAACTTGAGTTGTTTCAGATTTTTTTAAAACAAAGAAGAGCCTTTCATTGTACAAGTTTGGTTGAGTAAAAAAACTCCATTTTTGCCCCCAAATCTGGTTATAACACCAAGCAATTTTGGGTGTTTTCTGCTTGAATATGTTTACAGGAAGCACATAAGCAAAAGTCATTATCCAAAATAAAATAAACATAGTTATTGCTGTGTAAATTTTTATATTATGAAAATTAAGCTTGCTCATATTGATTACTCTAAACACAAATGTAGAAAAGAGTTGCTTTGCAAAATCGTTGCTGATGAAAATCATATTTTGAAAACAACAAACTATAGAATATTTTTGATTGATAATGAAAGATGAAAATAAAACGCTTGTAGTAATTGGTGGCGGTGCAGCAGGTTTTTTTTGTGCAGTAAATGCAGCAAGATTAAATAGCAATTTAAAAATAATAATTATTGAAAAAAATAATAAACTACTTAGTAAGGTAAAAGTGAGTGGTGGTGGGCGTTGTAACGTTACACACAGTTGTTTTGATATTGTTGAACTATCAAAAAAATATCCTCGAGGCGAACAGGTTTTAAAAAAAGCATTTCATTGGTTTAATGCAAAAAATACTGTTGATTGGTATAGTGAAAGAGGTGTTGAACTTAAAACAGAAGCAGATGGTAGGATTTTTCCTGTAAGCAATTCTTCACAAACAATTATTGATTGTTTGATGCAAGAAGCTAATAAATACCAAGTAGAAATTTTATTGAGTAGTGATGTTGCTTCAATAAAAAAAGAAAATGATTTATTTGAAATTGTATTCCAAAATTTAAGCAAAAAAATAACTGCAAATTATGTTTGTGTTGCTTGTGGTGGTTTTCCTAAACCTTCACAATTTGATTGGCTCATAAGTTTGGGTCATACTATTCAAAACCCAGTGCCATCCTTGTTTACATTCAATATACCTAACAATAATATCACCAAATTAATGGGCTTGAGTGTAGAAAAAGCAATAATAAAAATTGTTGGTTCAAAATTGCAATCTCAAGCTCCACTTTTAATTACACATTGGGGTTTAAGTGGACCAGCAGTGTTAAAGTTGTCTTCTCTTGCAGCAAGAGAATTGGCTGAAAAAAATTATGAATTTGAAGTATTGGTAAATTGGCTGCCCAAGTTTAACGAGCAAAATTTCAAAGAAGAAATAATGATGCTCAGGCAACAATTTGCTTCGCAAAAAATACATAGCAAAAATGCTTTTGGCTTGCCAAATCGTTTGTGGGAATATTTTTTAAACGCTGCTGAAATAAATGAAAATATGCGTTGGGCAGATTTGCCTGTAAAGCAGCAAAATCAACTTGTTAAGAACATTACAGCACAATCTTTTTTGGTGAAAGGTAAAACAACTTTTAAAGAAGAATTCGTAACCTGTGGAGGAATAAAACTAAATGAAGTTGATGTAAACACAATGCAAAGCAAGAAAATATCAAACTTGTTTTTTGCAGGAGAAGTTTTAGATATTGATGGAATAACTGGTGGATTTAATTTTCAAAATGCCTGGACAACAGGGTGGATTGCAGCCAAGGCTATAACAAAAAACCTCCAAGAAAATTCTTAGAGGTTTTTTGAAAAATAATTTTGAAATATTACGGCACTAAAAATTGCCCTGTTATATAATCAACTACGTTAACGAGGTTGTTTGTTTCTTCATATATTTTTAGCTGTCTATCAGCACCAGTACCATTTTCCATCATTTTGTGTACATAATTGATAGCGTGTCTGCTACCTAAATCGTCAACAACATCATCAATAAATTCGAGTAATTCGTAAATGAGTAAACGAGTATTCACTTCAGTTTCTTTTCCAAAATCTATCAATGTTCCATCAATTCCATAACGACCAGCACGCCATTTATTTTCATTAATCAATGCACGTTGGTACATTATATAATTTTGATTAGAATTTCTTAGCTTATATAATTTGGCACAAATTGCTTGAAACAATGCAGCAATAGCAGTGGTTTCCATAATAGTCATTGGTACATCACAAATTCTAAATTCAACTGTATCGAAGAAAGGATGCACACGCAAATCCCACCAAATTTTTTTAGCATTATCAATACAATTTGTTTTGATAAGTAGGTTTACATAATTGTCGTAAGCCTCAATACTTTCAAAATAATCAGGAATTCCTGTGCGTGGAAATTTGTCAAAAACCTTTGTTCTAAAAGACTTGTAGCCAGTTTTTCGTCCTTCCCAAAAAGGTGAGTTGGTGCTTAAAGCATATACGTGAGGTAAAAAATATCTTGCACTATTTGCAATGTGAATAGCAAGTTTTCTATCCATCATTCCCACGTGAACGTGCAATCCAAAAATTAAATTACTACGAGCAGCTTCCTGCAATTCATTTACAATTTGATGATAGCGAACGTGGTCTGTAATTAACTGACTGTCCCAATGACTGAAAGGATGCGTACCTGCTGCACCCATTTTTAACCCAAGTTCACCAGCAATTTGTGAGATAGTGCCACGTAAGGTTGCAACATCTTTGTAAGCCTCTTCAACATCCTTGCAAATGTCTGTACCAACTTCCACAACAGCTTGGTGCATCTCTGCCTTCACCTTGTCTTTAATTATTTTATGACCCTCGTGAACAATTTTTTGTTCGTGGCTTTTCAACTCTCTTGTTTGAGGGTCAATTACCATATATTCTTCTTCAACACCCAATGTAAAATGACGATAGTTAATGTTTCCCATACTCTTTTTATGTGTGTGTGATTAATTTAGTTGTTGCTTATGCATCCTTTCCTTTAAAGAAAAGTTTTTGACTATTGCTGCTGCGTTTAATGTATTCACCCTAGGTTAAATTATCTTCTCCTTCTTTTTGGGTTTGAGCTTTTTCGATTGCAAAATTTGCAGCGGTTTCTACCACCCACGCAAAATTTTCTTCGCCTACACTTGTTACTTCTGCATCTGGTGCAGGATTGCAGAAGTCAATGGCATAAGGCACTCCATCACGAACAGCTAATTCTACAGTGTTAAAATCATAACCTAAGTATCTGCAAATTCTTAACACAATTTCTTCCATTTGTGCCAATCTTTCTGCTGTTGGTTTAAAGTCTGCAACATAACGTAAATGATGTGGGTTGCGTGGTTCGTAAGACATTATGCGAACGTGTTTTCCACCAATGCAATAGCATCTATAATATTCAGTGAAAATAATTTCTTCCTGCAACATCATTACCAATTGCTCAGTCTCTGCGTGCTTCTCAAAAAACTCGTCTAAACTATTTAATTGATAAACACTTTTCCATCCACCACCAGCGTGTGGCTTCATATATGCAGGAAATCCAATGTATTCAAAAATGCCTTTCCAATCTAATGGATACGCAAGGTTTGCAAAGCTTTCGTTGCTTGTATCTGTTGGTAATTCGTGACTTGGAAGTATAACAGTCTTAGGAACTGGCACTCCAATTTTTGTAGCTAAACAGTTATTAAAAAATTTCTCATCTGCACTCCACCAAAATGGATTGTTGATAACAGCAGTGCCACACAAAGCAGCGTTTTTTAAATAGGCTCTGTAAAAAGGAACATCCTGACTAATTCTGTCAATGATAACAGCATATTCAGTAGGTTCGCCTTGCATTACTTTATCAATAGTTACAGGCTCTGCCATAATTCCTGCAATTTTTTTACTATTAATTCTTTCAACAACAGCTTCGGGGAAACTTCTTTCTTTTCCGTGTAGTATTCCAATTTTTTTCATAATAAAATAGTTTTTGATTTGATCGGAACAATAATAGGTTTTTTTTTAATGTTAAAAACAAAAAATATTCCTTTTATTTTTTAAAAGCCACTTCTTGCAAATGTTTAACCCATATTTTTGAACTTATCACTTACACAAATCTGTTTATGCAGGCTGAAAAAAATATCACAACAAATAGAAATATTTTAATAGAAGAAAACACGGTTTATTCTGAATATCTTGAAAGAGATGTGAGGTTTGATGCCTATTTGCCAACAGCTGGAATTAATCCAGAACAAATGAGTTTATTGCTTATAAATGATGGTCAGGATTTGCCAAGAATGAGTTTTGATAATATTTTGGAATCTCTTTATGAACAAAAAGAAATTGAACCCATTTTTTGTATGGGAATTTATTGTGGTGCAGAGAGGAAAAGGGAATATGGAACAATCTATTCTGCCGATTATAAAGGACGTGGAGATAAAGCTGGTCTTTATTCAAAATTTATTTTTGATGAATTATTGCCCTTCATTAGAAAACAATATCACACACCATCTTTCAAAGATAAATCCTTTGCTGGCTTTAGTTTAGGAGGTTTAAGTGCATTGGATATTGTTTGGAATCACGCAGGAGAATTTCAAAAAGCAGGTATTTTTAGTGGTAGTTTGTGGTGGAGAAGAAAGGCTTATGATAAGGGGTATGAAGATGAAAAAGATAGATTGATGCATTTGCAAATTAGATATGGTACAATGTATCCTTGGTTAAAATTTTTTTTGCAAACTGGTGTGCTTGATGAATCTGCAGATAGAAATAATAATGGCATTATTGATAGCATTGATGATGCCTTAGACTTGATTGTTGAATTAAAAGCAAAAGGCTACACCAATGAGCATTTGCATTACTTGCAAATGGATGATGGTAAACACGATGTTCCTACTTGGGGCAGGGCTTTTCCTGAGTTTTTAAAATGGGGTTGGGGAATAAAATAAAAATAATAAAGGCGTTGAATTTTCAACGCCTTTATTTGCCATAATTTTTTATATAAGCAATGAAACTGAACACAGTAATTTTTGATATGGATGGTTTGCTGATTGATAGCGAACCTTTGTGGCAGGAAGCAGCCAATGATATTTTTGGAATGAATGGCATTCATATTTCAAAGGAAGAATATGATAGAACAACAGGCTTAAGAACTGCTGAATTTTTACAGTATTGGTTCAATCATTTTAAAATGGATGCATCGCTTATTCCTCAATGGGATAAAATGGTTGTAGATGCTGTAATTGCAAAGGTGAAAGCCAAAGGTGTGATAATGCAAGGTGTAGATTATATCTTCAATTTTTTTATAGATAAGAATTTTAAAATAGGATTAGCAACATCATCACCAACCTCGCTAATAGATGCTGTTGTTGAGATGGCTGGTATTAAAAATCACTTGCAGGCAATTGCATCTGCACAAGATTTGCCTTATGGAAAACCCAATCCTCAAGTATATTTAGATTGTGCTAAATTACTTAAAAGTGACCCTGCCAATTGTGTTTGTTTTGAAGATTCAATTAATGGAATGATTGCTGCGAAAGCTGCTAAAATGAAATGTGTTGTTGTGCCAGCACCCAATCAGGCAAAGGATTTGCGATGGTCTTTGGCAGATTTGCAATTATCATCTTTACAAAATTTTGGGCAACT
Source organism: Chitinophagaceae bacterium (assembly GCA_025363075.1). Taxonomy (GTDB): domain Bacteria; phylum Bacteroidota; class Bacteroidia; order Chitinophagales; family Chitinophagaceae; genus CAIVPM01. The sequence continues at coordinate 4,199 of JANYEP010000074.1, read as the reverse complement.
TCATTTCGATAGATTGGCTAATGAAATGTAGCAATGGCTCACATCTCAATTATTACTGCAACACTATATTTGCCACGTTGCAAATCGTAAATCAAAAATCATTAAATCGTAAATAGAATGTTTCGTTCACACACTTGCGGAGAATTAAGAATAGAAAATGTTAGTCAACAAATAACTCTTGCTGGTTGGGTGCAAACTGTAAGAAAATTTGGCTCAATAACTTTTGTTGATTTAAGAGATCGATATGGTATTACGCAACTTTTATTTGGAGAAAATTTGCAAGCTCAATTAGATGAAAACCCTTTAGGGCGTGAGTTTGTGTTGCAAGCTGTGGGCAACGTTACAGAAAGAAGTAACAAGAATAAAAACATTCCAACTGGCGAAATTGAGATTACAGTTACATCATTTAAAATATTAAACAAAAGTGAAGTTCCTCCATTTAAAATAGAAGATGATACAGATGGTGGCGATGATTTAAGAATGAAATATCGTTACTTAGATTTAAGAAGAAATCCTGTAAAAAAGAATTTAGAACTTAGATATAATGTTGGCAGAAGCACCAGAAACTATTTGCACGAAAATGGTTTTATGGATATTGAAACACCTTTTTTAATCAAATCTACACCAGAAGGTGCAAGGGATTTTGTAGTGCCAAGCAGAATGAATGCTGGGCAATTTTATGCCTTACCACAAAGCCCACAAACCTTTAAGCAATTATTGATGGTGAGTGGTTATGATAGATACTATCAAATTGTGAAATGCTTTAGGGACGAGGATTTGAGAGCTGACAGGCAACCAGAATTTACACAAATAGATTGTGAAATGTGCTTTGTAGAACAAGAAGATATTTTGCAAATGTTTGAAGGTTTAGTAAAACGTATTTTTAAAGATGTAAAAGGAATTGATTACACAAATATTGTTGAACGAATGACTTGGGAAGAAGCAATGTGGCAATATGGAAACGATAAACCAGATATTCGTTTTCCATTACAAATTACAAATTTAAAAATTCCTGCTCACACATTTCCATCAAAACCATTAGGGCAAAGAGAGCAATTAGAAGCTGTTATTAAAAGCGATTTTGTAGTGTTTAATGAAGCTGAAACTGTGTTAGCTATTTGTGTTCCAAATTGCAGCGAATACACTCGCAAACAAACTGACGAATTAGTTGAATGGGTGAAACGTCCTCAAATTGGAATGAAAGGTTTAGCTTTCATCAAATGCAATGCTGATGGCAGTTTCAAGAGTTCTGTAGATAAATTTTTTACAGAAGAACAATTAAAAAATATTGCTTCAACTTGCAATGCTGTTGCTGGCGATTTAATTTTAGTATTGGCTGGTGCAGAAGAAAAAACAAGAAAAGCAACCAGTGATTTAAGGATGGAAATGGGTAAACGTTTAGGTTTAAGAAAAGATGATGAATTCAAGCTGCTTTGGGTGTTGGATTTTCCATTGTTTGAATATGCAGAAGAAGATAATCGTTGGGTAGCTCGTCATCATCCATTTACAAGCCCTAAACCAAGCGATATTGATACGATGATTAAAAACAATCCACGTATTGAAAATGCTGCTGAATATTTAAAACATCCTTATTCAAACATTAAAGCAAATGCTTACGATATGGTGTTAAATGGCAATGAAATTGGTGGTGGTTCTATTCGTATTTTTCAAAAAGAATTGCAACAAAAAATGTTTGAAGCATTGGGAATGGACGAGCAAGAACAGCAACATAAATTTGGTTTTTTATTAGGTGCTTTTGAATATGGTGCTCCTCCACACGGTGGACTGGCATTTGGTTTTGACAGATTGTGTGCTATTCTTGGAGGAAGTGAAAGCATCAGAGATTTTATTGCTTTCCCTAAAAACAATAGTGGACGTGATGTGATGATTGACGCACCAAGTACCATTGATGATAAACAATTTGAGGAGTTACAGATTAAGTTGAATTTGAAATAGGCAATTATGAATATTCCAATAGGAGAAAATGTTTTTAGACCAAGAAAAAGTTTGTCTATTTTTATTGCCTCAACCTTGTTATTTCTGTCAGTTTTATTTAAACTAAACTTAGAGAAAGAATGGCTTACACTATTGTTAACAACATCTATAATCTTTTTTTGTATTGGTTTATTTGAATTCGTTGTAAATTCAAAAATTCGTTTGATGATAAATGACGAAGGAATTACTTATAAAACAATTCTCATAAGAAGATTTGCAAACTGGAGTGAAATTGAAAGTATTTCACATCATTTTGTTTGGCAGGGTAAATCTATGCACCTTGAATTTGCTGTTAAAACTTCTAATCCAAAAAAATCTTTTCAATTTATAACACATTATTATTCCAGAAATTCGCTACAACAAATATGTAGTTTATTACACAACAAAATTCCTAACAAAGTGAACGATAAGATCCAACAAATGAGTGAAGGGAAATTTAGTTGGTATGTATTTTAACAAATGAATTAATATTTTAAAGAGTTGATTCCGATTACTTTGAAAAAAAGTAAAAACAGTTCGATGAGTTACAAATTAAATCTGAGGTAGAATTATAACTATCTATAAAATTTCTTTCTCCATCTCTTGATGGAGAAAGAAATTTTTAAAACCCTTTACCCTATTGCATTTGCCAAGTCTTCTATCAAATCATCTGCATCTTCAATACCAACACTTAAACGAATTAAACCATCGTTCAATCCATTTTTAATTCTCTCTTCACGAGGTATAGAAGCGTGTGTCATACTTGCTGGATGATTGATTAAACTTTCAACACCACCAAGACTTTCAGCTAAAGAAAATAAGTGTGTTGATGATAATACTTTATTGCAAGCTTCAATACTTTCATCTTTTAATTCAAAACTAATCATACCACCAAAACCACGCATTTGTTTTTTTGCAATCTCGTGATTGGTTGAGTCTTCAAACCCAGGCCAGTAAACAGTTTTAACCTTGTTGTGACTACGCAACCAATGTGCAGTTTTTGCTCCATTTTCACAATGCCTTTGCATACGTAAGTGCAAGGTTTTTATTCCTCTCAATACTAAAAAACAATCTTGAGGACCAGGCACAGCACCACAACTTTTTTGTATAAAATAAAGTTTATCCCTTAACTCCAAATCGTTCATCACCAAGCAACCTTGTATCACATCACTATGTCCTCCAAGATATTTTGTTGCACTATGCATCACAATATCAGCACCATTGTTTAATGGATTTTGAAGATAAGGAGAAGCAAAAGTATTGTCAACACATAGTAGCACATTATTAGCTTTTGCAATAGCTGCAACTGCTTCAATATCCACAATATTCATCAAGGGATTTGTAGGCGTTTCTGCCCAGATGAGTTTTGTATTTGAGTTGATGAAAGCCTTTATGTTATTGGCTTCCATCATATTTACATAATGAAACTTAATACCAAATTTTTCATAAATTTTACTAAACAATCTATACGTTCCACCATACATATCATTTGCAGCAATTACTTCATCGCCAGGCTGTAAAAGTTTTATCACAGCATCTGTTGCAGCAACGCCACTACTAAAAGCCAAACCATATTTTCCATTTTCAATTTTTGCATAAGCTTCTTCCAATGCAAAACGTGTAGGGTTTTGGCTGCGTGCATATTCAAAACCTTTATGCTTGCCTGGTGCTTCTTGCACATAAGTACTGGTTTGGTAAATTGGAATCATTACTGCACCTGTACTTGGGTCTGGCGTCATACCTGCGTGAATGATGGTTGTATCTAATTTCATAAAGCAAATTTTATAGGCTGCAAAGATGTGCAGAATGATGAATAAAGAACAAGGAATATTGAATGATGAAGTTATTTGAATATCTTTATTTAAGGTAATATTTCTGCTGCACACAAAATCCACCAATCAAAATTGTTGGCATCGTGAGCAGATTTAGCTATAATATTTTCGTTTAATATTCTTACATTAAGAATATTTTGTGAAACTAATTTTTCTCTTGCAGTCCTTATCATTGCTTGCATTGTTGGGTTTTGCATCCATTGTTGTTGAGGAGGTTCGTAGCCAATTTTTCCTTTACGCCAAACAATATTTTGGGGTAATTTGTCCTTAACAGATTCACGCAAAATCCATTTAGTAAATCCATTTTGAATTTTATATGAAGATGGGAGAGAAGCAACAAAATTTACTAAGTCTTTATTCAAAAAAGGAAGCCTCACTTCCCTGCTGTGAGCC
>JANYEP010000064.1 GCA_025363075.1 Chitinophagaceae bacterium | reverse complement strand
GTCATATTTTATTATTTTAAAATTGTTTAGAGCGGTCATTATGCAAAAATTGGACTTAAAAAAATAGAGATAGAGTTCAATTAAAAACTTATCTTGACGAATCAAATAATATCGTTAAAGCTCAACTGGTTTAAAAAGCTACTCACTTATTAATAATATAGAAAAAGAATTAAGAAGATGTTTATGCAGAATATCAACATTGTCGCTAAACAAACTACATTTACTTAATTTGTTTTAAAACCTCTTGTTGAATGAAGTTTGTGCTACAATATATTTTTTCTATCTGTTTATCCTTAAGCATAAACTATACTACGTTAGCACAAGCTAATGCTTTAAACGTCCAGCAAATAAAGGCTATTAAATATCTCGATAGTGTTGGCAATCTCAATCAAAGTGCTTATTGGCAGCATATAAAACCACAACTTTTTTTGCAAAATATTCGTAAGAATATTACCAAACCAATGTTTATTTATGCAGGCAGTAATACCAATTTTTGTGGCTATGCTGCATTAAGTTATAGTTGCATTAATGACTATCCTCTAAGGTATACAAGGTTTATGGTTGAGCTATATAATAATGGTGAAGCTCATTTTAGAAAAGTGCATTTTAAGCCATCACTGCAAGTAAAACAAGCAGCAGGATTGTTGAAATTTAGAGGAGAATTAGATATTAATCATGCTGACCAAATGTGGTTTATGTCTTTGGCAGATTGTTTTAAAGGATATGTAAACATTTTTAATTTAAACTATACACCAGACAGTGAAGACAGGCTTTGGCCAGCAACAAATTTTGCCAAATTTAATAGAATGTTGAGAAAGATTTGTGATTATAAAGTAAGTGCTGTGGGTACAGATTTATTTAGACCTACTTTTCGTGATGTAACATATTTTCTCTCGGATAAATTGCAAAAAAATCATCACGTATTTCTTTTTTTAAACAATGCTGTGATGCATAAAGGGAATCATAATAAAGTTACATATCGTTTGCCAACACATTATGTAGCGTTGATTGACATCACAGAAAATGATGGTATGGTAAATTTTACCTATTGGGATTATGGTTTTAAAACCTTGCGACAAATGCCTCTTGCTGAGTTTAAAGATATTTTGTTTGGCGTTACTTGGTGCAATAAAAAAGGTGAAGAATGAGAGTCGTGAAAAATATAGAAGATAAACGTCACATTGACGACAGAAAAAGCTTGATAATTGAGATTTCTCAAGCACGAACTTTCGAAGTGAATAGCATTATAAAAAACATATTGCTGCTTGCAATAACATCTATTTTACTGATAGGTTGCAACACTACTTTGCCTTATCGTTTCCCCACAAAATATTATAAAGAAAATGAAACTACCGTTATAAGAATTGAAAGTAACTATGCAAGTTTATATAAGCAAAAGCCCATTGTTATTGAGTTTTCGGACAATGCTTTTAAATATGTAACCATTGAGATGAAAACAGATTCGCTGCGATATGTGTATGAATTTAAACTTGCAGAAAAACGATTAGCAGATACTTTGCAAAAATTTGGTTACGATACAACTAATGTTTTAAAACTAATAGAAGATATGAAATCTATTAAATGCACTTGGATAAATAGATTGGATTATTATGTTGATGAAAAAAAACAGAACCTTGTTTTTATGTCTATTCGCCCCAAAGCATTTGATGCATTGTTTGCAGGAAAAAAATATTACACACTCACCTTCTACAACCAGCCTCAATACTACGATAGCGAAGGAAGATTACTTGACAAACGAAACAGAAAAAGGTTGAGAAAAATTAATAACGAAACTTTCTGGAGAATTAATAATAAAGTTTGCTACACAGTTTCCGGTAGGTTTAGGTAGTAAAAAAATCGGCTTGCAAACTGCAAACCGATTTTAAAATCGTAAATCCAAAATAAACAAATCGCAAATCCTATTGCATCATATCCATTCCACCACCTTGATCTGCTTTGGTGTTTTTGCGTTTAAATAAATTCAAGTCCAGCTTACCAAAACGATAGTTAAAGTTTAAACGCACTACTTGTGGGTCTCTGTATCTTTCTGTATTTTGAGTAAAATAAATGGCATTGGTTTCTGTTTTAACACGAGTGGCAAAAATGTCGTTCATACTTAAATTGATTGAGCCACTTTGCCCATTTTTCCAGGTCCATTCTTTACGTAAAGCCACATCTATATCAAAGTTGCGTGGCAGTGTATAGCCTTGTGCAAGTGTTTGACTTCCGCCACCAAACATTCCACCCATTCTTCCACCACCTCCACCACTTTGTGGAATAATTGTCTTGCTTCTATTTTCCCAGGTTATCTGCAAACTCAAGCCCTTAGCGAGTTTGAAGGTACTATTGATTTTTGTGAACCAACTTGCAAGTGAGTTATTAATACTTTGATTTGGTATAGTAGCATTAATATTTGTGTTGTATAAATTGAAATTCACCATTGCATCCCACCACTTTGTTATTGGCAATTTCTCAGTCAATTCTAGCCCATAAGTAAATGCTGTATTGGCATTAATGTAGCTGCCATAATAAAGACTATCAGTAGCATTTGGAACGTTTCTGTTTACATCTTTATAAATGTAACGCGTGATTAAATTTTCGCTGTATTTAAAATAAACTGTTGCTAAAAAATTTGCTTGTTTTTTATGAGCATTGTTATAAGAAAGTTCAAACGAATGTGTGAACTCTGGTTTTAAGTTAGGATTACCAACCGATGGATTTTGTGGGTCACTAAAATCGTAGCTTGGTAATAGCTGAAAGAAGTTTGGACGATTAACTCTGCGTGAATAATTCAATTGTAAATCTTCTTTCTCGCTAAGCTTATTTGTAATAAAAATGCTTGGAAATAAACTGATGGTATACTTGATATTAAAACTTGTAGAATCAACGCCACTAAGGGTTTTAAGCGTTCCAGTATAGTCGGAACTTTCTGCTCTTAAGCCCAATTGAAAACTTGTTTTCTTTGCTTTAAAACTGTAGGTTGAGTAAGCGGCATAAACATTATCATTAAATTTATAACGACTGCTGGAACGAGTGTTTAATGAATAAGAACCAGTATTGTTTGCATCAACATATTGATAATTTTCTGTTTCAAAATCTCTAATAGCAGCTCTTAAACCAGCCTCAAACTTGGTGTTTTCTGTAATTTGGTTTTCATAGTCTGTCTGTACCGTTAAAAATTTATTTGTTCCTTTTCCATCAGTTTGTTGCTTAAATAAATTACCTGGTGTTTTTATGTTGCTGCTACCAATTGTCGAAAGCCTGTCACTATTGCTGTAGTTGTAATTAACATCTCCACTAAGATTTTTGTTAATGCCTGCAAAATTGTGTTTAAAACTTAACTGCCCACCATAGTTTTGGTTGTTAAAGTCGCTGTAAGTATTTCTGTTTGTTGTTGAGTAAGCTGGGCTTGTTTCAGAAGAATCTATTACTTGACTTCCATCATTTTTAAAGTTTCCTTTGTTATAATTTCCGTTGATGCTTAAAGTATTTCTGTTATCAATAAAATAATCAATACCTGTTCTAAAAAATCCAAAGTAACCATTGTTTGTTTGCTCCTCGTTAGAACGAACAAGCGTGTCAGGATGTGTTAACAATGTAGTGTTAGCGAAATTGTGCGATATTGATTTTCGTTGATTAAAATTGGCACTTGCACTAAAGTTTATTTTATTTTGACGAAGATTAATATCACCACCCAAATTCACTTTTGCACGACTATCAATACCTGCTCTAAGGTTGCCATTGTAGCCATTCTTTTTATTCTTTTTAAGTACGATATTTAAAATGCCTGCATTGCCACCACTTGCATCAAACTTTGCAGATGGATTGGTAATAATTTCAACCTTGTCAATAATTTCAACAGGTATTTGATCAAGGGTTAAAGTTGTTGGACGTCCATCAACAAAAATAGTTGGGGCTGCATTTCTTAGCGTAACATTTCCATCAATATCTACAGAAAGTGATGGAATACTTTTCATTAATTCTGTTGCTGTTTGTCCAGCAGCAGTAAGGCTTTTATCAACGTTGAAAATTTTCCTATCAATGCCCAACTCAAATTGTTGTTTGGTAGAAGCGGTTACTGTTACTTCCCCCAAATTTGTTGCATCAACTTCCATTTTCAGGTTGCCTAAATCTTTATCAGCAAGGCTCATCATTAGTTGCATATCTGGTGTAGCACCAGCATCAGGTTTTTTAATGCCAAAGCTCAATTGTTTTTCCAAATTTTTATAGCCAACTGTTGTTGCTTTAAACTTAAAATTACCAAATACCATTAATCCATCTAAACTAAAATCGCCATTATTTTCTGTGATAACTGTTTTTAAAATAGCTTCTTTTAATTGCTTTGTTGCAGTGTCAAACTTGTTGCCTTTTAGTTGAATTGTAACGCCAGCAATGCCTTTGTTAGTTTTGTTGTCAACAATTTTTCCATAAAAATGTCCAATGTTCATTTGGCTTCCAAAGCCTCTGCCACCACCAGTTTTATTGCCTCCTGCAAATTGAGAGAAAGAATTAAAAGATAAAAGGATAAACGTTGCTGCTAAAAAAATGTTCTTCATTAAAATTATTTGTTTGGCAAATTTCGATAAATTAAGACTGCCAAAGTTTATTTTGTATTATAAGTGGTTGAGATGTGGTTTAAAAGGTTTGCGATTTAAAATATTATTCTATTTCAAATCCAAAGTAAACCCAATGGTAGTGCCTACATTTAGTGTGCTACGAGCGTGAATTGTTTTGTTGTGAGCTTCAATAATATGTTTACAAATTGCAAGTCCCAATCCACTACCACCAACATTTCTACTACGTCCTTTATCGGTTCTATAAAAACGTTCAAATATTCTTTGCAAATGTTCTTCAGCAATGCCAATGCCATCATCACTGATTTCTACCAACACATTTTTATCATCTGTTTTATAAAAGCCAGCACTAATGCTGCCATTTTGTTTGCCATATTTACTGGCATTTACAACAAGGTTGTTTAGTACTTGTCTTATTTTTTCTTTGTCTGCAAACACAGCAATGGGTTGCTCGCAGCCTTTTTTTATTTGTGTTTTAATGTTTAGGTTTTGTGTTTTAATATAAAGCGTTTCAAACACTTCTTTCACCAAATCCTGAATAATAAATTTCTCTTTATACAAAGGCTGTTCACCAGTTTCAAGCTTTGAAATTTCATCAAGATCTTTAACCAGATGCACCATTCTTTCTACATTTTTATGAGCATTGGTTAAAAATTTTTTGTTGATAGAATGCTCCTCCATTTCGGGCAACACAGTTTCTATATAACCTTGAATAGCGAAAATTGGTGTTTTAAATTCGTGCGATAAGTTTTGTAAAAACTCCCTGCGATAAGTTTCGTTTTGTTGAATAACTTCAAGCTCGTTGGCATATTGTATAGCCCACGATTCAACTTCTTCATTTACTTCGTTAAGATTTTTTTTTGGTAGAATGTATTTGTAATATGCTTCTGCTCTTTTGCTTGCCTTGGTGTTGTAAATAAGTTTATAAATCAGCTTTATTTTCCTGTAAATAAACCAGCTAAAAACATAGTGCAGAAAAAAATACGCAGCAGTATTTAAAACAACAAAAGCCACAAGTACTACTACCAAATCTTTGGTAACAATAATAAATGCAATACCAACTACCAGCGAAATAATGAATGCAGATAAAAAAGCAAGGTATTGAGTAGATAAATTTTTACGCCTGAACATTTGTCAAAGTAAGTAACAAACAAGCAATGCCAATTAAAAAAAGTGCGTGATAGAAATGTTAAATATGTTTTAGCTAATATTAACCAACTGAATATGGTTGATTAATATTGCAAATAATGGTGCTTATGCTATCAGGCATAGCTATTTATAACTATCCTTTCAGCTCAAGCCCATATTTTATGGCTGTTTCAAGCACATCAATGTTTATGTCTTTAAGTGTTTTAAACTTAATACAATACCCTGTAACATTTGCCTTGCCAATTTTTTTTCCATAAGTTTCGGCTAAAAATTTCTTATCCTCTATACCAAGAATATAGACTGAAATTCCTGTTGTGTTTGCACTAATACCAATTCTATAAAACTCTCTTGTTTTTCCGTCAGCATATTTTATGGTCTGCAATCCATATCCAATATTGGGGTTAGAAACGGTTTTGCCATTATCGTCTTTGCCATCTAAAAACCATAATTTACATTTTGGTAATGCTTTAAGTGTAAGCTGGTGCAACGCTTGCATATCGCTGCTTTTGGGTACAGGTTGGCTGTTTATATATTCTTTAATTTGTTCTTTTATATTCATAAAAATATTAAAACGGTGTTTTGATAATTTTTTCTTGAAGCAGTGGGGCTAAAACATTTTTGTTTGATAGTTCAATTAGTATAAAATTTTTTCAATAGAAGGCTCGTCAACTTGAAGGAGCTATAAAATATATGCAGCTTTAACTTTATCGTGATTTTTAGATTTGTCAAACTCATTAATAAGCCCGCTTACATAAAGGCGTTCGTTGACTGTCATTCCTCCAAGTCCTTCAACTTGCCTAACTGCTTGTAAAATTTCTTCGTTTGTCATTGTGTAGGGTGTCATTTTAAACTTGTAGCGAACGAGCAAGGCTCGCCATTGTTAGTTAATTCGAGTTCCGTCAGCCTATAACCGAAGTTGATAATTGCAATATTGCTGATGTTTTATTCATAAGCCAAATTTATAACGTCAAGCCCGAACTGAAGCACAATAAAGAACAAATGATGAGGCTTATATTCGTCAAGCCCCAATAATGCCAAACTACTTGTTGGTGGCAGTTTTGTCTAACTATTATGCAAATTCCTATTTTTAATTTCTTCTTCAACAGCTGTAAGAAAAGTTGGTGCATAGCTATTTTGTCTTACATTAATAATAGTCAGTAGTTCTTCATCAGTATATCGTGAAACAATTTCAAAAAACTCTTCACTTTTGGCTTGGCTGAATACTGGCTCTCTTGAAGAGGTGATTTTTTTTAATATCGCTTTTGCTGCTTCATTTTCAGAGTTTAGTTCTATTGCTTTTTTTGAAAATTGAATGCTTTCAGAATATTTATTTTCATTATAATATTCTTGTGCTTTGTCAGAAAGGATTTTGCTGTTTTCTTCTTTACTAAGGCTGTCGTTTATTTCAAATTTTATATTTCTTTTCCTTAGTTGCCCAATAATTATTAATGCAATTGAAGGCAAAAAGAATGCAAATACACCCCATCCAAAAGTTTTTCTATTTTGTCGTTTTGCAATTGCCACAACCCGTATAGTTACAAAAACTCTCAAGACTAAATCAACAAGAGATGAAAAAACTATAAACTGATTATACGAGTCCTGATTGTGCGAGTCCCTTGTGCTAAAATTGATTGAACCAATTATTGCAAGTAATAAAAAAAATAATAAAATTACTACGCCAAAAATAGTAGCATCGCTTTCTTTAGTGTATGTCGGGTCGTATTTTGGTTGCTTAAACTGTTTTGTCTCTTGAATTGGTTTAGTTGTATTCTGTCGTCCAAATGACAAATTTAAATTTACAGTTTTAGGCTCGTCTTGTATAGGTAAGTCAATGTCATTAACAACAGGTTTATTTATGTCCGATTGTTTTGTCCCACAGAAGGAACAAAAAATACTGTCGTTGTCTATTTTGTTACCACAAGTTTTACAGAACATACTTTAGAATAATAGTGTCATTTTAAATTGCCACCAACTCAAAAATATACGCAAGTCCCCATTTCGCCAAATATTTTTGAATCTGTTAAACAATTGCTTTTCAAATATAATTTGTAAATATCTACTCAGTTTCAAAACTAAGTACATTTCAATAGTCAGCACAACTAAGTACTTTTAAATAGTCGTTTTACACATTCCCTTATCAATACTCCACAGCCATTTCTAACTACTCGGCTATCAAATATTACTACCCGGCTATCAAACATTACTACTCCACAGCATTTTTAATTCATCCTTAATTTTTCTTTGTTCATACTTCCTATCTACGCCCTATTTAAGTCCTATAAAGCCCCATAAAAATAAATACAAAATGGCTCGCAAACATTTAAGTCGTTAATAGGCTCTTTTATTCCATCTCGCCAATGAAAATATTGAGCAAATTGATTTTAAACATTTAAACAAGAAAACAAATTAGTAAAACACATTACTTTTAACATCTAATACAATCACAATGAAATATTCTTTTTCACTTGCAGCATTGCTACTTGCCAATCTTTCTTTCTCTCAGTCGCAACTCAGCAATTACAATAGTTTAGTAGCTTCAACACTTCCCAAAGTAATTGAGTGGCGTAGAGATTTGCATCAAAACCCCGAACTGTCAAACAGGGAGTTTAAAACACAAGAAAAGATATTAAACCATTTGCAAAGCCTTGGCATAGAAACAAGAAAACTTGCAAAAACAGGTGTCGTAGGTATTTTAAAAACAAATAAACCAGGTCCTACTATTGCCCTTCGTGCAGATATGGATGCACTTCCTGTTGAAGAAAGAAACGATTTGCCTTTTAAATCTACTGTAAAAACCAGCTACAATGGCAATACTGTAGGTGTAATGCACGCCTGTGGGCACGATGCTCACGTTGCAATGTTAATGGGCACTGCAACTGTTTTAAGTAAGCTGAAAAATGAATTAAGTGGCACAATAGTTTTCCTATTTCAACCAGCCGAGGAAGGCTCACCTGCTGGTGAAGAAGGTGGTGCAAAACTGATGATTAAAGAAGGCTGCCTCGATAATCCAAAACCAGATGCAGTATTTGGTATTCACATAGAAAGCTTTGGGGATAATGGTAAAATATATTACAAGCCTGGTGCATTTATGGCAAGTGCCGATTTGTTTACCATCAAAGTAAAAGGTAAGCAAAGCCACGGTGCATCTCCTTGGGAAGGTGTTGACCCCATTGTTGTTTCAGCAGAAATCATTCAGGCATTGCAAACTGTTGTAAGCCGCCAATCAGACATCACAAAAGCTCCAGTTATTATTACTGTTGGCAAAATCAATAGTGGTGTACGTTTCAATATTATTCCAGAAGAAGCAATGCTTGAAGGAACTATTAGAACACTCGATAGCAAAATGAGAATTGGTGTGATAGAGAAAATGAAACGTATTGTAACAAACATTGCAGAAGCCAATGGAGCAACTGCCGAATTGAATGTAGAAAATGTTACAGCAGTTACTTACAACAATCCTAATTTGGTTGAAAAATCTTTATCGAGTTTGCAAATAGCAGCAGGTGGAAAAGAAAATGTATTGCCTTGGACCTGGGTTACAGGTGCAGAGGATTTCTCTTTTTATGGAGAAAAAATACCTGCCTTCTTTTTTTATCTTGGTGCAAGAAATGAAAAGCTAAAATTGGAAGAAGCTCCAAGCCATCATACACCTGATTTTTATATTGAAGATAATAAGTTGGATGTAGGCATCAAAGCCTTTTGTCAATTGGTATTTGATTATGGAAAGAATAAATAAACTTATCCTTTAGGTCCCATTACAGCTTTAGGTTTCTTAGGTTTATCAGCAGGATTTTTTAATAAATCTAAATTTTTACTATCATCATTTTGTTTTGGTAAAGGTGTTGAACCTCCAGGTGCATAAGGATTCTCATCATCTGGCTTAGTTTCTTTTGGCTTGCCCAAATCAAAATCGCTTTCTGGTTTTATTTCGTTGTTATCATTAAATTTATTAGGCACGCCAAAATCTTCTGCTGTTCCATTTCCTGCGTCTTCAAGTGCAGCACCTTGCGTTGGTGTAATGCCCATAACTCTATCATAATTTATGTCGTTGTTAGCAATTTGTGGTGGTGCAAAAGTTGCACTAGGGTCAATGCCAATAATGTTGGGGTCGTGGCTTACTTTCTCATAAAAATATGCCCAAATAGGCATAGCAGCTCTTGCACCTTGTCCATCATAACTTTCTTTTGTAAAGTGTATAAATTGGTCATCGCAACCAACCCAAGAACCTGCAAGCAATTGTGGGGTATAGCCCATAAACCAAGCATCTGTATTGCCATTTGTTGTTCCTGTTTTACCAGCAACCTCACCTGTAATGTTATAACTTAACTTTAAGTTTTTTGCAGTACCGTATTCTACAACACCTTTCATCATATTGATGAGATGATAACTTGTAAGGTCGCTAATAACTTCTCTACGCATTGGGCTAAAAGTCTCCAAAGTATTACCATTTCTATCTTCTATGCGAGTCATAAAAATTGGCTTCACGTTAAAACCCCTTCCTGGCAACATACTATATGCTTGCAACATTTCATACAAAGAAATTTCGCAAGCACCTAATGCAATGGAGGGATTAGGATTAATCTTTGTTTGCAAGCCACACTTATTATTCAAAAAATCAACAAATATTTTTGAGGCATTATTTCCTGTGCCATCAAGTTGTTTTAAAATATATGCAGATGCACAGTTCTTAGACTTAGCAAGTGCTTCAGCCATTGTGATAGAGCCACCACCACAACTTTTTGATGTAGCAGGAACATCGCCATATCTTCCAAAATGTTGTTGCACATCTTGTACAATACTGTTAGGCGTTAAGCCACTTTGCTCAATTGCCAAGCTATATAACAAGGGTTTAATAGTACTACCAACTTGGCGTTTTGTATTGTAATTAACGTGGTCGTATTTAAAGTTTTTAAAATCAATTCCACCAACCCAAGCTCTCACTTCGCCACTAATAGGATCCATAGCCATAAATGCTGCTTGCATCATTTGCTTGCAATACATAACAGAATCATAAGGAGTCATAATAGTATCCTTTTCTCTTTTGCTGTTCCATGCAAAAATTTTCATAGGAACTTTTACATTAAATGTCTTTCTGGTTTCAGAGTCACTTAGTCCATTTCCTTTTGCAGCAGCCCATCTATCGCTGTGTTTAATGGCAGCTTCAATAACATTTTCATAACCGTTCCAAACGGTTTTATCTTTAATGTTTTGCTGTTGGTTCAATAAGTGTTGCATATAGCTCATATGCTTTGCTACAGCTTCTTCTGCATATAATTGCATACGAGGATTAATGGTTGTATAAATCTTTAATCCATCTTCATATAAGTCATAATGATCGCCATTTATTTTCTTGTGTTCAGCACACCATTTTTTTAGTTCTTCTCCAAGTACCATTCTAAAATATGGACCTAAGCCATTAGTCTCATCCAGCTTTTTATAGTGGCTCATATCAATTGGCATCACCTTCAATGAGTCTGTTTGAGATGGCTTTAAATAACCATTCTTTTTCATCTGTTCAAGTACAATACTTCTTCTTTCAAAAGCATTCTTAGGATTACGTCTTGGGTTGTATAATGAAGGTGCATTCACCATTCCTACAAGCATTGCAGCTTCTTCAATAGTTACTCTATCTGGTTCTTTTTGAAAAAAAGTTTTTGCTGCATTACGAATACCATAAACGTGGTCACTGTACTCTACACTGTTTAAATAAAGTGCAAGAATTTCATCTTTTGTAAAATTCTTTTCAAGCTTAACTGCAATAATAGATTCCTTGAATTTTTGAATGCCACGCAATAAAAAATTCTTTGTAGCCCAGTTTTCTGTAAATAAATTTTTTGCAGTTTGCATAGTAATGGTACTTGCTCCACCATCTCTACCTAAACCACGAATAGCACGACCAATTGCACGCAAATCAATACCACTGTGTTTATAAAAACGTTCATCCTCTGTGGCAACAAGTGCATTAATAATGTTGGTACTAATGTCTTTGAAATCCACGTTGGTTCTATCTTCCAAGAAAAACTTACCCATTAAACTTCCATCTTGTGCATACACTTGTGAAGACAGTGATGCAGTAGGGTTTTGTATATCATCAATAGAAGGCATTTTGCCAAACAAACCCCAATTACACAACAATAAAAAGAGAATAAAAGCTCCTAAGCTTCCAAAGAAAATTTTCCAGAATATTTTAACTGATTTACGCATTATTTCTTAAAGTTTTACCACAGAGGCTCAGAGTGAAGAAATTAGAAACTCTGCGTTCTTTGTGTCTCTGTGGTGTATTGTTTTAAAACTTGCCAGGAAAAGTTTTCTGCAAAAATGCTTTATACTTATCCATATTGTTATTGGCTTTTAAAATCTCCAAATTGCTTATGCCTATTAGGCTGTAGGTATATTTAAAAGTTGGAAGCCAAGGTAATATTTTAATGGTTTGTGGTTTCACATCATCAATATATGAAAGTCCATTTGGTGCATTGCTTAATGGTCCAATTAGAATTAAATGATACTGCTCATTTAGTTTAAAGGAATTTACACCTAACACATTATTCGTTAATTTTTCTTTGTTGTATTTGTTGAAAGATGTAACAGTCTCCTTGATGAAAACATCATCTACTTTATCGAGCAATAACACTGCATAGTGTGGCTCATTAGGATTGTATGTAAACTCTTTTCCAATTAACGATGAATCTATTTTCAATACATTCTGTCTTTCTTTTTCTTGCTTCAATTTTGCAAGAGCAATAGAATCTTTCATCAACGCATTCATCTTTGCTAAAGCACTATCGTAATGTCCATTACTATCGAGGTTTGAAAGGTATTCTTCTATTTGTTTTCTATGCTTCAAAAGGTCAATCATCAACTTTGCCTTTTCTTGTAAACCTTTGTCAGCATTGCCTTTCACAATTAAATTTAATCTATCAATAGCAATGCTATCTTCTCTTTGTTTAATGTAGTAAACAGATTCAATAAAACTCAATTGAGGACTCCAATATCTTTTTTTGTAAATACTATCTGCTTCTTTTTTAGCTGTTCTTGCTTCGGTATATTTACCCTCTAAAAACATATTATAGATGTCTGCATATTGTTTTGTCGCAGAATCTTTTTGTGAGTTAGCAGATTTGTTTTTCATAACCTTCGACAAATTTCCATTGCCAAAATCTAAGTCTAATTTTTCTTGCGTAGCTTGCAACTTGTCAAGTTTTCCAGCTCTTTCGTAGCAATAAGAAAGATTAAATAATGCTTGTTCAGCGTGTTTATTTTTTGGAAACCTCCTTAGCAATTCTTCATAAGCATCAATAGCAGAAGGGTAATCATCTAACTTATCACTAAAAGTTTCGCCATTTTGAAACAATGCCTCAATAATAATATTGTTTGATTTTTTAAGTTTTTCTTCGGTCAATGGAATTGCTGCAAATAAAGACTCGGCAGTCATTTCTTTATCCTCTGGTTTACCTGTTGCTGTTTTAGATGGTGGTGTTTTGATATTATTATCAAAAACGTCTGGATTGCCCATTGACATTACATCCATATCGTCATTCAAGTCTGTTTGTTGACCCTTAGGATTGGGATTTTTATCATTTCCTTTCTTTACTTTGTTTTGAGCATCTGCTAACTTTTTTTCTGCATTTGATTTATCATCATCTGTGCTAATTTTATTTGCAGCAACAGAAGCTTTGTTCCAATTGTCAACGTTTGGACGATTGCCCCAACGAGATTTAAAGTCTTTAACACCTTGAGCTTTTACAGATTCATTTGCAAAATAAAACTCACCAGGCTTTGCATCAGTTACAGAAAAACTTGGAGCGTTTGATGTAGCAGGATTATCACTGCCAAAATCAAAACTGTTTGCAGCATCATCTTTCAAGCCTTTGTCTTTTCTATATTTCTTATAAATCTTTTTTAATACTTCGTTTAAGTCCTTTGCAGAGAGTTTTGCCAATGCTTGTAAACTATCTTGCAAATAAATAGCATCAATGTTTTTTGTGATAATTTTCAAGGGTGGCTTTCTCGTTACAACCCTTGCTACATCTACAGAATCAATGATTTTTAAATTAACACTGTCGTAATAACTACCTGCTAATTTGTATTCTTTCAAATCATATTTTGCATCGGCTAAAGCCAAATAACTTTTGCTTTTTTGTTGAGGATTATCAACAGATGAAGTGGCACTTTTTAAGAAATATTCTGATGCTTGTTTGGTGTTTGGCTCTTGCAAACTAATTTTTCCAGCAGCGTAGTAAATAATGTCTCTGTAATTCACAAACCGCTTTTTATCTGCCAACTTATTTAAAGCAGCAATATCACCATTTGGATCTTTCGACTTTTTGTTTTCAGAGTATTGCAACATATTCAAATGACCAAATACTTCTGCAAGTGGGTTAGTTGTGTGTTTGATCGCTTTTTTAAACAATCTGTTTGCATCATCACTCATTCCACCTTGTTGATACATTTGACCACACAAAAACTCCCAACGACTTTTCTCTGCTCTGTTTGTTGCATTTTTTAAACTTCTTTCTAAGTGATAAGCTGAGCTATCATATTGCTTAGAAAGATAGTAATGATAGGCTGTCATTTCACCCAAATCTGGTTGTAAACGTTTAGGAAAAATAGGGTCGTTGTGAAGAATAGAAAGCAATGCAGATGCTTGATCTAATTTTCTTTGTTCCAAATAGTTTCGCACAAGCCAAATGAATGTAGCATTGCGTTCCAGCGGTTTTCTTAAAATTACTTTTTGAACAAATGGTCTCTTTTTTTCATTGGTTGAAATGGTAAAAAGCCCATCTTCATTGCTTGAGTTGCTACCAATTGGAATATCATAACCATCATCTTTTGGAGCATAAATATAATTGAGATATTGAAACACATTGTAAGCCGAATCAAAATCTTTTCTATATAAATATGCCTTGCCCAAAAGCATATACATATCATCAACCCAATCTGTTCTTAAATCGTGCAAAAGAATACCAGCATTGCATTTGTAAATTACCGAATCAATATTTTTATCTTTTGCAGTTGTGGTTAAAGTGTAGTTGTAAAATGAAAGCAATTTAGAATAGTCATCAATGTAACCCTCTTTTGCTTTTTCCAAAATTTCATTCACCTTGTTATTGGCATTAAAAAAATAATTGTAATGCGTAACAAGATTGCCCATAAATCTTTTTGTGGGCTTAAGTTTTTTCTCTTCAGTCTTTTCAGACTTCAATAATTTTTCCTTGTATTTCTCAGGCTTTTTTGTTTCTAAATCAATGGTAGTGCCTGGTTGAGCAAATGCTGTTTTGATGAATAAGCAGAAACAAACAACAAATATTTTTTTTGCAAAAGATAATTTCATACAAACTGTGTAAATAAACTAAAAATTTAAAGTATAGTTATTTTTACATAATCAAAGTTTTTGAGGTTAAAGGCTGAATACCTTTAATTTTGTTTTTGTAAGTGGCAAATCTAACAGAAAATATTACAATCAAACGACTTCAAAACAAATATCGTTTAGTTATTACAAACGATGACACTTTTGAGGAAGTTGCAACCTTTAGATTAAGTAGGGTAAGTGTATATATTGCACTTAGCACTTCCTTCGTTTTATTGGTTGGTTTAACTATCTGCTTGCTTGTGTTTACGCCTCTAAAATACTACATTCCTGGTTATGGAAATAAGAAAAGTATCACACAACTTCAATTGTTAAAATATAGAACAGATTCTTTGGAACAAGCCATTAAGTACAATGAAACGTATTTGGACGGCATTAAAAAAGCAATTGGAGCAGGACAGCCAATGGTTTTAGATTCTACAAGTATCAATGTTAAAAATGATGATACACACGATGACAGAGAATCAAAAAGTGAAGGAAAACGAAGAAGACATAGAAGAAGAGGATAGAAGTAATCGTATAATGTTTCAAAAAAATTATAAAAATTAAATTTGTTTTATGCAATTACAAATTGATATAGAATTTAAACAATTACTCCAAATTGTAAAAGATTTACCTTCTGGTAAATTGAAGCAATTGCAACTTGAAATAGCAAAAGGTGTAAAAGCTGACAAACAAAAATCAGATTTAGAAAAATTGCTTTTGAATGGACCAACCGCAACTCAAAAACAATTAAAAATTATTGATAATAATAGAAAAGAAATCAACCAATGGCGAACAAGTTAGTAATGGTTGATACCTCTATACTTATTGATTTTTATAGAAAAACAGATAAAGAAAATTTTCACTGGTTATTACTTGTAAGGCAAGGGTATAAATTTGCTATTTCTGCCATTACTAAATATGAAATTTACGCTGGTGCAACAGAAAGCCAATTACAATTTTGGGATACAATTCTAACGGCAATTGAAGTAATTCCTTTTGGTGAAACTACTGTGGATACTGCTGTTGCAATTAATTCAATTCTTAAGAAAAAAAGAAAACAAATTGAAATTGCAGACTTATTTATTGCTGCAACTGCTATTGAAAATAATCTTCCATTTTCGACTTTGAACAAAAAGCATTTTGAAAGAATAACAGAATTAAACATCATTGAATAACCCTAAATCATACACGAAATATGTAAGTCTTGCATCGCAAATGGCAATAAGTTTTTTATTGGCCGTTTTTGCAGGTAAGTGGCTCGACAAAAAGTTTCAATTTGATTTTCCTGTTTTCACAATTGCACTAATGCTTATTACAATATTTGCAACACTTCGAAAAATTATTAAAGACAATCCTCCATCTAAATAATTATGCAACCAGCAACATCCTTAGTTAAAAAAATAATGCCTCTTTTCACGCTTTTTATTATCATAAATTGTGTTGCAATTATTTTAAAAAAGCAATTGGCACAATACAATATTGATGCTATGGTTTTGTTTGGGTCAAATTGCATTCTCTTTGCTGTAAGCCTTGTAAACATTGCAATGCATCATACTGCATCACAAAATAAAAACCCAAATGCAGTAGTAAGAAGTATGATGGTAGCTACTTTAATTAAGTTTGTTGTAATAGGATCTTCTGTTTTAATATACATATTTATTGCTGGTGAAAAAAGAAACACTTATGGCATTTTTGGTGGAATGGTTTTATATGTTTTTTATAGTGTTGTTGAAACAAGAATAACAATGAAATTAAAAAATAAGAATGGCAATAACTGAGCATCCAATGCAGTCTTTAGCTGCTTATTTGCCTGATGGATGTTTTGAAGCTGTTGTTAATTACATCAATCACTACAAAGTTCATTTAACAGTAACTCGCAAACGACAATCTGTTTTAGGAGATTACAGACACGCAGCTATTGGCAAAAATCATCGTATAAGCATTAATGGAAACCTTAATAAATATGAGTTCCTCATTACTTTGCTGCACGAACTTGCACACCTTTTAACGTTTGAAAAATTTGGCAATAGGGTAGAAGGTCACGGTAAAGAATGGAAAAATATTTACAGCAGTTTATTGGTTAATTTTTTACAAAAAAATATTTTCCCAAAAGAAATTAGCGACGCTTTATACAAAACAATTCACAACCCTGCTGCTACTGCAAATGGTGAAACTGAATTGTTGAAAGTATTAAGAAATTTTAACAACACAAAAAAAGAGGGCTTTGTGATGGTAGAAGAAATACCAACAGGCAGTTTGTTTGAAACTGAGAAAGGAAAGACTTTTAAAAAAGGTGCAAAACGTAGAAAACGCTACGAATGCTTAGAAATAAGTTCTGGAAAATTATATTCTTTTAGTGCAATTGCAGAGGTGAAAATAGTTGCAAATGCTTAAAAATATTCTACAAAAGAATTGCTGCTAAAGCATAGTCGGCAAATAAAATAAGAATACAACTTACAACAACTGCACTCGTGCTAGCTCGCCCAATTTCCAATGCTCCACCTTTTACATTGTAGCCAAAATATGCAGGAATACTTGCTATAATAAATGCAAATGTGTAAGCCTTGTAAAGAGCAAAATTGAGGTTGTATAAGTTAAGGTTTTGTCGTAAACCAGAATCGAAAATATCATTTGAAATGATACCTGTCATTGCACCTGCTTGACGACCACCCCAAATACCCAAAATTGCAGATATAACAATTAGGCAAGGAATAACAATTATTCCTGCAGTTATCTTAGGTAGTATTAAATAATTTTTTGTGTTAATTCCCATTATTTCTTGTGCATCAATTTGCTCTGAAACACGCATATTCCCTAACTCGCTGGCAATTTTGCTACCCACAACTCCTGCTAAAACAATACATACAACTGTAGGTGCAAGTTCAAGTATCATACTATCTCTCACAATTTGTGCAATAGTTGTTAAAGGCACTAAAGGACTCACTAATTGATAGGCAGTTTGCACGGTTGTTACTGCCCCTAAAAACAAAGAAATAATAACAACAATTGGTAACGCTCCAATACCAATTTCAACGCATTGATGCATCAATTCTTTCCAGTACATTTTAAAGCTTTCAGGCTTGGTAAACATACCTTTTAGCATAATTAAAAAAGCACCAAAATGTGTAAAGAAATTCATAATTATTTTTTTAATTTTTCAATGGCATCTTTAGCCTCCTTAAGGTTTGCATCAAGCAACAAAGCCTTTTGGTAAAGTGCAATAGCATCTGCTTTCTTGTTTAATGCTTCGTTACATTTTGCTTGCCAATAGTACCCATCTGACAACATTTGGTTCACTCTTGAAAGTTGAATAAACACTGCTAAAGCTTCTTGATATTTTTTATCGTTGTATAGCAAATATCCTTTCTCAATATATGCATCACTAAAATGAAAATCTTGACTAATGCTTTTATTAAAACAGTTTAATGCATTTATTTTATCTCCAATTTTTGAATAATAAATACCAACAAAAAAAAATGCTTGTGCATCATATTCTTTGCTTGGGTTCATTTTCATTAATTGCTCGCAAATGCCTATTGTCAAAGGGTTTCGTGTTTCTGCATAAAGATTTGCAAGCTCCATTAATGTTGCAGGTGTTGGATAAATTCTGGCTGCATACCTAAATGCTTTAATGGCTGCAACTGTATCTTCTGTCTGCTTACAAATTTGCCCACGCTTCAACCAAAGCGTATTATTTAAACTATCTTTTTTTATTAATTTATCAAGATTGATAAGAGCATCTTTATGCAATCCTAAACTGTCTAATGATGCAACTATTTGTAAGTTTAAATCAATATTATTCGAATCTTTTTTTGCAGCATCAATTAATGTTTTTACTTGTGCTGGAATTTCAATTGCCTTTTTTTCTGAGGCAATAGTGTTCTCTTTTTTTTCGTCTTTACACGAAAAAAATAATGCGATTGACAATATAAAGAATAATCTTGTTCTCATTCTTATAAACTCTTAACCCAGCATTTATTGTTATTAATAATTTCTTGCGTAAAACCCATCACCTGCAAAAATTGCAAATAATTTTTATTCTCAACTTTTTCATAAATAACCTTTTTTATGCCTAAAGAAAACAATGTATTTTTTTCTTTTTCGAGAATGAATTTTGTTATTTTATGGTCACGATATTGAGGCACAGTATAATTTGCTTGAATGGCTGCATTGCCAGCATTATCAATGGTTGCAACAAAAATATTAGCAATAGAAATATCCCTTAAAACCACAAAATTTATTTGTGTTGAACTGCTTTGTTGAAATTTAAAATCTGGAAAATAAGTGGCAATATCCTTTGCATAAAAGGTCAAAAATTTCTCTACAATTTTATCTCCAATTTGCACAGGAACAAACTGAAATTGCTCTTCAATTTTATATAATTTTATTAATTGAAAGATATTAATAACAAGTAGAATACTGTTGGTAAGAATTACTGGAAAAGCATTAAACAAAATGCCATAAGCAATAAATGTAATGCAACCTAGTGTATTAAAAACTCTAAACTTTACAGAATTATTAACGATGAGTGAAACCGCTACAAAAACGGAAGCAATATATCCGATGCAATCAATCATAATAAAATTTTAGCAAATGTAAGGCAATGCAATAACTACTCTTTTGCTGATGCTTGAGCTCGCTGCAACCTATCATTAATTGCAAGGCCTAAACCCTTATTGGGAAAGACTTCTGCGAGAATAATATCATAATTTATTTCATCTAATTTTCGCATTGTAGCAAATAAATTTTGTGCAGCTTCATTTAAATTTTCACTAGGGGAGAGTATAAATTGATTTTGTGTTTCAACATTATCGTATTGTTTTTTAAATGATAAAATAGCAATATTTTTTCCTTGATGCTTTTTTATTAATTCATCAACATTTCCTTGCAATAAATCTGTTGTGGTAGCATAATGACTTTTTAATTGACCGCTTGTTTGTGGCTTAGAATGATGTGTTGCTACAATTATTTTTTTGCTAATTATAGCTTCAATTTCTTCAATTGCTAAGCCTCCTGCACGATGCAAAATGACATTGTCATTCTCTACTTCTACAATAGTTGACTCCAAACCAATATTGCAATTCCCTCCATCAAGTATGTAAGGTATTTTTCCTTGTAAGCCTTGCTGCACGTGCTTTGCAGATACTGGGCTTACATACCCAAAAGGATTTGCACTTGGTGCAGCCAAAGGAAATTTTAATTGTGTAAGTAATTGATTTGTTAAAGAATGGTTTGGAATTCTGATAGCAACCTTTGCACTACCTGCGGTAACTAAATCAGGTACAATATCTTTTTTATTTAGCAATAAAGTAAATGGGCCTGGCATAAAATGTTGTGCCAATAACAAACTAATTTCATCAACCCAAGCAAATTTTTCTATCAGTTCAACTGACGCTAAATGTAAAATTAGTGGATTAAAAAACGGGCGTTTTTTTGCTTCAAATATTTTTATTACAGCTTCATTTTTTAAAGCATTACCAGCAAGTCCATACACAGTTTCTGTAGGAATAGCAACCACTTCGTTGGCATTCAACAATGCAACTGCTTTGTCAATATC
Source organism: Chitinophagaceae bacterium (assembly GCA_025363075.1). Taxonomy (GTDB): domain Bacteria; phylum Bacteroidota; class Bacteroidia; order Chitinophagales; family Chitinophagaceae; genus CAIVPM01. Next base: position 213 of record JANYEP010000064.1, on the reverse strand, counting down.
AATTCCTATTTCAGTATTATACATTTAAAATTCAATATTAATTTTTGTAGCTTCAAAGTCATTTAACTTATCTATGTGGAGTATCGTACTTTTTCCATCAGGCGTTGGCCCATACATTGGTAAAAACTTAGCACCATAAATAAATTCATCAGCAGTATATGAGGCACGAGATATTACAATGTTTGAAAAACTTTCATCAAATCCTTGAACAAA
>JANYEP010000032.1 GCA_025363075.1 Chitinophagaceae bacterium | reverse complement strand
TTACATTTTTGCTGAAAAAAAAGGCATTCACATTATTGACCTTAACAAAACTGTTGATGGTTTGCAAGAGTGTGCTGCTGCAATGAAACAAATTGCAAAAAGCGGTAAGAAAATTATGTTTGTTGCTACCAAGAAACAAGCTAAAGAAATTGTTACCGAATGTGCTCAAAGAGTAAATATGCCTTATGCAACTGAACGTTGGTTAGGTGGTATGTTGACTAACTTTAACACTGTTCGTAAAAGCGTTAAAAAAATGCAAAGCATTGAAAAAATGCTTGCTGATGGTAGTGCTGAAAGCTTAACAAAAAAAGAGCGTTTAACACTTACTCGTGATAAAGATAAAATGGAAAAAGTGTTAGGTGGTATAGCTAATATGGGTCGTATTCCTTCTGCTATTTTTATGGTTGATATTGGAGTAGAACATATTGCTCTTGCTGAAGCAAAAAGATTGGGCATCACTACTTTTGGTATGGTTGATACTAACTGTGATCCAAACAAAATTGATTTTGCTATTCCGGCAAATGATGATGCTACCAAATCTATTGCAATTATTGTAAACTATTTAGTTGCTGCAATTGCTGAAGGATTAACAGAGCGTCAAGCAAATAAAGATGATGACAATGACCATGAAGATGGTAATAATGAAAACGAAGCACAAGCTCGCAGATTAGAACAAGAAGCACAAGCTGAAGGTGGTCGTGGTGGTAGAGGCAGAGGTCGTGGAAATGATGCTCCTGCTGGTGGACAACAAGGTGCTGGTGCCACAAAACGTAGAGTTCCAAGTGCTGGAAACCGTCGTCCTGCTGGTCCTGGTGGAAGATAAAAAATGATTAGTATTTAATTGATGCTAAGTATTTAAGTTTTTATAAAAGAAACCACATAGATAAACTATGTGGTTTCAATTTTTAATTTATTATTCATAATTTAATACAATAAAATGAGTACAACAGTTGCAATATCTGCACAAGATATTAATAAATTACGTCAAGCCACAGGTGCTGGTATGATGGATTGTCGCAAAGCTTTAACAGAATCTAATGGTGATTTTGAAGCTGCGATTGATTGGTTAAGAAAACAAGGTCAAAAAGTTGCTGCTAAACGTAGCGATAGAGAAGCAAAAGAAGGTGTTATTATTGCTGCTACAAGTAGCGATAATAAAATTGGTTATGTAGTTTGCATTAGTTGCGAAACCGATTTCGTTTCTAAAAATGCAGATTTCGTAGCATTCGCTCAAGGTATTGCTGATGCTGCAGTTGCCAATGATTGCAAAACAGCTGAAGAGTTAAGTGAAGCAACAGTTAATGGTGCAAAAGTTGCTGATTTAATCAACGACAAATTAGCTTCTATTGGAGAAAAAATTGGTATTGCAAGATACGAAAGACTAGAAGCTCCTTACGTTGCTTCATATATTCATGGTGCATACAGAATGGGTGTTTTAGTTGCTTTGTCAAGTGATGCAGCTGAAGCAGGAAAAGACGTGGCAATGCAAATTGCTGCTATGAATCCTTTAGCTGTAGATGCTGATAGTATTTCTGCTGAAACAATTGAAAGAGAAAGAACTATTGTTGTTGAAACAATGAAAGCTGACCCTAAAATGGCTGGCAAACCCGATGAAATGGTCGCTAAAATTGCTGAAGGTAAATTAAACGCTTTCTTTAAAGAAAACACTTTATTGGCTCAACCATTTGTAAAAGATGGTAGCAAAAGTGTTGCAGAATATTTAAAATCTGTAGGTGCTGATTTAAAAGTAATTTCTTTTACAAGAGTTGCTTTAGGTTAATACTTTTAACTGAACTATAAATAAAGGCGTATCGTTTCAACGATACGCCTTTATTGTTTTATATCACTAAGGAGTTAATTTGTTTAGAATAAATCAAAGTAACCTTGAATAATTAATTAATTTAGTTTATTTCTCGTAACTCTATAACTTAAAACTATTAAATTTTCAATTAAAAAAGAACCCGAAACAACGTTGCTTCGGGTTCTTTTTTAAAAGTTTATTAATTAATTAATTAATCATTCAAATTAGAAGTTTCATCTGGTTTAAATTCATCTAAATTATCAAAATAGTAGGTTGAATTTGTGCCTAAGCCTACGTAACCTCTACCTTTAACAGAAAAACCAACAGCAGCATTTCTTGTGCTTCTTTCAAAACTTGTTTTTGCTGCCCAAGTATCATTTGTAAAATCATATTCCCAAACGGTGGCAACATTAGAACCATTTTGCCCTGTTGCTAAATATCCTTTAGAACCAATTACAAAACCAACAGCATTGGTTCTTACAATTGATGTATAAGTATCATCATAACTATCTGAGCTAACATTAGCAATATCTCTTAGTCTTGTCCAAGTATCGGTTGCTGGGTTATATCTTGCTACTTCAGAATTCATTACACCGTTATTACTACCAGAAACAATATATGCGGCTGTATCACCATAAACGAAGGCAACAGCACCAGTTCTTTTGTTAGGTGTGTTCATACTTTTCTTCTGAGTCCAAGAACCATTACCTACTGAAGGATCAAATTGCCATAAATCTTTCGTATGACTACCTGTGTAACCACTACAAATATATCCATAGCTTTTTATTCCAAAACCAACAGCACCATATCTTGCACCACTTCCAAGGTTACTACTTGGAGGATCGGGTAAATTTGTTTTTTGAGTCCATTGACCAGTTGCTTGGCTATATTCCCAAACATCTTGTAATTTATTTACACCATCGTAACCACCAACAATATAACCTTTATTAGCAATAGAAAAAGCAGCAGCAGCATTACGTGTTCCAGCAGCAGCAGGCATTGATGTGCGTTGAATCCATTGGTCTGCAGTTGCATCATAAGCATACAAATCATTATATCTTACCAATCCATCATAACCAGTAGCTACATAAGCAGTATCACCAATTACAAAACTAACAGCACCACTTCTTCCGTTTCCATCGAAACCAGAACGTGCTACCCAGTTACCAACAGTTGTTGTTGTTGGACTACTCGACGTGCAAGCAGTTCCAATTACAACAATAATAGCTGAAACAACCACCAAATTTTTGAATTTCTTCATTTTTTTAAGTTTATTTTTTTTGATTAAATATTTTCACCCAATCGAATAGGCTTAAATATTAAGACCGCAAAAATAGCAGAGTGCTGCATACTAAATGTTAAAAATTTCACAAAAAATAAAACGCTTTATTATGCCATTGGCATCCCTGTATATTTGCCACCCATTATGTTAGTTTAGTGGATAATATATTTTTAGTATTATGAATAAAAAAATAACAAACCCTTTTGTATCGATTTTTATATTATCGATAATTTTAGGGGCTGTTGCTTGTAAAAAAGCCGATATAAAATTTGGGCAGGAATTTTTGGATAATGATATTACTCAAATTTTTAAAGTAGATTCTTTTGCTGTTGATTTATCAACTGTTTATCTTGATTCATTTGTTACGTCTGCCAAAGGCACAGTTTTATTGGGTGGATACAAAGACCCTGCTTTTGGAACGGTAAAGACCAGCTCTTACTTTGAATTAATCCCACCAAGCTATGCAGATGTTTATGTAGGTACAATATTAGATTCTGTTTGTCTTATACTAAAACCAAGTGGAAATTTTTATGGCGATTCTACTTTGCCAATAAATGTTACAGTTAGTGAACTTGCAGATTCTATTTATTTACCAGAAAATTATTACAGCTTTTATAATAATGCAAGTTTTAATGCTAAGCCTACACCTATTGTTAGCAGTGATATTGTTGTTCGTCCAAAATCAAATGCTCCCATTAATTTAAAGTTACCAAATGCTTTTGGCGATAAGTTTTTAGATAAATTAAAAGTTAATACTGATATTGACTTAAAAACCTCTGCTGCTTTTTTAAGGTATTTTAAGGGAATGAAGATTAGCAGCAATACTAATTCTAAAATGATTGTTGGTTGTAGTGATGATGTGGTAATGAGGCTTTATTATAAAACACCATCTGCACTTGAAGAACACAAGTATATTGATTTTACATTAACCAATAAATTACATCAGTTTAATAACATTTCTGTTGATAGATCAGGAACAGTTTTAGGAAGTAAAAATTTTGGACCAACGTCAACTGCTACAAGAGAAATTTCTTCAACAGCAACAGGCAATGTTGCCTATATGCAAGCATCCACAAATAGTTTGGTTA
>JANYEP010000026.1 GCA_025363075.1 Chitinophagaceae bacterium | reverse complement strand
CTTCTTACCATTTTTCTTCACTTTTACACCCTTGCAGTGAGGACAATTTACGCTAACCGTTATCTTACTCATAACGACTTAGTAACGTAAATCCTCACTGTTTCTTCTAATTTAGAACAGCATACATTTTAAATCACTACCAAGAATTATAATTCTAAATAAATATATACCTCCTTCGTTTAAGGGGTATATTAAATAATATCATTTTTTATCTTTGTCCAAAGTATAGATTTGTCTTTTTAAGGCAACCCGCTTTATTTAAACTTCTGGGTATGAAAAAGATATTAATTATTTTGTTTTGCTTTGCCACTACATTTTGCATTGCACAAAACATTACCAAAACAAAGAAAAAAACGCGTTCATATCGTCGTGTAAAAAGAACGTACAATGAAGTCATTGACAGTGCCCAAGTTTATTACTTGAGAGGCTGGGATGCATATAAGAAAAACGATTTGGGTGCTGCAAGGTATTTTTGGGAAAGAGGAGCAAATTGTAAAACGAATATACCATCTAAGTATTCAAGTGCTTTCAGGTTGGGTTTAATGCACCAAAATGGCGAGGGTATTGGCGTTAATTATGGCAATGCTTTCTACTATTATAATTTTGCTTATTGTAATGGACAAAGTATTGGTGATTCTGAAGCTACAAAAATAATTGCAGCTTATTATGAAAATGGAATCTTTGTTATACAAGATTATAGGAAAGCATTGGAGTGGTATAAAAAAGCAAAGCAACAAGGCAATAAATATTGCGACGATGATATTACAAGAATTAAACAAAAACTTGCTCAAAATATTTAGTAAAATTTTACAATCATATTTATTCTTTATCTGGCGTATTTTTATACGCCATTTTTATGTTGCTATTTTAATATTTTTTTGTTAAAATATTCTCAACTAATATCTTCACCAACTCAAAAAATATAAAATGAATAAAATGTCTTTTATTAAAAATACAATGTTGTTCGCAACTATTTTTTTTAGTTTTAATAATAATGTTGCTGCACAAACTAAACTAACTATTCTATATAAAAACAGCATTATAAAAGGCTCTCAAGCCGATTATTTAAAACCTAATAGTAGTGCTAAATGGAGTGGCAAATTTTCGATTGATGAACTCACAATCAATGATACAATTACCTACTATCAGCCTGTTGAAAGCTATGAAGAAAAAGATGAGTTTACAATTAAGGCAATAAAAAAAATAAGAAATAGTAAACCTATCGGTAAAACTTTTGTGCCTCGTTCAAACTATTGCAACTATGCAACAGGCATTAATATTGAAGCTATTGAATGGAAAGATAATAATTATTTAGTAAAAGATGTTATTCCTAACAAGCAAAAAATTTGGAATTTAACAGAAGATACAAAAACCGTTTATGGTTATCCTTGCAAGCAAGCATTTACTCTAAATGGGGAAGAAAAAGACGCTATTGTTTGGTACACAGAAAGTCTTAAATGTAATTTATCATCCAATGGTGATAGCAGTTTACCAGGATTAATTTTAGAAACATATTACCCGAAAACTGGTGTTTTAATTACAGCTATTGATTTGCAAATTGAAACTAATACAATCCTCCCTCCTACTGCAAAACTTGGCACATTGGTTACAAAAGATGAGTTTGAAAAAATTAAGAAGACCAAGAAGAATTAAATCAACTCCTCTTTATTATTCAATTTACTATCACTAACTCTTTTATCTCAAAATTGTTATCGAGCCACTTATCTGTTTATAATCAGGAATGTCGATAATATAGTAATAAGTTCCGACTGGCATTGCTAATCCATTTCTTGTTCCATCCCAGTTTTTAATACTGTATCGAGATTGAAATACAATCGTTCCTCCTCTATCAAACACTTGAACACTCGCCCCTTTAAGGTTATTTAAAGTAGATAAATCCCATACATCATTGATACCATCATTATTTGGTGAGAATACATTTGGCAATTTTATTTCCTTATTCAATTGTATCACTACTACTTTATCAGAGCTACAGCCCTCATTGCTTGTTACAGTTAATAGGTAATTAATATTGCTTAATGGAGTACAAATTGGGTTTAAAATTGTGTCATAATTTAAGAATGTATTAGTAGAAATAGTTGTCCATTTATAAATACTATCATTTAGTGCAGTAGCATCTAACAATGTTGGTGTTCCTAACCATACAAAAAAAGTATCTTTAACAGTAATTATTGGCTCTGATTTTACTGTTAAGTTCAATGTTGCTACACTATCACAACCTGCTTTATTAGTTAAGTGAACAACATAAGAACCAGCACTATAAAAGCTTTGAACATTCCACACAAATGGCAAAGCACTTGGACAAATTGATGCATTAGTACTTGATATTGTTGATAGCTTTACCACTATGCTGTGGACATTGTAAATACTATCACAACCTTGATAAGAATGAAATGTATCTCTTACTGTTGCATTGCTGGTGTAGTTGATAGCGTTGTAGGTTACACTGTTACATCCTGTGTGATAAAAGTTATTCGTTGTGGCTGTAACACTTGTTACCACTATGTTGTGGACATTGTAAATACTATCACAACCTTGATAAGATTTTACAGTATCACGTTTAATTATTGAACTAAAATAATCAACTCCTAAATATGTAACCTTGTTGCAACCAGTATGATTGAAGTTGTTCGTGGTAGCTGTAACACTTGTTACCACTATGTTGTGGACATTGTAAACACTGTCACAACCTTGATAGCTTTTTACTGTGTCTCGTTTAACAGTTGAAGCAAAATAATCAACACCTAAATAAGTAACCTTGTTGCAACCAGTATGATTAAAGTTATTGG
>JANYEP010000025.1 GCA_025363075.1 Chitinophagaceae bacterium | reverse complement strand
CTGCAATTGCTGCTATAATGCCAACCAAAAAAGCAAACGATACATTGGGGGTTAACGAAAAAACAAATCAAGTAAAACCTCAAAATCATTCATCCATAATACAAGCATTGCAACAAAAAAATAATGATGTTAATGGAATTGCAAAAAAGAAGAAAGATAGCAAAAAGAGACAAAAAGCAAAATCAACAAACAGTTTGCTAATGCCATTGAATCGTTCAAAAACTATTTCTCAGCCCCAAAAAAATGCAAGAAACAATAACGATAATGCAAGCGAAAAAAAATTAACAATACCAACAAATGGTTTGCAAATTCCATTGAATCATTCAAAAAATATTTCGCAAGTAAAACCATTTGCAAAAACAAATACTGCTGCTAATAACGATTTACAAGCTTTGGAAATGAATAATACAAAGTCACAATATCAAGCAGCACCAATGTATATGCACAACAGATATGTTGATAGTGTAAACAGAAAAAATATTCAAAATATTACAATCGTAAAAAAACTTGCTGACACGTCCATAAACAAAAAAGATACAACAGTAAACAAAAAAAGTAATAATAAAAACAAACCAAATTCGCAGGCAAGTTTTTTTCAAGTAGGTATAGGATATGGGCTAATGAGCATAGCTAACTCGCAACAAATGCCATTGATACAACTACAATATTCACACAAGGTTTTTAATAACCTTTATATAGATATTCAAACGAAGCTTTTTCCTTATAATAATTCCGACACACAAATTCACACACTTGTAAGAAATTTTGGACCATTGGCAGGCAGCACTGATTATGCAGCTGATTATTCTGAAACACAATATAAAGTGGGCAAAGGGTTTAGCTTACAGCCTTCCATTGGTTTACATTATAAAATAAATAAAATAGAAATGGGCGTTGCTTTTCAAACAGGATTTATAGCTAACAATGCCAACATTGTAACACAGCAAACTGATACATCTCAGATGAAACCTTTATCTCAATTTGAAGAACGTTTTAAAAAAGTTGGTGGTGGTAATTACGACCCCAATAATTTTATTGGTAAACTATACACCACTACATCTTTTAGCTGCACATACAGCCTCACAAAAAAATGGAAGCTGCAAGCTGAGTATGATTATTTGTTGTCGTCTAATAGGGTAGAAGGAGTATTGGATGATAATAAAAAACGGAATGGGTTTTATTTTATGCTTGGCTATAGATTTTAAAATAAAAAAAGAATTTTACAATTTACCCAACCTTTTCTTCAAACATAACTGTCTATAAAAGTATTAAACCACAAAAAATAATTATTATGAAAAAAATGTTTCTATCAGCTCTGTGCCTAATGGCATTGTCTGCTACAGTATTGATTGCTTCTTGCAAAAAATCTGCAAGCACTTCAAAAACTACAACAGTTACCTGCACAGACAGTGCTTATTTAATGCCAGACTCACTTTTAGGGTGTAGTGTTACCGGTATGAGTAATTACAAAATGTTTTACATTTTAGCAACGCATAAAGATGTATTGGTTGCAAAAGGCACATTCACCGATATTGATACAGTTGTAAATGGAGGGAGCTATCTAATTAATTTCGACTCAACAGGCACAGTGCCTATGTGTGGAGCTATAGTTACTAAAGGAGATTTAACCTGCCACACCAAACTTTAGTTAGTTTTTTGTTATGTTGAATTTTGATTTCAGAAGCCGAACTTTATGTTCGGCTTTTTTATTGAAAAAAAAATAACTGCAAATAAATTTATTTATTTATGTAAGATTTTGAATCTTCAATTCAAGTTGTTTTTGCTTCACCAATCCGTTTTTGCGAATCACTGTTTTGATGCTGGCTTCCATAGCAGCAAGCCACAATAAATCTTTTTTATTTGCTTGTGTATTGGGCAATTTATTTTGCATTGTTTTAATAGCATTCAATAGCCTCAAGGCATTATTATAGTTAAGCTTTACCGTTGTTAATTGTTTTTGCAATTGCAAAATTTGTTGCAATGTTTCAGCCTCGTTTTCCTGCAAAAAATTATTCAATTTACTATTTTCAATAGCTAACTCACTATCAATTAAAGGCAGGTTTTCCAGCACATCGTTTTGTACAAAAATTTGATGTAGTTCGGTAAGTTTTAGTAGGGCGGGTGTTGGCAATTCTCTTTTACCAATTTCTGCAAGCGATAGCAAACTTCGACTAACCCCAAATAAACCGCCAGTTCATTTTGATTTAGTTGCAATGCTTTCCTATTTGTTTAATACCTGCCATTGTGTAGCAAAAATATTGTAGCAAAATTAAATGCGATGTTAAAAATTGCTACAAATTATTTTAGCTAAATAAGTTTTAACATTCTTTTGTGATATAAAATTGAAAAGGTTTAAAAAAGGGCAACTATTTTTGATAATCAAATAATTAAAAACTTTTGCTATGAGCACAAATCAGGAAATTAAAAAACAAACTGAAGTAGAAAGAAGGCAATTGAGCGGACACGTTAAAAGTATTAAAACACTTTTTTATCAGGCATTTACACGTAATGGAAATATTTATTTAGGTGCGTTAAGCGAAAGCTATCATCCCGATGCAAATACTGAGCTTCAGTTCTATGAAAATGGGAATTTAAAAAAAAATGTAAAAACGACTGAGCATTCGTTTTATGAGCATTTTCATAATGAAAAAGGTTTAATGGTTAAATCTATATCGACTTACAAAAACATAGAAAATATGGGGTATGTAGCTGAATATTTTTACGATGAGAATGATTTGCAGGTTGAGCATAGGCATTCTGATAAAAACAATAACTTAAATATTCGACGAATTAATGAATATGATGACTTAAAAAGGGAAGTTCACAGCATTGAATATGATAAAGACGGTAATATTAACAGCCAGCATTTTCGTTTTTATGATGATGGCGGAAGGCAGATTGAATTTAAACAAATTGATAAAAATGATATTGCCACATATTGGCAAAAAACTGAATATAATTTAAAGGGGCATACACTTAATATAACAGATTTAAACCCTGATAGCTCTGTAAAAAAGTTTAGTGATTATACACATTACCTTGATGCAAACGGAGACCATATTAAACACCCGCCTAGCTCACCAAAAGGAAATTCAAAATATTATAAAACAGAAATTGAAACCGACCACCATCAAAACTGGATCAGGAAAATAAATTATTATAATAATGCTGCGTACGAAATTTTAGCAAGATACATTACCTATTACAATGAAGAAGAACCCCAAAAAAAAGAACACCATTCCGAACTTTTTGAAATGCCTTTTACGCTAAAAAATCCCCAGAAAGTTGAAACAGATAATATAACTGTCATAGAATTTTCAAATAGGGATCAAGACTCCCTTACTCAATTAAAACCAGAAGATGCAAAATGGCTTGCTGATAAAAATAATAATTCATTGTTGCCAGAAAATTTCTCCTTGCTGGCGTATTATATTACTCAAAATAACGACTACCCATCGCAGGTAACATACAACCCACATAATGGGGGCATAGAAGCCATTGTATTACTGAAAGAACTAAAATCTTATGTGCAGGCAGAAGTAATTTATTCCTACTGCACCGATAGTGTTGATTATGGAGAAACCTTACACAAATATGTATTGCGATTTCCCGAACATCCAGGATATTTATTATCTGCAACAAATATTAACAATGTAGATGAGGATGAATATGAGGTGCCAGAATTTATTTATGAATCTCATCGTAATGATAATTTCATTAGCATTAGTCAGATTATTTTATTAAGACCAAGTGATGCATCTATGAGAAGAGATGAAAATGGTATAGAAGAAAATATTAAATACTGTATAGAAAGATGTAAACTAAATTACAAACCCGACCAGCCCGAAATTTATATGGTAGAAGTATCGGGTAGTAATTTTCATTTACAGTCTCACCCTGTAAACAACGATTTTGAAATAAAAGATCTGGATGTAAACTATGGCTATGGATTTGGTAAATTTCACAGCGATTTAATGCAACGATTTACCAAAGAAAATAAAGGCCTGGTACTTTTTCACGGTGAGCCTGGCACTGGCAAAACTTTTTACATCAGGCATCTGCTAAAAGAAATGGCATCATCAAAAAAGCGTGTAATTTATATGCCACCCAATATGGTAGATTATTTAGTGGAGCCAAACTTTGTTACCTTTCTTTCTAAAACAGTTAAAAATTATTCTTTAAATGGGGAATTTTGTGTGTTGCTAATAGAAGATGCAGAACCTTTGCTGGTAGCACGTGGTGGCACCGAAACAAGAATACAAGGCATTACCAATTTATTGAATATGACAGATGGTTTGCTAAATGATATGATGAAATTGCAAATAATTTGCACCTTCAATGTTGGCTTAAAAAAATTAGACGCGGCTTTACTAAGACCAGGAAGATTAATTGCACGAAAAGAATTTAAAGCACTGGGCGAATTAGATGCAAACCTTTTAGCACAACGTCTTGGCATAAAGCACCATTTTACCAAACCAACTACGCTCTCGGAAATTTATAGTATGCTGCAAAATAAAAATACCATTATACACGAGGGAGGGGAATAAAAAAAGGACTAAAATTGTTACAATAAATGTTAGGTAGTGATTTAAAATGTATGCTGTTCTAAATTAGAAGAAACAGTGAGGATTTACGTTACTAAGTCGTTATGAGTAAGATAACGGTTAGCGTAAATTGTCCTCACTGCAAGGGTGTAAAAGTGAAGAAAAATGGTAAGAAG
>JANYEP010000016.1 GCA_025363075.1 Chitinophagaceae bacterium | reverse complement strand
GTACCAAACCAAAACACGCCATCATTGTCTTTATAAATAATATTAATTACTTCGGATGCGATAGAATTTGTTGCATTAGGTGCATAAGCCAAAACACTGTGAGCCTTTCTGTTCCAGCAATACAAGCCATCTTCGTAAGTGCCAATCCATAAGTTGTTGCTATCTTTTTCGAGTATGGTACAAACTTTTTTGTGCTTTAAAATATTTAATTCTTTATCGTATAATTCATACGAAATGTAAGTGTTGCCTTTTTGCTGCAAACCAATTAATCCATTAGATGTGCCTACAATAAAACTATTTTTTTCTTTGTACAAACAATAATAATTTTTATTCATACTTGTACCTAAACCGCCAATATTTTCAATAGTTTGCGTTGCATTGCTGTATAAAAGCAAATCGTGGCTTGTGCCTAAAATAGTTTTATCATTCTTGTTATAAACACACCATACTTGACCAATTTTTTGCTTATCATTTTTTATATCGGCACTAATGGAAGTAAATTTCTCTTTAAAAGGAAAATAAGCATTCAATCCTGCATCTGTGCCTACCCATAAATTGTTTCTATCATCAACAAATAAGGAAGTAATAAAATTTGTTTTAATAGTTTTTGCATCAACAGGGTTGGAAGTAAAATGTTGCAATTGATTGGTGTTGATATTCAACTTAAACAAACCATTTGTTTCTGTGCCTATCCATAAAGTAGAATCGTTTTGAGCAGTTAAGGCACTAATGCTTTTATTAATAGTTACAGTATTTAAAACTGGTATTTCTTTAAATGTACTATTTGCTGTAAGACAATACAGTCCATCGTTTGAAGCAAAGTATATATTATTTTTTATACAAATGATTTTATTAATTTGATAAACCTTTGTATTAATTTTTAGTATCTCTTTAAATTGAATTGTATTGTTATTATCTGCAAATTTCAATGCATCGCCTTTGGTTGTAGCAGCCCAAATATTGTGTTGTGCGTCTTCGCAAATACTGGTAATGCTATATTCTGTTTGTTTGAGAGAAGCATTAAAAAAGTTGGTGAATTTATTTTGTACAATATCGTAAACACTTAAGCCGTGTTCTGTTCCAATCCAAATTTTATTGTTAGATGAACGCATTACACAAACAGTTCTATCATCTATAATTGAATTACTAATTTTTGTATGGTGCTTAAAGGCTTTAAAAATATTGTGATGCTGATTGTATAAACTAATGCCACCACTATAACTGCATATCCACAAATTACCATCTTTATCATCTGTAATATCTCTCACATAGTTTTCGCCAATAGTGTTGCTATCACTGCTTTTATGAAAATATTTTTTAAATTCATAACCATCATATCTGTTCAATCCATCTTGTGTGCCAAACCACATAAAGCCACGCTTGTCTTTAAAAATGCAATCAATAGTGCTGGCACTAAGTCCATCGTTAATACCCATAAAAGTAAAATGAATGGGTTGTTGTGCAAAGCAGTTAAGCGATAGTAACAGTGATATTAGTATGTATGAAAATTTTAATTTCATTAATCGCAATAATACGAATACATTTTTTATGCTATAATTTATACTACCACATTTGGTAATTGTTTAGCTTTTTGTTGTGGGTGAGTTTTGTGCCATAATTTTTTACAATGAAAAAGTTATTTTACATCACTCTCATTTGCATTCCCTTTTTATCAACTGCACAAATTGTTGATGAAGCAGTACCAAGCAAATTTTCGCCCAAAGAGTTTACTATACCTGCTGCTCCTGTGTTTGATATGATGGGCGTAACACCAAGTTTTATTAATAGAGCAAGCGATATAAAAGATTTTAAAGTGGACTGGAGTTTTAAAAGTTGGAAGCTAAACCCCAACATTGCCATAGAAGCTCAACCTATATGGGAAATTGCGTATGGCAAAAAAGATATAGCCAAGTATCAGGCAGCAAGCACTTTTATGCGTAAGCTTTCTACACTTGATATTTCGGTAGGCACAGTACAAGACGAAACTAATGACAGAAGATTAGGCATTGCACTAAAAATGAATATCTACAAACAAAAAGACCCATTGCTTGCAAAAAATTTGTATGCAGGCATTGCCGATAAATATGCCAAAGAAAAAAAGCAACTTGAAGAGCAGTTGCAACTATTGCAACACAGACTTGACACTACTACCAACATACTTGAAAAACCCCTTATAAAAATGCAGATGAACAATGTGGAGCAACTGCTATTTAATCAAGCCAATCGCCGAAGAGATGAAATTAATCAGCGTGCAAAAATTTTTATCAGCGAAAACTGGAATGCCTCTTCGGTGGATGTGGCTGTGGGCAAAATTTTTTCTTATCAAACCGATAGTGCTGGCACATTAACAAGCCTAAGACTCAATAGAAACACAGGCTTTGGTGCGTGGATAAATGGCAGTTGGGGCTTGGGCAAAAGCTGGTTATTATCAGGGCTTGCAAGAGCAACACTCTATGATGAGCAACTTAGTTTTTTGGTAAAAGACATCAATAACAACACCACAAGTGCTACTACGGCTATTGCCAACAATCAAATTTATTCGTTGGGTGCCAACTTTAGATATGGCAGTGCTTTGTTTAACTTTTTTGCCGAGTTTATGTATGAATTTAAACAAACAAAAACTGCTGCCGAAGCATTGGATAAAACTTTTAAAACACAAAGTAGCAACTTGCAAGTAGTGGCATCATCGGTAAAATGGACAGGTTTAACACCCAACAACATAACCATTGGTGGCGAGTGGCGAATGAGCCGTAGTGTGATATTGAACTATGGTATGCGTTGCATTTTCGATAAGGATTGGAAGTTTACCACGTTTGTGCCAGTAGCAACCATTAGTTGTTTAATGAGATAATATTTTAAAAAATCAACACGTCTTTGCGAAGGTTCTTGCCGAAGCAATCTCAAGCATAGAGTAGATTGCTTCGTGCCTCGCAATAACTGAAAACTTTGGCAACATACATTTTAAAACATTATCAAGAAACTAAAAACAGGGAAGCCGAAAACTGTATAGAGTAGGCAAAAATTAAATTAAAAAAAATGAAAAAATTACAATTAACAATCATTGCTGCTGTGTGCAGCTTAGTAATGTGTGCAACAGTAAATGCACAAAAACCAACGTTAGAGTCGTTGTTGCCACAATCAATGATAGATAAAAAAAATAGCCTTACAGATAACTATAATAGCTTTATGAAAAAGGTTACGATAGCATATCCAAAATTTAGCATAAATGCTTCAAAAACAACAAACTTTAACTCTTCCTTCTTTGATTTTAAAAAAGTTGTTTCTGATAAAAGCAATGTTTCTGAAACAAATTTGGATGATATGGTTACCCTAATTGCAGCTCAATCAGACTCTAAAGTTTTAATGACAAAAATTTTAAATGACTTTAAAACAAGTTTAGAACCTGACAAAGGGTTGGATGATATTGCAGATAAAATGATAATAATACTTCAATCGTCATTGTTTAGTCAAATGAGTGATGCTGATAAAGCTACTTTATACTATACTTTCTTAAACGCAAAAATTAGCTACGATTTTTCTGTAAAAAATAAAATTTATGCGTCTAACAATCGACCAATGGTACTGTTGGTATTTGACAATAATGTTATAGGAAAAAGTGGGGCATCTATTAACTCTTCATTTTTTACGACTAAAACAAAATGCTATTTTATTTGTTGGGTAGCTGGTATTAAGCCAGAGCATGCCTATAAAATTTGCGAAGAAAGTGGAGCATTTTCCAACTAAAATTTATCCTTTACATTATTCTGCTAAAAATAAATAATTCAATCAATTTCTCACAATTAAATTTAATAAAAATGAAAAAATTACAATCAACAATCATTGCTGCTGTGTGCAGCTTAGTAATGTGTGCAACAGTAAATGCACAAAAACCAACTTTGGAGTCGCTGTTGCCAGCAAATGTTTTAAGCACTAAAAAACAAATGGCAGGTAATCACACAGCCTTAATGACCAAATTAATGGCAACCCATCCAAACTTGAAACAAAATGCAGCCACTACAAGTGTTTACAATTCAAGTTTTGTGAACTTAAAAAAGCTGGTAGGAAGCAGTGGAACTTCTGCTATTGAAGAGCAATCTTTCAACAATTTAACAGCAATGCTGGCACAACAAGCCGATGCAAAAAGTAGTATGCAAACTATTTTAAACAGTTTTAAAACTGGTATTGCTAATGCAAAAAATTGGGACGATATTTTTAGTTCTATGACCAGCATTTTACAATCATCGGAGTTTGGAAAATTGTCTGCATCTGATAAAAGTATGCTACACTATGGCTTTTTGTTTATTAAAGTTGGTTATGAATATGCTGTTACCAACAACTTAAAAGCATCCAATAATCAGCCATTGGTTTTGGCAGTAATAGGTGGTAATGTAGATGGCAAAAGTGTAGCTTCTTTAAATGCAGCCCCTTTTGGTTTTTTCTGCAATCTTGCTTGTTTTGTTACGCCAGGTATTTCAGCAGAACACGCCTGGAAAATTTGCGAAGGTGGAGGTTCAGTTCCAGGATTGGTGAGGTAAACGACTGCCTTTTGCAACCAATACCAACCATTTTGTACCAGTGCAAAGTCATTTTGTATCAATGCAAACTCGTTGCGTAGCAATACAAAATGAGTTTGCATCAATACCCAGTCGTTGGGGAGCAATACAAAACTATTGAGGAGCAATACAAAATAGGTTTGTACCCATACAAAATCATTGGGGAGTAGTACAAAATGGTTTTGTATCAATACGCAATAGTTGGGTAGCAATACAAAACAGGTTTGCACCCATACAAAAGAAGTGGGTATTGATACGCAAGCTCCCAAAAGCAATATTTAATCATTTTTAAAACAAAATAATATGTCAAAAAAACCTTTTATGCCACGTGTTGAAGCCGATAAAGTAGTGTGGCTTCAAAATTTTGCCAATAAACTTAATACCTATGCTGCAAAATATGGTATCACAGCAGGTGAAGTTGCCGATATGGTGGCTGCTGCTTTGTACTACGCATTTTTTGCCAACTACATTAATCAGTTTGGCGAGTATGTGAAAAAATTAACCCAGTATCGCAACGAAATACGTGATGGCATTACTGCTGGTGCTACTGCAAGTGTGTTGCCCACACCCCCAGCTTTGGGTGCTGCACCACCAGTGCCAGAACCTGGTGTGTTTAAACGTGCAGCCAGTATTGCAGGTGTTATTAAAAGCAGGGCAAACTATACCGAAGCCGATGGCAAGGATTTAGGAATTGAGGGTACC
>JANYEP010000011.1 GCA_025363075.1 Chitinophagaceae bacterium | reverse complement strand
ACTACTAAAAAAATATTTTAGAAATTTTTTAAAAAGATGGGTTACCTATGGTGTTGATGTGGTATTAACATCAAATCATTCACATTAAAAAAATTAAAATGAAAAAAGTATTCGCGTTAATCGCTATCGTAGGTTTTGTTGCTTGTAACAATGCTGAAACTAAACCAACAGGACCAGACACAGCTTCTCAAACTTACAAAGATTCAGTTGCAAAAGCTACAGCTCCAGTTGTTGATACAACTAAAAAAGTTGCTGCTGATACAACTAAAAAAGCTGATACAACTAAACCAGTTGCTGCTCCTGCAAAAAAATAATTAAACAAGTTTCTAAACATTAGGTTTCATTGCACCTACTTAGAAATTTTAAGAATTTTCATATGGCAAGCAATCGTTAGAGGCCGTTCTATTTCTATAGGATGGCCATTTTTTTGTATCAAGTCCAAAGGAAAATTAAAATTCAGAACTCTATACTTTCTAACTTCGTAGTTCTAAAATCTTACTTAAAATTATGGCTGAAGATTTATCAATTTCCAAAGGAACCAAAGTAGAACAATACCTTGCTCTCATACCACAAATTGAAGGATTACTAACGGGCGAGCCAGACTTAATTGCAAACCTTGCAAATATTACTGCTGCACTTAAAGAACAATTTGGTTGGTTATGGGTTGGGTTTTATTTAGTAAAAAATGATGAGCTTGTTCTTGCCCCATTTCAAGGGCCTGTTGCCTGCACCAGAATTAAAAAAGGAAGAGGTGTTTGTGGTGCTGCCTGGCAACAAGAACAAACATTGATTGTACCTGATGTTGAAAAATTTCCTGGACATATTGCTTGCAGCAGTTTATCACGAAGTGAAATTGTTGTGCCAATATTTCACCAAAACGAAGTTGTTGCTATACTTGATGTTGATAGCATTAACCTCAACGAATTTGATGAAATTGATAAACAATATTTGGAGGAAATTGTTGGGTTGATAAATTGGAACTAATTCACCCCAGTAATATTCTTTGTATTTTCCAATTTGTATAATGGTTTGCTCGTGTTCAATTTTATTTTAGAGCAATCAATATCTTCTGCATAGTTAGCCACAAAACCTTTATTAGCTTTAATGCTTACATTATCAAAATGAATATTGTGAACAGGCATTTCTGCCAATCCATTCATATAAATGGCAGTAGCAGCACCCTCGCAAGTAATATTGCTTAGGTAAAAATTTGTAAACTCTGGAATTTTATCTTTAGCAGTGGTTGTTACTTTATCTTTTCCTGCAACAACATCTTCGTAATAAGTATCAAATAAAATGGCTTCGTTTACAATGTTTTTCATCTCGATATTGTCACAATAAATATTCTGCACTTTACCACCTCTACCAGCATTGCTTTTTACCCTAATGCCTACATCGCTACCAGTAAATTTGCAATTAGTAACATAAATATTTTTCATACCACCATCTGTATTACTGCCAATTACAAAACCTCCGTGAGCCCTGTAAACAGTGCATTCGGCTATTAAAATATTTTCTAAATTGGCATCATCAGCACCACCACTTTTACCACTACTTTTCATACAAATGCCATCATCGCCAACACTTACAGTTGTGTTGTAAACTACCACATTTTTACAAGCACTAATATCAATACCATCGCCATTTTGAGCCCACCAATCGTTAAAAATATTGGCACCACTAATGGTTAAGTTGGTGCAACGTGTAGGGTAAAAAACAAACTTTGGAGAGTTTCTTATAGTAACCCCTTGTACCAAAATATTTTTACAATTAACAAAATACACCATATAAGGTCTTAAAAAATCTCTTGCTGGCAAATAATCTTCAGGGGTTAAAGTGCCTTTTGCCTTTTTTGTGTTCTTTAAATAATCTTCACCCAGCATTGCTTCTCTGCTTGGCCACCATATTTTTCCATCGTTGCTAAGCACACCAGTTTTGTTCATCTCATTCCAGATTGCTGGTGCAACCTTACTCTTTTTAACTTGTCTCCAACTATCACCAGCACCATCAATGATACCATCGCCAGTAATGGCAATATTTTCGGCATCGTAAGAATAAATGGGCGAAGCAGGCGTGTAGCTTGTACTTGTGCCTCCAGCTTTGATGATAGGATATTGAGAGTGGTCGGTAGTAAACTGAATAACTGCACCTTTATCTAAATGCAGGTTCACATTGCTTTTCAACTCAATGGGTGCAGTAAGCCAAATACCTTCATTAACCAAAACCACACCACCACCATTTTTATTGCAATCTGCAATGGCAGCTGCAAATGCTTGTGTGTTCAATGTTTTAGCATCGGCTACAGCACCATAATTTTTTATATTAAAAGTTTTATTGGCAAATGTTGGTTGCTCTACTTTAGGCATTTTAAAAGGAGCTTTGGAGGTATAAAACTCAATACTGTTTTTTTGGGCAAAAGACATTGAGCAGAAAAATAAACCAAGTATTGGCAGAGCAATTTGTTTCATATAAAGCAATTTTATTGATTTCAAAATTATAAGGCTTTGTTAAAAGATTTTGCTTTAATGCGAAAACGATGCCAACAATGTTACAATGCAGATATGCTGTGTTTTCTTTGTTTAATAGACCGCTTTGCTAATTAATTTACAACTCAATCTACACGTCATTTCGAACGAGGAACGAGTGAGAAATCTGCTTGTTTTGTAGATTTCTCGGGCAAGAACCCTCGAAATGACGAAAGTTGGTTTAAATTGTGAAATAGTAACTATGCCAATGTGTTAAGTTTTTTTTATTTGAGTAGTCGTGCAGAATTATCTATATTATTTTTTTGCTCGCAGAAAACACGGATAACGCAGAATTTTTATTGTACTTTCTGTGCATTCTCTGTTTTCAGCGAGAATTATTTTATTCGTTTAATTTTGAAAGACCACTTAAAAAATAAAATTTGCCATCTCAACTATAATTCAATAATATTGCTATTGAAAATCGAAATGTATGCTGCTTAACATTCATAGTTTTCCTCAACAAACATTTTCACTGCTATTAAACCTTTGCAGCAAGGTTTTTTTCTCTCTAACAGAACAGAACAGAACAGAACAGAACAGAACAGAACAGAACAGAACAGAACAGAACAGAACAGAACAGAACAGAACCTACTATCCTCTTTTTTTACAAGCATATCAGTCGAGAGCAAACCGTTATGCTTCTTCACTAAACCGTTATGCTTTTTTATTAAACCATTA
>JANYEP010000281.1 GCA_025363075.1 Chitinophagaceae bacterium | reverse complement strand
GACGACTGGGAATGGTGTATGCTGCTGAAAACTGCTTGAAATATATGGAGCAGGATGATGCAATGAAACAAACATTGGACGCCTATACAGCTGGTGTAAATGCTTATATCTCTTCATTAAAACAAAATGAAATTCCTTTTGAATATAAGTTGATGGACTATAAACCAGAACCTTGGACAAACTTAAAAACGGCATTGTTTTTAAAGCTGATGAGCTTCGATTTGTCTGGTCGTGATGATGATTTGCAATACACAAATGGTAAAACATTTTTTGGATATGATGAGTTTATGAAACTATATCCAAACGTGCAAGACTCAATGGATCCAATAGTTTCAAGAGGGACTTTGTTTGAAAAAGCCAGCATTGATGTTAAAACTCCTGCAAACCTTGATTCAATTTATTTCAAACAAAGAGATGTATTTACAGTACCTCGTCCTGTGGTTCCAAGCATTGATAATGGTAGCAATAATTGGGCTGTTGATAGCAGCAAAACAAAAAGTAAAAGACCTATTCTATGCAACGATCCTCATCTGGGTTTAAGCCTTCCATCGCTTTGGTACGAAATGCAAATTACTACGCCATCGTACAGTGTTTATGGTGCAACTTTTCCTGGTTCTCCTGCTATTATTATTGGCTTCAATAATAATATTGCTTGGGGTGTAACCAATGCTGGGCGTGATGTTAAGGATTATTACGAGTTGAAATTTAAAGACTCAACAATGAAAGAATATTGGCTGAATGGGCAGTGGGAAAAGGCAACTATCAGAACAGAAAAAATAAAAATTAAAGGACAAAAAGATAGCGTTGCAGAAAAGATAGCGATTACAGATTTTGGTGTGGTGATGTATGATAAAAAATATCAAAGTAGAAATAAAGATGGAAAGTATGTTGCTGTAAGATGGACTGCCTACGACCCAAGTAACGAATTGCAAACATTTGTGAAACTTAATGCAGCAAAGAATTACAACGATTATATGTCAGCCATTAGCACTTACCAATGTCCTGGGCAAAACTTTGTTTTTGCAGCAAAAGCTGGTGATATTGCCATTACACAACAAGGTAAGTTTGTTGCAAAATGGAAGCAACAAGGCGACTTCTTAATGAAGGGAGAAGACTCAAGTTTTATGTGGCAGGGGTTTATTCCAAACTTTGAAAACCCTCATCAACAAAGCCCTTCAAGAGGTTTTGTAAGTAGTGCAAACCAAATGGCTGTTGACTCTACCTATCCTTATTATTTAGGAAGGGCAGGAAATTTTCTTCCTTATCGTGGGTTTATCATCAACAGAAAATTAGCTGTAATGAATAATATTACTGTTGAGAATATGATGGAGTTGCAAACAGATAACTATAATTTATTTGCAGAAATTGCTCGTCCGCTTTTATTAAAATATATTAATGAGAATACATTAGACAAAGAAGGTAAAAAATATCTTGATTTAATTAAAGACTGGAATTTGAATAACACTTTTGATGAAAAAGCTGCAACAGTTTTTCAATTGTGGTGGGATAGTTTGGAGCATCAAATTTATGATGATGAATTTCAATTAAGCAGGTTGGATTTGCCAAGTAGATTAGCAGGTGCAACAATTGATAATTTACTACACGATAGCACATTTAAGTATGTAGATAATATTATGACTTCGGACAAAGAAACATTGCGAGGGCTTGTAAACACTGCATTTGAAAGTATTATTAAAGAATTAATAAAGTTGGAAAAACAAGGAAAGCTTACTTGGGGAAAGTATAGACAAACGGCAGTTTTGCATCCTACTAAATTGGCTCAACTAAGTAAAATGAATCTCACTACAAGTGGTAATGAAATGTGCATTAATGCAACAAAAGAAAATAACGGACCAAGCTGGAGAATGATTGTGCATTTAACCGATGATATAGAAGCCTATGGTGTTTACCCTGGTGGACAAAGCGGAAATCCGGGAAGCAAGTATTACGACAATTTTGTTGATACTTGGGTTGCTGGAAAATACAACGAGCTTTTATTTATTGATAAAGATGATTTAAAAAGCAACAAGAAATTGAAATGGCATTTGAGTTTTCAAAAAGGATAGAAAATAATTTGCTAATCAATAATTACATTTACTTTGAAGCTTTTAATAAATTAAAACAACACACAATTATGGAACAACAATATTTTTTACAAGAAATGGAAGAACAAAAACTTCCAAGTATGCTGAATGTATTGACAATA
>JANYEP010000276.1 GCA_025363075.1 Chitinophagaceae bacterium | reverse complement strand
GTTGGTAAAAAACAATTTTTCGCAAAAAACATTTCACTTCCTTGCATTGCTTTTCATTTTTGTTACTGGCATCATTGGCTGGCTGTTGTTGTTTATGTGGTTTGGCACCGACCATAAAAGTTGTGGAAATAATTATAATTTACTATGGGCTTTACCTACCAATTTAATAGCAGTATTTTTTGTAAACAAGGAAAATAAATATATAAAACTGTATTTAAAAATAGCTTCCATTGTTTCAATGTTATTGGTTGCCTTTTGGTTTTTGCTGCCACAACAATTCAATATTGCATTGCTTCCTTTTGTGTTAATGATGGCAATGTGTTATTGGCATTTACATAAATCAAAAAGAGTGTCGTAACTCACATTTAACCCAAAAGTCAAAAATAAAATTTGATGTTATAAACATTTGGTAAACCCAATTGAAACATTTGTTACAATTGCACAAACTACCAAATTATGAAACGCATAAAACAACTTTTGTTCTTGTTGATGCTTACTTGCTTTGCTCAACAATCTTTCGCTCAAAGTGTACTAATTAGTGGTACAATTACTGATGCAAATAAAAAACCCTTGGAAGGTGTTACCATTAAAGCATCAGGTAGTAAAAGAAGTATTGCTACTGGTAAAGACGGTTCTTTTAATTTATTGGTAAATGCAACAGATGTGGTTACCATAAGTTGCGTTGGATATCAAACCCAAACATTAAAAACAAATGCTCAATCAACCTATGCAATTGTTCTAAATAGCAACACAGACGAGTTACAGGAAATTGTTATGGTTGGCTCTCGAAGAAGTGGAAGAGTGAAAACAGAAACAGCAGTGCCTGTAGATGTTATTAGTGTAAACCAGGCTGCTGCACCAACTGCAAAAATGGATTTAACATCTGTTTTAAATGCTGCTGCTCCTTCATTCAATTACAACAAACAAAGTGGTAGCGATGGTGCAGACCATATTGACCTTGCTACATTGCGTGGTTTAGGTCCCGATCAAACTTTGGTTTTAATAAATGGTAAACGCCGTCATCAAACAGCCTTTGTTGCTGTGTTTGGCACAAGAGGTCGTGGTGCTTCTGGTACAGATTTAAACGCAATTCCTGAAGGTGCAATTGATAGGGTAGAAATTTTAAGGGATGGTGCTTCTGCACAATATGGTAGTGATGCTATTGCAGGTGTTATTAACCTTATATTGAAAAAAGACATTAACAAATTTAACCTTAATGTAGGCTGGAGTGGATATGATGACACCAAACACAATTCTTATTATGGCAGAAATTTGGGTCAATATCCTTACTCGCAAAAAATAGATGGCAACACTGTTGCACTAAATATGAACTATGGTTTTGCACTTGGAAAAAAAGGTGGATTTATGAACATTACTGCTACAGGCAACATTGCAGATAAAACTTTTAGGCAAGTAAATGATACAGCAAATTATACTACAACCAAAGACGCTTTAATTCTTAACACAGTTCGTAGAGCCAATGGTGATGGATCATTAAGCAGTGCAGGAACCATTGCAAATATGGAATTGCCTATTTGCAGTAATGCAACTTTTTATGCTTTTGGTGGCATCAATTATAAAGCGTCTGATGCGTTTGCCTTCAGCAGAAATTTTTCACAAAGACCAAATCGTTTTCCAACATTGGGTTCTGGAAATTTATTTTTCGATCCAAGTATTATGGTAAAAACTCCTGATGGAGATGTTTATTATAATCCACACATTCAAACACATATTCGTGATGTATCATTAACTGCTGGTATTAAGGGTTCAACAAAATGTGGCTGGGATTGGGATTTAAGCAGAAGCATTGGTAAAAATAATTTTCATTATTATGGAGATAAAACATACAACGCTGGTTTGGGTGCAAGCAAAACGCATTTTGATGATGGCGGATTTTCATTTGCACAACACACCATTAACCTCGATTTCAGCAAGCACTTTAAATCAATTGCAAGTGGCTTAAACGTTGCATTTGGTGCTGA
Source organism: Chitinophagaceae bacterium (assembly GCA_025363075.1). Taxonomy (GTDB): domain Bacteria; phylum Bacteroidota; class Bacteroidia; order Chitinophagales; family Chitinophagaceae; genus CAIVPM01. Next base: position 16,189 of record JANYEP010000276.1, on the reverse strand, counting down.
GCATAGAAATGAATACTACAATATTTATGCAGGAGAAGAAGCGTCATATAAAAACTATGATCCTAATAAAGCAAGTGGTTCACAAGGTTTTCCAGGTTTTCAACCTGGTGATGAAGTAGATGCAAAGCGTGATGTAACTGGTGTGTATATTGATGGAGAATTGGACATTACAAAAAAATGGTTGTTTGGTACTGCTGTTCGTTATGAAAACTATAGCGACTTTGGCTCAACAACAAATTTTAAAATAGCAACAAGATATAAAGTAGCTCATAATTTCAATGTTCGTGGTTCTTATAGTACAGGATTTAGAGCACCATCATTGCAACAAATTAATTTCAGCAACACTTTTACAACGGTGCAAGGTGGAAACATTTCTGAAGTAAAAATTGCACCCAATTACAGTGCTATTGCAAAAGCAGCTGGCATTCCAAATTTAAAACAAGAAAACTCTACAAACTATAGTGTTGGCTTTACCTGGAAACCAATTAAAGATTTGAGTATTACTGTTGACGGGTATATGGTGAAAGTAAAAGATAGAGTTGTTTTATCTGGTCAGTTTGATGCAAGTGATGCAACACTTGACCCAGCTTTAACAACAACGTTGAATAATTTAAATGTGGGTCTTGCACAGTTTTTTGCAAATGCTGTAAACACTACCAATAAAGGGATTGACTTTGTTGCTGAATACAATAAAAAATGGAATAAAGCCCATAGCCTTAAAGTTGTGTTAGCTGCTAATATTCAGGAAATGAATATTGACCAGATTAATACTCCTGCCAAATTGAATGATACTTATTTGCACCAAGAAACTTTTTATAGCGATAGAGAAAGAAAGTTTTTATTAGCATCTGCACCACCAGTAAAAGGAACAATTTCATTTGAATATGGTTACAAAGCGTGGACATTTGGAACTAAATTTACCTACTTTGGTAAAATAGATTTATATGGTTATGGACAAGATGGATTAGGTATAAATCCAACGGTTCCAACAGATGCAAATGCTTCTGTAAATGTTGCAGACCAATATATTTATAGTGCAAAAGTGGTAACAGATTTTTTTGTTAGTCATAAGTTCAGTAAAAAATGCACAGCTTTTATTGGTGCTGATAATTTGTTTAATGTTCACCCAGATTATGGATTTTTGCAAAACGCAAAAGGATGGGCTTTTAATACTGAAACTGGCGGACCTTGGGATGCCGTGCAAATGGGCAGCAACGGCAGAAGATTATTTGCAAGAATGGTTTTGAATTTGTAAGATAGAATTTTTAATGCGTTATTTTTAATTTATGAAAAAGTGGTTTCCAATACTTCTTAATAAATATCTATTATCATTTTTATTTTTGGTAGTGTGGGTTTTATTTTTCAATGATACCAACTATTTCGACCAACGAGAGAAGTTGCAAGAGTTAAGCAACCTCAATAAAAAGAAAGCATATTACAAAAAAGAAATTGAATCTGCAAAGCAAGAATTGTCAGATATTCAAAATAGCGATGAAGCACTTGAAAAATTTGCAAGAGAAAAGTATTTGATGAAGAAAGATGGAGAAGATATTTATGTTATTGAAACACCACAACCTTAATTTTTTCATTCTTGAAAATCGTCATTACATCTGCCACTAACTTTGAAGTTGAGCAGGCGAAGCAAAAAATTAAGCCCACAAAAAACAATGAAATTGTTTTCAAGGTAACAGGCGTTGGAATGCTTGCTACTGCTGTATCTTTAATGAAAATAGTTTATGAAGAAAAGCCCGATTTTATAATTCAGGCTGGTATTGCAGGTTGTTTTGATAGCAATATTTCTCTAGGCAAAACAGTTTTGATTGAAGAAGAATTTCTTGGCGATTTGGGTGTTGTAGAAAATGGAAAATGGAAAGATGTTTTCGATTTGAACTTGATAAAACCCAACGAAAAACCATTTAAAAAAAGAGCTTTGATTAATGGACAAATCAATCAGTTTGACCAACTAAATATTCCTTTGGTAAAAGCTGTTACAGTTAATCAAATTTCTACCGAGATCAATCACATTAACCAACTCATAAAAAAATATAATCCAGTTATTGAAAGTATGGAAGGTGCAGCGTTGCATTATGTATGTAACGTATATAAAATTCCATTTTTGCAAATTCGTTCCATTTCAAATTATGTTGGGGAAAGGGATAAAGCAAAATGGAACATAAAAAAAGCGATTGATAATTTGTCTCCAATAATCAAAAAAGTTGTAGGTCAAATAAATGATTAGCCACATTCAATGAGCATATTTAAAAGACTATTATTAATCTCACCATTTTTAATTGCTTCTTATTTTTTAATAAGTAGTCAACTTTCTGATGAAGGTTGTGATAATTTTATTGAGACCGTATTTTTTTTTATTAAGCTGATAATATGTTTTGTATTTTTTGTTTATGCAGTAACTGTTTCGTTGAGAAAAAGAGAATCTGAAAAATTAAAAGTTGAACCAATTTCTGGAATGATAATACTAAGTATGTTCATTGTAGTTTTCATTAGTATTGCATACAAAGATATTTTCATTGGAAAAATTATTTTTGAGGCTGAAAGTAAAAAATCTACTAGTGAATATAGCACACAAAAACTAAATTTTAGGAGTAATAATCGTGTTACATACATAGAACAAAATATTGAATATGGATGTTATAAAACATTCAATTATTATACCTCAAACGATACAATTATCTTAGAAAACGAAATAGAACTTGCGAAGAATTTAAAAACATCTAAAAAATATTTTAAATGTAAAACAAGACTTCTGCCAATTAATTCCAGCAATAATATAGATACAATTTCCAATTATATTAGTTTTACAATTGATAGTAAAAGCAATTAATAAATCGTAAATCTAAAATCAATAAATCTTAAATGTACTCTCTCGCTTTTTCACCTTGTCCTAACGATACATTTATTTTTGATGCTTTGGTAAATAAAAAAATTGATACCGAAGGATTAGAGTTCGAAGTATTTTTAGAAGATGTTCAAACCCTTAACCAATGGGCATTACAGGGCAAAATGGATTTTACAAAAATGAGTTATGGTGTGTTGCCTTTAATTTTAGAAAACTATCAGCTTTTAGAAAGTGGTGGGGCATTAGGTAAAGGAGTTGGACCATTGCTAATATCGAATAATGAATATGGAATATGGAATGATGAAGTAGAAGAAGCGAAAAAAAATACACAACAAACGTTAAACGAAGTAGCAATTCCTGGCGAAAATACAACAGCATATCTCCTTTTTTCTTTGGCTTATCCTGATGTAGTCAACAAAAAATTTATGGTGTTTAATGAGATCGAAAATTATGTTTTAAACAATGAAAATGCATTAGGTGTTATCATCCACGAAAACAGATTTACGTATCAGCAAAAAGGGTTGCATAAAGTGCTCGACCTTGGTGCTTATTGGGAAGAAACCACTAAACTCCCAATACCTTTGGGTGGCATTGTTGCCAATAGAAAAATTGATAACGAGATAAGTTTAAAGGTTGATAGATTAATAAAAAGAAGCCTCGAATATGCTTTTGACAATTATCCAGCCATTACAACTTACGTAAAACAGCATAGCCAGGAAATGGAAGAAAATGTAATGAGGCAACATATAGATTTATATGTAAATAATTTCTCTTTAGGTTTAGGTGCTGAAGGAAAAGCAGCAGTAGTAAGGCTTTTAGAGGTTTATCAAAATATTCACCCCGAAATAAGTATTGACTATAACAATATTTTTTTACAATAATAATAATGTATGAAACTTGTTTTAAAACTTGAAGAACTTGGATTGCTAATCTTATTTTCTTTTATTTACTTCAATTATTTTAATGGAGCCTGCGGGTTGTTTTTGTCTTTGTTTTTTGTGCCAGATGTTTCCTTTATTTTATATATCATCACTAAAAAAATGGGTGCAATTGCCTACAATATTTTTCATCATAAAGGCGTAATGGCATTGCTTATTTTAGTAGGATTATTCTTAAAAAATAATCTTGTAGTTGAGGTTGGTTTAATATTTATGGCACATAGTTGCTTTGATAGAGTAGCTGGTTATGGTTTAAAATACTTGGACAATTTTGACCACACACATTTGGGTTGGATAGGAAAAAGTAAGCACAAAAACACATAAGATTATGAATAACAATTTTCTTGAATCTGCCATAAAACAGTTCGAATATTATAAGTCACTTGGTGAAAAAACATTTCATCAAATTGATGAACAAAAATTATTTTGGCAATACAATAACGAAAGCAACAGCATTGCAACTATTGTAAAACATTTACAAGGAAATATGGTGTCTCGCTGGACAGATTTTTTAACAACTGATGGAGAAAAAGAATGGAGAAATCGAGACGCAGAATTTGAGAATGCCATTACAACAAAAGAAGAATTATTAAATAAATGGAATGATGGCTGGCAATGTTTGTTTAATGCTTTAAATGGTTTGAAAGAAGATGATTTAGATAAATTAATTTACATACGCAATCAAGGGCAAACAGTTGTTGAGGCTATCAACAGGCAACTTTGCCATTATAGCTATCACGTTGGGCAAATTGTATTTATTGGCAAAATGATTTGCAATGAAGAATGGAATTCTTTATCTATTCCAAAAGGAAATTCCAACACCTACAATCAGGAAAAATTTTCTCAAGAAAAACACAAAGAACATTTTACAGATGAGTTTATTGAACCTAAGCTTTAGGATAATCAAAAAACCAAAACTCTTTTTTTGCTTTTGAAAAATCTGTCCAAGAGTTAGTATTTATTTTAATGCCAAAAATGCCACAGGTTGGCATATCATCAATTTTTGTTGGGGTTAATTCGTTCACAAATTCTGTGATACCAGGGTTGTGAGAAAAGATAGCAACACTATCAACACTATTACTAATTGTTGCAATTGTTTTATAAAAAACATCTGGTATTGCGTGGTATAATTCATCAATTTTTAAAATATCATTTTCTGTTTTGTTATATGCTTCTGCAAAATAAATAGCAGTTGTTAATGCCCTGTTTGCAGTGCTTGAAACAAATAAATCTATTGCAACATTTTTTGCTAAAAGTCTTTCAGCCATTATTGGTGCATCTCTATGTCCACGTTCATTAAGGCTTCTATCAAAGTCGTTTAATGTTTTTAAATCCCAACTGCTTTTTGCGTGACGAATGATGAGTAATGATTTCATATAAAGTAAAAATAAAAACAATCTTTTATAAACTTCTAACTTTGTACTATGCTTCTTCACATTCATCCAGATAACCCAAATCCACGTCACATAAAAACTGTTGTTGAATGCTTATTGGATGGTGGTGTAATTATTTATCCTACTGATACCATTTATGGTTTGGGTTGCGATATTTTTCAGCACAAAGCCATTGAGAAAATTTGCAAGATTAAAAATATTGAACCAGCAAAATCTAACCTAAGTTTTGTGTGCTATGATTTGAGTGATTTAAGTAAATACACCAAAAGCATTTCAACACCATTGTATAGAACGCTGAAAAATTATTTGCCAGGTCCTTATACTTTTATTTTACCTGCAAGCAAGGAAGTGCCAAAAATTTTGCATAGCAAAAAAGATACAATTGGCTTGCGTGTGCCAGATAATGAAATTGCAAAAACCATTGTCAGGGAATTAAATCACCCGATTTTATCTGCTTCTTTGCCTGGCGAAATGGTTGAAGAATATACAGATCCAGAACTGATACACGAAAATTTTGAACGCCTCGTAGACATTGTAATTGATGGTGGTATTGGTGGTTTTATACCTTCTACAATTGTTGATTGCACCAAAGACAATTTTGAACTTATAAGATTGGGTGCTGGCGAATGGAATGATTAAAATTTCGCTCTTCGATGTGTGTTTAAAAATCATCCTATAAATTTACACAGTAAATTTTTTTATGAAGTTATTGAGACTGTTTATCGGTGGATTGTTGATGATAATTTGCAGCAATAGTTTTGCTCAATTTAGAAAATATTCTAACGAGTTTTTGAATATAGGTGCAGGTGCAAGAGGCTTAGGAATGGGCGGTTCTCAAATTGTTTCTGTGCAAGATGGAACTGCTGGCTACTGGAACCCTGCGGGATTAATTTTTGTGAAAGAACATCCAAATTTGGCATTAATGCATGCTGAATATTTTGCAGGAATTGGCAAATATGATTTTGCGGGTATTGCATTACCAACAAAAAATAAAGATAAAGTTTTGGGTATAAGCTTGCTTCGTTTTGCTGTTGATGATATTCCAAACACCTTGTATCTGGTGAATCCTGATGGCTCCATAGACTACAATAACATTACTACTTTTTCATCTGCCGATTATGCTTTATTGCTTTCATATTCTCAACTTTTAAAGAAAACCGATAAAGAACTTTTGAGCCTTGGTGGTAATATAAAAATCATCAGAAGACAAGTTGGAAGTTTTGCAAATGCCTGGGGTTTTGGGTTAGATTTTGGAGCAATGTATTATGTAAAAAAATGGAAGTTTGCAGCTGTGCTAAGAGATGCAACAACAACATTTAATGCTTGGAGTTTTACATTTACAGATAGGGAAAAAGAAGTGTTGTATTTAACCAATAATGATATTCCTGTGAAAAGTACAGAGCTTACAGCACCAAGATTAATTTTAGGAGCAGGCAAAGATTTTAAGGTTAGCGATAAAATAAATATTTACGCAGAAGCCAATCTGCACCTGACTTTTGATGGAAAAAGAAATTCTTTGGTGAGTTCAAATGTTTTAAATATTGATCCTAATATTGGCATAGAGGCCTCGTATCAGAAAATAATTTTTTTAAGACTTGGCGTGTCTAATTTTCAACAAGCATTGAGCGATGGCGATACTACCAACCAAAAGAAAGTTTGGATATATCAACCAAGTTTAGGTGCAGGATTTAAAATAGATAATGTTGGCATAGATTATGCTTTTACCAATCTTGCAAATCAAGCAAACCCTTTATACACGCACGTTTTCTCGGTTAAATTTGATTTGATAAATAAAAGAAAAAGAAAGTAGTTGTAAGGCTTTAGATAACGTTTCGTAAAACAAAAAAATATATCAATCTATTTAAAAATGAAAAAAATCATCACATCTGTTTTAGTTTTTAGTTTCTCAATTCTTAGCTTTTCTTTTGTAAAAGCACAACCAAAAGACCCTGTTAGCTGGACTTATGAAGCCAAGAAAAAAGATGATAAAACCTATGACTTGGTAATTACTGCAAGTTTGCCAAAACCGTGGCATATCTACTCTCAAAACACTGGTGATGGTGGACCAATTGCAACATCAATTACATTTAACCCAAATCCTTTAATTACAAAAACTGGAAAGGTTGTTGAAACTGGAAAGTTGGTAAAAACTTACGATCAGAACTTTAAAACCAATGTTTTATTCTACAGCGATAAAGTAGTATTTACACAAACTATTAAGCTAAAAACAGCAGCAAAAACAAGTGTTGCAGGCAAAGTAGAATATATGGTTTGTAACGATGAAATGTGTTTACCTCCTACTAAAAAATCATTTACAATTAAGTTATAGTGCATTTAAGATGTACGATTTTAGAATTACAATTTTATTGCTTTTGTAAGTAATAGTTTTTAGTTTTAAACTATAATTTCCTTATGCCTTGTTGCAAAATTTTATTTCAATGAAAAAAACACTTCTGCTTCTTTTAGCTTTTAGCTTCTCCTTTTTTAGCTTCTCTCAAGATAGTTTAATGTGGAAGATTGCTGCTAAAAAGTTAAACGATTCAACATATCAACTATCAGCAAAATCAACTATTCCATCAGGCTGGCATTTATATGGCATTAACAAAAATGTTGAAGGATTAGAGCCAATAAAATTTAGCTTTCAATTAGAGAATATTAAAACTGTTGATGAAATTTCATCTATCAAAAAAGTTGAAACAATTAAAGATGTTTTGTTTGAAAATAAGGATGTAAACGTTTTTACAAATGATGTTGATCTACATCAAAACATTGTAATAAAAGGTGTAATTCCTGCAACGATAAAATTGGGTGTTGTTGGCTTTATTGCTAAAGAAACAGAACTAAATCCACTTGCTGAAACTCAATATGAGATTGCACTTGAAGGAGGAGTTGTTATTTCAAACAACAATATTAAGTTAGCTTCAATTGATGTAAAAAATCCTGTTAGTCAATGTGGAGATAAAATAGAAAAAGGTAGTTTGTGGACAGTGTTTTTATTAGGACTTGTTGGTGGATTTATTGCATTGTTTACGCCTTGTATGTTTCCTATGATTCCAGTTACAGTTTCTTTTTTTACCAAACGTTCACCAACTCGTAAAAAAGGAATTCAAAATGGGTTGTTATATGGCTTTTTCATTTTTGCTATTTATGCTTTGGCGAGCACGCCATTTCATTTGCTGAATCTTAATAGCGAAATATTTAACAGCATTTCCACAAGCCCAATACTTAACATTATTTTCTTTATCATCTTCATCATTTTTGCGATTGCATTTTTTGGATACTTCGAAATCACGCTGCCACATAGCATTGCAGGTAAAACTGATAGCAAAAGTAATTTAGGAAGCAGCCTTGGAATTTTCTTTATGGCTCTAACTTTGGTAATAGTTTCTTTCTCTTGCACAGGAGTTATTTTAGGAACATTGTTGGTTGGCACTTCAAGTGGTGGAGCCTGGGCTTTAACTGTTGGTATGAGTGGTTTTGGCATTGCATTAGGATTGCCTTTTGCGTTGTTTGCTATTTTTCCAAATTGGTTAGAGAATTTACCAAAAAGTGGTGGCTGGCTTGATACTGTTAAAAAAGTATTGGCATTTGTAGAAGTTGCATTGGCTCTAAAATTTCTTTCAAATGCAGATTTAGTAAGCCATTGGGGATTATTAAAACGTGAAGTATTTATTGCTTTGTGGATTGCTGTGTGCATTGGACTGACCTTATATGCTTTTGGAGTTTTGCGTTTACCACACGATTATAAAGGTCAAAAAATAAGTACTGGCAGAAAATCAATTGGCTTTATTGCAATTGCGTTTGTATTGTATTTAGCCCCAGGATTAACCAAAACAAAATATGCAAACCTTACTTTATTAAGTGGTATTGTACCACCATTAAGTTATAGTGTATATGCAGATGAAGCAAGGTTCAAAGGACTGGAACCAAATGTTATCAATGATTACGATAAAGCACTTGCTCTTGCAAAAGCACAACACAAACCATTATTGATAGACTTTACAGGATGGGCTTGTGCTAATTGTAGAAGAATGGAAGAGCAGGTGTGGACGAATGAAGATGTTGCAAAAGAGATAAGGGAAAACTTTATTTTAGTGAGTTTGTATGTGGATGACAAGGCTAAGTTGCCAGTAGAAAAAAGAACAATGAATTACAAAACCAAAGACGGTAATGTAAAAGACATTATTACAATTGGCGATAGATTTGCAACTTTTGAATCTGAAAACTTTGACCAGGTTTCGCAGCCATTGTATGCAATGCTTGACAACAATGAGAAGCTCTTGGCTTATCCTGTGGGTGCAACATTTGATGCTAAAAAATATTTAGCTTGGTTACAATGTGGAAAAGGAGGATTTAACAGTAAGTAAATATTTTTTATGCAATTGCTACCAAGCTGCATCTATATTTTAAATTAAAAATGAAACAAACATTCAAAATTAATATTCCTAATCCCTGCTTTGAAAATTGGGACGAAATGACTCCTCAAAAAAATGGAAAACATTGTGCAAGCTGTAATAAAATTGTTGTTGATTTTACAAAAATGACAGACGTTGAAGTGAAGGGTTTCTTCGTAAATAATCAATCAGCAAAAACCTGCGGACATTTTTATAAACATCAAATATCAGACAATAGAAATCGATTTAAAAACACATTGATTAGTGCCTATACTAACGCACAAAACATCAATTTAAAATTGTTTAGATACACAAGTTTGTGCCTTTTAAGTGTTGTATTTTTTTTGTGTGGATGTACACAACCAACTACAGGGAAAGTTGAATGCGAAAAGCCAGAAAAGTTAACAGGTGATTCAATTACTACTCCAATTATTGATAGTAACAAAATAAAAAAAGACACTTTAAAACAAATCTTTTTAGGAGTACCTATAATTGATAAGCAAGAAAATAAATAGAATGTAGAGTAAACTGTTTGCTATTCCTTAAACGTGGCTTTAAAGTATAACAATACGATACTTAAAATAAAAATAATACTATTTGCAATAATTACAGGCAAAAGACCTTTTGCAAAACCATAAATCAACCATACAATAACACTTGTAAATACAATTAAAAGCATTCCTGTACTAAGGTCTTTAACACTCTTGGTTTTATAAGCTTGAATAACCTGAGGAATAAAAGTAATGGCACTTAAAAATGCAGCAAACAATCCTAAATAATCTGCCCAATTAAAACTTGTAAAATCCATTGTTTATTTTTTATTGCTTAGGAATAAAAACTGTATTTGTTGCTGTTGCAGAACAACCAGAGTTGGCAGTTACAGTCATTTTTACTGTGTAGGTTTTGTCTGCACTACCTCTGTTGAAAGTGTTGTCAACATTGGGTAAAGCACCACTTTTTGTGTTGCCATCATTAAAATCCCAATCCCAATGTGTATTGCTAAACCCACCATTTACTTGTGATGAATTATTGAAATTATATGTTGCAGTTGTTGCTGTATTACTAATATTTTGCACAGAAAAAGAAGCTAAAGGTGTTGCATCTAAGCCATAGCTTTTTATGGGTTGAATAATGCTATAAATGATGTTGCCATTAAAATATATTTTTAATGTAACAGAGTAAGAATTATTGTAAGCATAAGATTTTGTAACAGGGTTTCCTAAAATAGAGCCTGCAACACCATCACCAAAATCCCAATCATAAATTGCACCAGCAGGAACATTGGTTGTTGGTCCTGTGAAAGTAAAAATTTCTTTGCTTGGCAAGCAAGGGCTTGTTTGTGATACTGTAAACCCTCCAGTAATATTGTATGCAGCAGGAACGGTAATGTTAATAGATTTTGTATCGCTGCAACCAGCGTCACTGTACACAGTAAGTTTAACTGCAAATGGTTGGTCTGTTGTTTTTTGTTGAAAAGTATGCGTTGTTTTATTATCAGTATTGGTGCCACCATCACCAAAATCCCATTTGTAACTTAATGAACCATTAGCAATGCTGCTATTACTCTGAAACTCGTATGTAGCTTGCGTTCCAATCTGATTTTTTAGTTGATAAGAATACGAAGCAATTGGTGTAACATTTTGTCCATAAGATAGCACGTCCAATGTTTGTTGACCAATATCCTGACCATTTTTTTTCACTTTTACCAAAACAATTTTATGACCACCGCTGTAGTAAATATTGCTACTTGTAGCACCAGAGCCAGAATTGCCATCTCCATAATACCATTCAAAAGTTGCTCCACTTGGCACACCAGAACCACTGCAAGTAAATGTAAATTTTTCTGTGCTTGGGGCACAAGGGCTTGTGCTTGTATATGAAATAACGATAGGTCCACTACCACTATTTCCACTTGAGCCAGTATTTGTAGAATCTGTAGGGATTGTTGTTTTGGTTGTATTTTCTGTGTGTTTGGTACAACCAAACAAAAGGAAGGTAGATAATATAACTAATAAGAGTTTGCTTAATTTCATTGGGAATAGATTGTATTTATAATAAAAATACTACAATCTTTCTACAACGAAATAGAGAAGGTTTTATTGTATCAAAATAACAATTAAGGCATTTCATCTTTTTTAAATATCAGTTCTACACTACACCAGTAAACTGTTTTAAAAATCGCACATCATTTTGGCTATATAAACGCAAATCGTTTACACGATATTTAAGTTGTGTAATTCTTTCAACACCCATTCCAAAGGCAAAACCTGTGTATTTATTACTATCAATTCCAAAGTTTTCAAGCACTTTAGGATGCACCATTCCACTACCTAAAATCTCTACCCAGCCAGTATGTTTACACACATTACAACCCTTGCTTTCACAAATTAAACAGCTAATATCCATTTCTGCACTTGGCTCGGTAAAAGGAAAATAACTTGGGCGAAAACGCACTTTAACATCTTTACCAAACATTTCCTGCACAAAAAAGTAAAGCGTTTGTTTAAGGTCGGCAAAACTTACATTTTCATCAATGTATAAACCTTCTACCTGATGAAAAAAGCAATGAGCTCTTGCACTTATGGTTTCATTTCTATAAACTCGCCCAGGGCAAATAACACGAATAGGAGGTTTTTCGTTTTCCATAATTCTTGCCTGCACACTACTTGTGTGTGTACGCAATAACCACGATGGATTTTGATTGACGTAAAAAGTGTCTTGCATATCACGAGCAGGATGATCTTCAGGCAAATTCATTGCACCGAAATTGTGCCAGTCGTCCTCTACTTCTGGACCTTCGGCAACAGCAAAGCCAAGCTTTTGAAAAATAGAAACAATTTGATTTCTTACTAAACTTAAAGGATGTCGAGTGCCAACAACAGCAGGGTTTCCTGGCAAACTCCAGTCAAAACTATCATCAGTTTTTAATGTGGTATCTGATGTGCTTTCTTTTAAATTATTGTATTTTTCCTGAACAAAAATTTTAAAGTCGTTTAATATTTGCCCAAACTTTTTTTTGTTTTCATTTGGCACATTTTTCATTTCGCCCATTACCGTTTTTACCAAACCATTTGTACCAAGATATTTGATGCGAAATGCTTCAACTTCATCAACTGTTATAGCATTAGTTGCTGCTATTTCTGCTTTGTAATTTTCTATTTGTTGTAACAATGCTTGCATTTGGCGAAGATAAGTGAGTGTGTGAATTGGTGATATAATATCAATAAAAAACCTCAACCATTGTGGTTGAGGTTTAAGCTGTAGGGGGAGGGATCGAACCTCCACGAGGCAGTTAGCTATAGTACAAAGTTCAGTGGTCGACCCTGGTCGCTTCATATTGCTACAAAACGGCTCTATACTACGTTTATCCTGTGATCCTCACCCTCGAGACAAGAGGGTATGTCTGCCAAAATTTCATCACCCCACAGTGTATAAAGAACTATTTCTTTGTTTGATAATGCAATGTTAAATCAAATGAGCGATACGTTAGAAATATTTATGCAAATATTTTAAAAATATAGATATTATTCAATTAACATTACTTTTGTTTGAAATATTTTATAAAATGAACCCTAAATTAAATATTGACAAATTGGATTTGCAAATTATTCAGGCTTTAATGGAGAATGCCGATATTTCTTATGCAGACTTGGGCAAGAAACTTTTTGTATCAGGAGGCACTATTCACGTTCGCATTAAAAAGCTCGAAGAAATAAAAGTAGTAAAAGGAAGAAAACTAATTGCAGACCTCAAGGTTTTGGGCTATGATGTAATTGCTTTCATTGGGGTTTATTTAGAAAAAAGTTCTTTATACGATTCTGTAGCAAAAGAGCTTAAAAAGATTCCAGAAATTGTGAGGCTAAGTTACACAACTGGCAACTACAGTATGTTTGCCGAAATAGTTTGCAAAGACATTCAGCAGTTACGAATTGTTTTGCACGATAAACTTCAAAACATTGTAGGCATTGAACGCACAGAAACTTTTATTTCTCTGGAAGAGAATTTTAATCGCACAGTTTCGGTTGCTGAATAGCATAATTTGTTATTGAGTTTACTCGAATTAGTGATGTTTTATTGTGATGCTGTGAATAAAACGAGTAAAAAAATGAATTTCCCGAGTAACCCTTCAATTAAAACGAGTAAAATATCAGTTTCTCCGAGTAAAACTTTTAATAAAACGAGTAAAATTTACACAGAAACGAGTAACGCAAATTCTATTTGCATATATAATTAATCTTCTTAAAGAACCATCATTCCTATTTTTGCAAAATGATATTATTAGACGGTAAAATAGCATCCCAATCTGTAAAAGACGAGCTGCTTCTTCAAGTAAAAAAACTTAAAGAAGAACATAAACGTGTACCACACTTAGCTGCCATTTTAGTTGGCAACAATGGTGCAAGCGAAACCTATGTTGCAAGTAAGGTAAAAAACTGTAGCGAAATAGGCTTTCGCTCAAGCCTCATTCGTTTCGATAGCGATGTTAACGAAGACGAATTGTTAACTGCAATTATCAAGCTTAATAATGACGAAGCAATTGATGGCATTTTAGTGCAGCTTCCCTTGCCCAAACATATTAGCGAACAAAAGGTAATAGAAACCATTTCACCAACAAAAGATGTAGATGGATTTCACCCTATAAATGCAGGAAAACTGGTACAGGGCTTTCCAGTTTTTGTGCCTGCAACGCCCTATGGTGTAATGCTGATGCTGGAACATTTTAATATTGACACACAAGGCAAAAATGCCGTGGTTATTGGGCGTAGCAATATTGTTGGGCGACCAATGAGTGTACTTTTAAGTGGTAATCACAAATATGGAAACTGCACAGTAACTATTTGCCATAGCCATACCAAAAACCTTGAAGAAATTTGTAGCCAGGCAGATATTCTTGTATCTGCAATTGGCAATCCAGGAATGATAAAAGCCAATATGGTAAAGCAAGGAGCTGTGATAATTGATGTAGGCATTACACGCGTTGATGATGCCACTGCTGTAAAAGGTTTTAGAATAAAAGGCGATGTTGATTTTAACGATGTAGCAACAAAAGCAAGTGCATTAACACCTGTACCTGGTGGTGTGGGATTAATGACAATTGCCGGCTTACTAAAAAACACGATGAAGGCTTATTTAAATAAATAATCTAATGTTAAATGTAATGATGTGCTTCGCACATTTTTCATTTGTTTTACCAGCAGGTGTAACGCTATTAAACTTTAATGGCGATGGCACCGTTCAACAATTGCAATGCTATTGAGCAATAACAAAAAGTAATATTTTAAAAAACAAAATTGATTTTAGAAAAAGAAAATATTGATACAAAGCTTCCTGTAATGGAATCTTTTTACACCCTACAAGGCGAAGGCTACCATCAAGGGCGTGCTGCATATTTTATCAGGCTTGGTGGCTGCGATGTAGGGTGTGTATGGTGCGATGTAAAAGAAAGTTGGAATGCTGATGCCCACCCAAAATTTAGTGTTGAAGAAATTGTTGAGAAAATGGAATTGGAAATTGGAAATAATATAACTCCAAACAAAGCTAACAAACCAATTATTGTTATTACAGGTGGCGAACCTTTAATGCACAATTTAGATGAACTCACCAAAGCCTTGCAGTCAAAAGGTTTTGAAACAAATATAGAAACCTCGGGCTCATCTACATTAAGTGGGAGCTGGAACTGGATTTGCCTTTCTCCTAAAAAATTCAAGGCACCATTACCCGAAATATTGCCCCTGGCAAATGAATTAAAAATTGTTGTGTTCAACAAAAGCGACTTCGATTGGGCAGAAAAGTATGCAGCACAAGCAAATCCAAATTGTAAATTATACCTTCAACCAGAATGGGATAAAGCTGCAACAGTAACCCCACTACTTATTGATTATATTAAAGCAAACCCAAAATGGCGATTGAGTTTGCAAATACACAAGTATATTAATGTGCCTTAGTATGAAAGATATGTTTTGAACTCGGTAAAGAATATCCCTTCAAAAAAAATGTTATGAAAATGCTATTCTATTTAGAAATTTTTTAAACATTAAAATTCTTAATAAATATACAATCAGAACAGCTACTATACCTACTGTTTTAAATTGCATTGCCATAATCAGTAGACTACAAATGATTAGATAAAAAATTGTATATACAATAAAAATTGTGTTTTTTTTAATCCCTTTTTTTATTGCGTAGTCAAGTAAACCTAGTGAAAAACTCATAGTAATTTAAGTTTTAGAATTTCTCGAATATATACTAATAACAACTTTTAAGCCTATAAAAATTTACAGCTAACCACATTGATCCATTCTGCAATATTTGCTATACATTTTTTCGTAGATAGGAATGATGTTTTGAATATCAAACTTACACGCTTGCTCATAAGCCTGCTCTTTCATTTTTGCCAATAATTTTTCGTCTTTTAACACTGCAATTGCCTGTTTAGACATAGTTGCAACATCACCAACATTTGCCATAAAACCAGTAATGCCATCAATATTAATTTCTGGAATTCCTCCAGCATTGGTGCTGATAACAATGCTTCTTGCAGCCATTGCTTCCAATGCACTTAAACCAAAACTTTCGTAGTCGCTGGTTAAAAGAAAAATATCACTC
>JANYEP010000263.1 GCA_025363075.1 Chitinophagaceae bacterium | reverse complement strand
ATCAACAACATTTTTTGTAACCACAGGTTTACCTACATCACCAACAACCCCTGCACCAACGCCTACTAAATTACCTGCTAATGTAATTTCATTATACAGCAATGCTTATACTAACAATATTGTTGATACTTGGAGTGCAAGTTGGGATCAAGCAGATGTTGCAGATGTACAAATTGTAGGTAACGATACAAAAAAATATACCAATTTGGTTTTTGCTGGTATAGAATTTACCAACAACCAAATCAATGCTACAAATGCACAGTTTTATCACATAGATATTTGGACTCCGAATGCTACACTATTTAAAGTTAAGTTAGTTGATTTTGGAGCAAATGGAACTTATGGTGGTGGAGATGATGTGGAGTATGAATACACTTGCAACCCTCCAGCTTACAGCACTTGGGTGAGTTATGATATTCCTATGAGTGCGTTCACAACTTTAACAACAAAAGCACACATTGCACAAATGATTCTTTCAGCATCTACAAGTACTGTGTATGTTGATAATGTTTTCTTTTGGGCAAATACTGTTTTGGCAACCAATCTTACCCAATTTACTGCAACTAAAAAAGAAAATGCAGCTTTACTAAATTGGTCAACTGCATCTGAAACCAATAACAGTGGTTTTAGTGTTGAACGTAGTAATGATGCAAATACTTGGAGAGAAATTAAATATGTAAAAGGAGGTGGAACAACTACTGCTACTTCTAATTATACTGTAACTGATAACAGCCCAACAAGTGGCACTAATTACTATCGTTTAAAACAAATTGATAATAATGGTAAATTTACTTACTCATCAGTTCAATCGTTATACTTTGCTACAAAAGGGACTGTAGGTTTTAGCTTCTATCCAAATCCTGCAAAAAATAAACTTAATGTTGCTGTAGAAACGATTGTTAGCAAATCTGCAAGTTTATCATTAGTTGATGATTTAGGTAGAGTTATTAAATCTATCAATATCACTAATCAAAATTCAAACAGCAATATTTCTCTAAACATCAATGATGTAAACAAAGGAGTTTATTTCTTGATATTAAAAGATGGAGAATTTGTAAAGTCAAGCAAAGTTATCATTGATTAAAAAATATTTTAAAATGGCAATAGTTCTAAAACGCTATTGCTGTAATTAACAACAAACAATTATTTCAAACACAATAACGATTCACAATAATTATTAACAAACAAAAAAGCGATTGCACTATGAAATTAAAAATTAAGCTACTGGGTTTAATGTTCTTCTTAGGAGGATTCCTAAACCATATGATTGCCCAAAACATTTCGATTACAGGTAAAGTAAAAAACAAAGCAACTGGGGAGGCTTTAGTTGGAGCTACAGTAAACATTGAAAAAACAACCAAATCTACCCAAACAGATGGGAGTGGAAGTTTTAGTATTAGTGCTGCGAAGGGTAGTATTTTGGTGATAAGTTATGTTGGCTTTACTTCATCAAAATACAAAGTTGACAAAGGAGAAAATATTATCATTATTTTAGAAGAAACTAAAAATAATTTAGACGAGGTAGTTGTTGTAGGTTATGGCACACAAAAAATAACCAAAGTTTCTGGTGCTATTTCGACTGTTAAAAGTGCAGATATTGAAAAAATAAATGCTGTGAGAACTGAAGATGCTTTGCAAGGTAGAGCGTCGGGTGTAAACGTTATTCAAGGCGGTTCTCCAGGTTCAGCACCAACAGTTTTTATTAGAGGTATCACTTCTTTTGGAGGACTTGATCCAACTGTAATTATTGATGGAGTTCCACAAACCCTAATTGATTTCAACTCAATAAACGCATCAGATATTGAATCAATCAATGTTTTGAAAGATGCCGCTGCAACAGCAATTTATGGTGTAAAAGGAGGCAATGGTGTAATTGTGGTTACAACTAAATCTGGTAGAAAAAATCAAAAGACTGATATATCTTTCAATAGCAGCTATGGTGTGCAAGAAGTTGCAAGGAAAATAGGTGTGTTAAATGCTGCTGAATATGCAGGAATGGTAAATGAGGGTAGTACTTTATCTGGTGGTAATATCATTTTCCCAAATTTATCAACTGTTGGAAAAGGAACTGATTGGCAAGACCAAATATTTCATTCTGCACCAATGCAATCTTATAACATTTCAGCAAGAGGCGGTAGCGATAAAATGACTTATTTTTTATCAGGTGCTTATTTAAGCCAAGGTGGTATTGTAGGTGGTTACGATAAATCAAGATTTAATAGAGGTAATTTTACTGCAAATCTAAATTTTGATATTGCACCTAAAACCAAGTTTATAGTTGATGTTTCTGGAGTTATGCTAAACTCAAAAGCTGTTGCCGAAAATTCGTTTAATAGTGTTATTGGTAGTGCTTTAAACTTTGACCCAACAACATCAATTTACAATACTGTGCCAAACACAGTTGGTAAATATGGTTTTAGTAATTTGTTGTTATCCGAGGTATATAATCCACTTACAGTATTGGACAATACTTACAATGAAAATTCTGGAACAAAAGTTTATGGAAAATTCGAGTTTCAATATGATGTATTGAAAAATTTGAAGCTAACTGCTCGTTATGGATATACAAAATATGATGGCTTGGGCAAATCTTTTACACCACTTGTATTTTATGGTATAAACAACGTAGGTAACACAATGGCAGCAGATGGTTCAACTGTTACAGGTGCTCACAATAGTGTGGCTAATTCTAAATCAAGTAATTTCAATTGGACTTCAGATTTTTTTGCTAATTATAATTTTAGCATAAAAAACAATCATCATTTTGAAACTGTTTTAGGATTGGTAATTGCAAAAGGAAGTGGAAATGCTGCTGGCACAAATGCACAAGATGTTCCTTTTAACTCTTGGGATTATGCAGATTATACTGCTGCAACAAGTGTAAATACTGCTACAAATCCTAATGCAAGAACAGCATACTACTACGAATATTTTAATAAACACATTTCATATTTTGGTCGTATAAATTATGATTTTAAAGATAAATATTTAGCATCTATATTGATTCGCAGAGATGGTTCAAACACATTTGGCAATAACAATAAATTCGGAAACTTTTCTGCTGCATCACTT
>JANYEP010000192.1 GCA_025363075.1 Chitinophagaceae bacterium | reverse complement strand
GCAGCTAAGTTGGAAAATTCAGAAAAAAGCCTCACATTCGCCGCCCAACAATTTACAAGTAGCTTGTTGGATGTTGGTGAACCGAGTATTCAAAACTGGTTAGCAACAAACGCTAAAGTTCTTTTTGATAAAGCATTAACCATTAATCCAAACAATGACAGTAGCAAAATCGGTTTAGGAGCTTGTTATATTTTGGGTAATATTTCTGACAATCCAATGACAGGAATTTTGCCAGTACGAGAAATAGCAACAAAAAATCCTGATAACCTCTATGCACAACTGATACTGGGTTTGGGGGGTAAAAAAAGTGGGCAGTTTGATAAAGCCATTGAAAGATTTTTGATCATTAGCAACAAGCAACCAAATAACTTAATTGTTGTTATACATTTAGCAGAATGTTATGAAATGAAAGGAGATAAGATAAATGCTAAAATATGGTATTCAAAAGCAGCTGAGTTAGTGAAAAATGCAGATATCAGGAAAGAAATTGAAAAGCGAATTAACGAATTGAAATAATTGTTTTACATCATTTAAAAATTAGAAAGTATGCCTTGCGGTAAAAAAAGAAAACGTCATAAGATTGCTACCCACAAACGTAAAAAACGTTTAAGAAAAAATCGTCATAAAAAGAATAAAAAATAATTTTAACAATTAGGTAGTAGCAAGCGTTATGGGTATTGTAATTCCTTAATCGCTTGCTACCAATCTCTTTGTTAGACTATTTTATTTGCCATATCCATTTATCTAAGCTGCAACTTTCCTTTCTCTCTTATCTAAACTCTTAGGCAAATATTTAGCGATGTTATATGGTTTGTCCTACAAAAAATGTGGGATTGTTTTTGTGTATTTAAAAGTTGCATTTTGTGAACAAAGAATTAATTATTAATGCAGCACCAACTGGTGTTGAAATTGCATTATTAGAAGATAAAAAATTAGTAGAGCTGCACAATGAAAAAATGGATGTAAGCTTTACTGTGGGTGATTTGTATTTAGGTAAAGTAAAAAAATTAATACCAGGTTTAAACGCAGCTTTCGTTGATGTTGGATTTGAGAAAGATGCTTTTTTGCATTATACAGATTTGTCTCCCTATGCTAAGTCTATATTAAAATTTACTCAATCTTGTATTCACTACAAAGGAGAAGGTGAGTTTGATTTCTCAAAATTTAATGTTGAGCCAGAGATTGTAAAAACTGGAAAAATTAGTGAAGTACTTAATGGAAAGCCAGAAGTGCTGGTACAAATTTTAAAAGA
The DNA here is from genome assembly GCA_025363075.1 of Chitinophagaceae bacterium. Lineage (GTDB taxonomy): Bacteria > Bacteroidota > Bacteroidia > Chitinophagales > Chitinophagaceae > CAIVPM01. The sequence goes on along the minus strand of JANYEP010000192.1, from coordinate 4,929 downwards.
GCCTATTGCTGCAAAAGGTCCAAGATTAAGTTGTGAACTAAGTTTACCAGGGCGATTTGTTGTTCTTACTCCTTTTAATGATGTAGTTGCGGTATCTAAGAAAATTCATTCATCTGATGAAAGAAAAAGACTTCACAAAATAGTAGAAGCAATTAAACCAAAAAACTTTGGAGTTATTGTTCGTACTGCTGCTGAAGGAAAAACAACTGCTGAACTACATCAAGATTTACTTGATTTAATTGCTATTTGGCAGGGTATTCAAAATAGCTTAAAAGATGCAACAGCACCCTCTAAAATTTTAAGTGAGCAAAATAAAACAACAAGTATGTTGCGTGATTTGCTTAACGAAGACTTCAACAAAATTGTTACAAACGACAAAAATATTTACAACGAAACAAGGGCATATATTGAAAAAATTGCCCCAAGTAAAGTTGATATTGTTTCGCATTATAGCAATGGTGCTGCTGTGTTTGATACTTACGGAATTACTAAGCAAGTAAAAAGTTCTTTTGGAAAAACTGTAAATCTTCCAAGTGGTGCTTATTTAATTATTGAACACACAGAAGCTTTACACGTTATTGATGTAAATAGTGGATATAAAAGTATTGGCAATAATCAGGAAGAAAACTCTTTGCAAACAAACCTTGAAGCTGCTGAAGAAATAGCACGCCAACTGCGTTTGAGAGATATTGGAGGTATTATTGTTATTGATTTCATTGATATGAAATTGCCCGATAATAAACGTAAAGTTCAAGAGGCAATGGAAGGGTTTATGCAAACAGATAGAGCAAGACATGCTGTGTTGCAAATATCAAAATTTGGCTTGATGCAAATTACAAGACAGAGGATGAAACCTGAAATGAATATCAATACTTCAGAGGAATGCCCTACTTGTAATGGTACAGGAAAAATTGGCTCAACAATGATGTTGGAGGATGATATAGAAAAGAAACTATTTTACTTGTCTAACCATTCTTATAAAAATATTACGCTAACTGTAAACCCTATTGTTTACTCACATTTAAGTAAAGGTTTCTTTACCTCTATCTTTAAAAAATGGAGAAAGAAGTATAGTATGAAATTGAAGTTGCAACAAAATACTAATTTCCATTTAGTTGAGTTTCGATTTTTTGATGCAAATGAAGAAGAGATAAAATTTTAGATAACTTTTGAAGTAAAATTCTTCTCATTTTACTTCATTCCACTACATTTGCAATCGCATTAAAAATGCAGGACCTATAGCTCAGTTGGTTAGAGCATCTGACTCATAATCAGAGGGTCACTGGTTCAACCCCAGTTGGGTCCACAAAAAAAGCAAAGCATCAAAGGCTTTGCTTTTTTTATTGAAAAATTTATTTAAAACAATTAAACAGATTTTCTTACATATTTGGTAAGAATTACAATCGTGTCTCCTTCTATTTTTCCTTCTATTTGTTCAGCATTATCAGGCACTAATCTTATTTTTCTAACGATAGTTCCTTTGGGTGCGATAAAATTTGCACCTTTTACATTAAGATTTTGAGTGAGTATAACAGTATCACCAGTTTCAATTACTACGCCATAACTATCTTTGTGAATAACCTTTGCAGCTTCTAATTCATCTTCTGCATTTGCCCATTCAACAACAGATTCATCTAAGAATACTGATTCTATTGTCTCTGTAGCCCAATCTTCTGTTTTTAATTTATTTAATATTTTATATGAAAGTGCTTGCACAGCAGCAGTTTCACTCCAAATGCTACCAGTAAGGCAACGCCAATGGTTCGTGTCAGTATAGTTTGATTCACTAATTTGGTTAAGACAATTACTACAAAGAACAACTTGGCTATCTATAAAGTCGCTTGTTTTTGGAGGTACTGTGTAAGCATTTAAATTTTCATCTTTATTGCTGCAAAGTTCACAAGCATTATTGCATCTTGCTTGTAGTTGTGTATTGATTGACATAGCAGCAAAAGTAGGGGATGAGTTAAGCAATTAATATTATTTCAAATCTTAAACTTCAATTGCAAATTCCTAACATTTTTATAATCTATTTTTTCTACTATTATTTTCGTTCACAACAATCATTTTAACTAATGTACGCAATTGTAGATATTGAAACAACAGGTGGGTATGCAACACAAAATTGCATAACAGAAATTGCTATTATATTGTACAATGGAAAAGAGGTTGAGGGTAAATTTCAAACATTAGTAAATCCTGAAAGGCCAATAGATTGGTACGTGCAGAAAATGACTGGTATTACAAATGCAATGGTTGCATCTGCACCAAAATTTGAGGAAGTCGCTACAAGTATTTACAATCTTTTGAAGGATAGAATTTTTGTAGCACACAATGTAAACTTCGATTATTCTTTTGTAAAGCAACATTTAAAGACTGCCAACTACGATATTGATTTGCCCAAAATTTGTACCATTAAAATGGCTCGCAAAATATTTCCAGGATTGCCAAAATATGGCTTGGCAAGTTTATGTCATCATTTTAAAATTGGTAATGAAGCAAGGCATAGAGCAGCAGGAGACGCAACTGCAACAACAGAATTATTTACATTATTGCTGGCAAATGATAAAAGTGGTGAGATAGTAAAACTTACAAAACGACGAAAACAATCACAATATTTACCACCGAATTTAACTACAGACGTAATTGATACTATGCCATCACTTCCTGGTGTTTATTATTTTCATAACAACAAAGGGAAAATTATTTATGTGGGTAAGGCAATCAATTTAAAAAAGCGTGTAAGCTCACATTTTGCCAACAATAAATCAACCAAGCAAAAACAAGATTTTTTGCGAGATATTTATAATATCACTTGGCAAAATTGTAGCAGTGATTTAATAGCATCTGTATTTGAAAGTATTGAAATCAAAAGGCTTTGGCCTATTTATAATAAAAGCCAAAAACACTATGAAAGGCAATATGGCATTTTTATGTTTGAAGATGCAAAAGGCTATTTAAGGCTTGCTATTGACAATAAAAAGAAAATTTTGAAACCTCTTGCTGCATTTCAGTTATTGGTTCAAGCAAGACAAACTTTATTTGCATTTTGTGAAGAACATAACATTGAACCAGCAATGTTTTTTTTAAGTAAGGAAAAAATAGTTGAGCCATCTTCTGCCGAAATACATAACGAGAAAATACAAAAGATTGTTGATGTTTTTCAAGAGTCAAAAAAAACTTATCTCGTTCACGATGGAGCAAAAAATTATTTGTTAGTAGAAGAAGGAAGGTTTTATGGAATGGGAAAATTGAACAATGTTGACAAATTAATTACTTCAAAAGCAGGCAGCAAAAAGACAAAACCCACAATTAAGAACGAAAAAAAACAAACACAAAACACTGTACTTGAAAAACTGAAAGAAGCGTTAACATTTTACCCTGAAAATATTACTATTCAATCTTGCATCAATAACCACATTGTCAAAAATCCAGATAGTGTAATAATGCTGTAACACCTATGGCTGCTGTTTATTCAACAATCCTCTCTTTTTTGATTGTTTAAAATAATACATTGCAGATACCCCAAAAAAGTTTTGTGAGGATGCCGAATATTCACCACTAAAATAATAAGTTCCAAAATATACATTGTATGAAAAAGTTGTTCCTGGTGTGTATTCAATACCTGTTGTAAATTCAGTCAGTACATTTTCTTTTGCACCAAAAACATATCCTAAACCGATGGTTAAGGTATTGGTGAATTTGCCTTGTTGAAATACATTTAAATTAGGACGAATCTCTGCATAAAAAGTGGTGTCTTTACCAACTTGCTTGGTTAAATTAGTTTTGCCAAAATCTAATCCAAGACTAAATACATCCCACTGTCTGCCAATTTCCATATCAAATGTTGTTCGCTGTGCAACAGTACCCTGACCAGTGTAAAAACCAGGCATTAATGAGATATAAGTTTGCGATTTGCCAGCTATACCTGTAGCAATAAATAGTAGAATTAAAATTGTTTTTTTCATTATTTCCCGATTACTAAAAGAACGAAAGAATAAAACTATTGTTGCTCTTAATAAAATTCGAGAACGGTTGCAAATTAAAAAATAATTATCAATTTGTAGTTTTTTTACTACATTGCGAGCCTAAACACCCCTACAGTGTGAACATTTTATTAATTGTTTTCCTATCAACTTTATTGATAACTGTTATTATCAAACTTGCTTTTTGGAATAAAATTTCTAACAAAAATTTTATGTCATTGATAAGGAGTTTTGGGAAATACTACAATGTGGTTGATATGCATAATACACAGAACGTAAACCATAAAAAATTTAAAACAATAAGCAATTATTGTAATTTTTTTGTTTGGATGGCAGCTGTAGGTTTGATCGTATTGTTTTATTTCGATGTTACTGAAATTGAAATACCACTAAAATAATTTTTTTGATAAAATCAACAGGACACCCAATGTTGAACTCGGTTTTCTCTATCTTGAGATTTTATGGAAGGGGTAGTGTTTCTACACTTGCCCCATTTTTTTGCCTATAACATTCATTTAAACAATATACCAAAAGCTTTACTACTACTATATTTGCACCCTTTAAAGAATTGGCTTAAGTAATCTTAAAATAAATAAATCGTAAATAAAAATGGCTTTACAAGCAGGAATTGTTGGGTTGCCCAACGTAGGAAAATCAACTTTGTTTAATGCAGTTAGCAATAGTGCGAAAGCACAAGCAAGTAATTATAGATTTTGCACCATTGAACCAAATGTAGGATTGGTAGATGTTCCAGACGAAAGATTGGATGTGTTGAAAGAATTGGTGCAGCCTCAAAAAGTGATACCAACACAACTTGAAATAGTTGATATTGCTGGCTTGGTAAAAGGTGCAAGTAAAGGCGAAGGTTTAGGTAATAAATTTTTGGCAAATATTCGTGAGGTGGATGCTATTATTCACGTGATTCGTTGTTTTGAAGATGAAA
>JANYEP010000144.1 GCA_025363075.1 Chitinophagaceae bacterium | reverse complement strand
CCTATTGCTTGTGTGCCAAAACGCTGAAAGAAAAACAGTGCAGATATAATGGCAATAACAATTCCAATGGTTAAAAGATTGCCAGGAATGATTGAGTTCTCAAATCCTTTTACCATACTCAACCCTTCTATTGCAGATGCTACAGAAATAGGTGGTGTGATGATGCCATCAGCAAGCAAAGTTGTTGCACCAAGTATGGTTGGTATCACTAATTTTTTGCCATACCTACGCACCAGTGCATACAAAGAAAATATACCTCCTTCACCTTCATTATCTGCCATTAATGTCAGCCAAATATATTTAACAGTAGTTTGAAAAACCAGTGTCCAAAAAATGCACGAAACACCACCAAATACAAGGGTTTCATCAATTAGTTTGTTACCAACAATGGCTTTTAAAACATATAATGGGCTTGTGCCAATATCGCCATAAATTATTCCTAAGGCTACTAATAAAGAGGCTGCTGTAATTTTTTTTAGTGATGAATTGTTGCTTGACATTTATTGCTGTATTTGAAAAGCAAAAATGATTTATAAGGCATAAGAAAATTGTAAAGAGTGGGTGAAGCGATATAAAGATTTTATAAAGAGAAACAGATTTATCTCTCCCAAAAAGTAACAATTAAACCTCCGGCGACTATTAAAATTCCACCCAAAATGATTGGTGTTGTTGGTATGGTTTTGAAGAAAAGATAGTTGACAGTTTGCCATACAACAAAAAGTGTGGCAATGTATAAACCAGCAACCTTACTAAACTCTATTGGTGCAAGATTAATGGAAATGCCATAGCCAATAAGCAACGCAGATGCAAGAAAAAACATTGCTACTCGAGCAATACCATTGTATTCATATAAACATTTTCTAATTATGGCATCGCCTGTTACTTCAAGTATTGTTGCTACTAAAACAAATAAAAATATTTTGCCCATTAATTGTTGTTTGATGCGAAAATAGTGTTTGCAAAATCATTTTTATTGAAACCTATACCCAATACCACTTTCAGTAATAATATGTTTGGGTTGGTTGGCATTGTCTTCAATTTTTTTTCTAAGTGTGCCTACAAACACACGCAAATACTGGGTTTCAGTTTGGTAACCAACACCCCAAATTTCTTTTAGAATGTGCTGATGTGTTAATACTCTTCCTTCATTGTTTGCAAATAAAACAAGTAAGTTAAATTCTGTGGAAGTGAGTTTTAAAAGTTCATTGTTTTTCTTAATTGTTCGTGCAGTTAAATCAATTTGCAGTTCACCGAATGTAATGGCTGTATCGTTGTTATTAATTTGCTGATTTCTGCGAATGGCAGAACGAATTCTTGCCAGCAATTCAGCAGTACGAAAGGGTTTGGTAAGATAATCTGTTGCCCCATTGTCAAGGGCTTTAACAATATCTTCTTCACTATTTTGAACAGAAAGAATAATGATTGCCTTATTAAACCAAGTCCTTAATTCTTTCAACACGTCGTGTCCACTTTTATCTGGCAAACCAATATCGAGCAATATTAATTCTGGTGGGTGATTTGCAGCCATAACAATACCTTCTTTGCCAGTTGATGCCTGCCACACCTTGTAATCATTGCTTTCCAGAGATATTTCAAGAAGTTTGCGAATCTGTGGTTCATCATCTATGATTAATATTTCTTGATTATTCATTTTTCAAGTTGTTTATGTACGAACTTTCAGCAGGAATTTGAATGATAAATACAGCTCCGTTTGGCTGATTATTTTTTAATTCAATTGTTCCATTGTGTGCTTCAACAAAGCCCTTTACAATAGATAACCCTAAGCCAGTGCCTCCTGTTTTAGAATTTGGCAAACGATAGAATTTATCAAATGCAAATTGCATTTCAGCCTCAGGAAAACCACTGCCATTATCTGCAATAGTAATAAAGCAATTTTCTTGCTGATGCCCTGCAAGTATAGTTATTGTTGTATTTTGAGGTGTGTAGTGTATTGCGTTGTAAATAATATTTTGCAATACTTGTTCCATTAATCCAATATCCAATTTAAACAAAGGCAATGCCTCGTTGTGTTTAAAAATAATATGATGACTTGTTGTTTTATCAAACTGCTGAATAACGGAAAATATTAGTTCATTCACATCGCACCAATCTTTTTTTAGTTGTAAAGAACCAGTTTCAAGCCTGCTCATATTTAACAGGTTTTCTACTTGCCTATTAAGACGAAGACCTGCGATTTCTAGCTCATTTAACAAATCTGTTTTGTGTTGTTCAGAAAGATTATTTGCATTTTCTTTTAACGTATCAACACTGCCAATAATAGTTGCAATAGGCGTTTTTAATTCGTGCGAAAGCGAGTTTAGCAGCGTGTTGTAGAGTTTTATGGTGTGTTCTTTTTCTTCCCTATCTCTTGCTTTTTTTTCTTGTTTTTTTATTTTAAAAGTTAGCACTGCATTTACAGTTGCCACAAGAAAATACATTAAAAAAAGCAAACTGTCTTCCGCCGAATTAATATGAAAAGTAAAGATGGGTGGAATAAAAAAGAAGTTCCAGATAACTGCACTTAATGCTGCTGCAATCAGCACAGGCAAAATATCGAAAACCATTGCCAGCAAGGAAACCAACAGCAACAATAGCAAGGCAACAACTTTGTAACCTATAATATTTATCACAAAAAAGCAACAAGTAGAAAGCAGTAATACCAATGAAATACTAGCAATATGCTGTGTTGATTTTTTGTATTGCCGTGTATTAAAAAATTTCAAATTGTAAATAATTTTATTGGCAAATGTAAACAGTGACTCATAAAGATTTTATAAAGAACACTGCAAGAATTGATGGTATAAAAAAAATATTCAACCACCATAACAAAAAAAAGAGTTGGCACAGTTTAATGTACCAACTCTTTTATATTTTAAAATATACAGTTAATTTCCGCCAAAGTCTCCTGCATAAATGAGTACCATTTTATTAAAATCAATATACTTTTTTAAAGCATCATTTACCTGCGATAATTTTAAAGTTTTTACTTTTTCTTCCATAGTTGTGTATTCAGTTAAATCCCTATCATCCATCATATAGTTATTAATCATAGATGCTAAAGAATTATCAATTCCTAAACTTGTTTTCCTTTGTTGTAACCAGCTTGGAACAATTTTCTTTAATTCATCTTCTGTAAAGCCTGTCTTCAAAGCTTTTGCAACTTCTTCTCTCAATGCACTATCTAATTTATTTTTATATTTTGGATTCAAAATTGCATACACGCCCCAACTTCCTGCTTCATCTTTTAAAGGAATATTTAAGAAAGAACCAGCACCATAACTCATTCCTTCACTTTCTCTTAAACGTTGTGGAATGCGTGAAGACAAAAATGCTCCACCACCCAATAACTCATTTGCAATAGTTAATGCCTCAAAGTCAGGATTAGAGCGTTTCATCTGAACACTAAGTGTACCAAGGCATACAGCATTTTGCTTGTCTTTAATGGTAGCTATTTCTGTGCTGCCTGCAAAATCAAAATGCTTTTCTTCTATTCTTGAGTAAGCTGATTTACTATTGAAATTGCTTAATGACTTTACAAAGAATGTTTTTATTTTATTGGCATCAAATGGACCTAAACAAGTTGCAGCACCATTATTTGCTCCATAAAAATTTGTATAGAAATCTTTCAACTCTTCAATTTTTACTTTTCCCAAGCCATCAATAGTTTCATCAATACTTTCTGATGCGAATGGATGCCCTTTAGGATATTTATTTGTTTTACTTTCAACTGCTTTTTGAGCAACAAAAAATGGTTCGCTTCTGTTAGCTTCAAAATCACCTTTTTGTTCCAATATTAGTTTATCAAACTCATTTTTATCAAATGATGGGTGCAATAAAATGTCTTCAAGTAAAACCAAAGCTTCATCAATATTTTCCTTATCACTACTCAAACTCACATTAATTTTTTGTCCACCACCATAAATATTCAACGTAGTTTTTATTTTATCCAATTTGTCTTTAATATCTTTTTTCGATTTTGTGGTTGTGCCATTCATCAACATTGATGCAGTTAAATCTGATATTAAACTTTTATTGGTCAATGATTTTTCATCACCAACTTTAAAACTCATTGTCAAGGTAATTTTGTTGCCTTTTGTTGGTTTGCTCAATAAAGCATACTTCATTCCATTGCTCAGTTTACCATAAACAACACTCTTTTTAATATTGGGAATACTGGTTTCAAAAGTTTCGGTTTGAACCTCAGTTTTCTTGCCTTTATAATCTTTCACCAGGGCTTCTATATTTGGCCTGTCGTTTACTACAACCCTTTGTGGCTCTTTATCTGGTGCAAATACACCATAAGTTCTGTTACTTGATAAATAATATTTTTTTGCAGCTGCCTGAACTTCAGCAAGGGTTAATTTCTCAAGTCTGTCCCTGTAAATAAAACCTAATTTCCAATCTCCGCTACCAATAATTTCTGTTAAAAAAATACAATAGCCAATAGTGTTTGTTTGAATATCCTGAATGTTTTTTAGTAACGAATTTTTTGCACGTTCAAGTTGTTCCTCAGTAATGGTAGTGCTGGCAAGATTATCAAAGCTTGATAACACAGCTTTTTTAGCTTCCTCTACATTTTTATCTTTTGTAACAGTAACACTAAAATATGTAAAACCTGGGTCATAGAGTTGTAATGAATAACCATACAATCTTGTTGCCATTTTTGTATCAACTAAATTCTTGTATAAAATGCCAGAAGGATTATTTGTTAGTATTTCAATTACTGCATCGTTAGCCACATAATCTTTATCAGAAAAAGCAGGTGTGTGATAGCCAACACCAATGTATTGTGCATCTCCATTTCTTTTTAATTCAACATACCTTTCTCCATCTTGAGATGGTTCAGCAGTGTATGCAGGTTGAATTACACGAGTTGGCTTTGCAATTTTAGAAAAATATTCGCCAATCCATTTTAGTGTGGCTGCTTCGTTAAACTTACCACCTACAATTAAGGTTGCATTATCTGGCTGATAATATTTTTTGTAAAATGTTCTAAGGTTTTCTATAGGCACTCTTTCAATATCCTCTTTGCTACCAATAGTAGATTTTCCATAGTTATGCCACAAATACATTGTAGAAACAATGCGTTCCATCAATATTCCATCAGGATTATTTTCTCCAGACTCAAACTCATTTCTAACCACAGAAAACTCTTTTTGTAGGTCTTCATTTTTCATTAAAGAGTTCACCATTCTATCGCTCTCCATATCCAATGCCCAACGCAAATTACTATCGCCAGCAGGAAGAATTTCATAGTAGTTTGTTCTGTCATAATAAGTAGTTCCATTTGCACTTGCACCTTTATCAGCAATTGTTTTTTTAATGCTTGAAAAACGCTTAGAACCCTTAAACAACATATGTTCCAGCAAATGTGCCATACCAGTTTCGCCATAACCTTCCTGACGTGAACCAACACCATAAACAATATTAACAACAACATTGTTTTGTGTGCCATCTGGCATTAATAATATTCTCAATCCATTAGGAAGTTTATACTCACTAATACCCTCTATTGATGTTACAAATGATGGAGCTACAGGTTTCGCTTGTTGTGCAAAATTTTTTGTAGAAAAAGAAAGTGTAAATACGGAAAGAAGAAGGACTTTAAAGCTTGTCTCAATACGATACATAAAAACTAATTTTGATTAGAGAATAAAATTAAAGGGAAACCATTTCAACTACCTAAACAAGTAATAAAATATATGTTAAATTTTTAAATAAGCATATGAGACTATAATGTAGTATGCTAAAAAAATATTTTTAACCGCATCTTATTTAATTTCTCATTTCTTATATTTTTTTTAACATTCTTCTGCTTATCCTTGCAAAATATTGCGAGTTAAAATTTCGTTTTATAATCAACTTCTAAAACACACCCACAATGAAGCGAATTTTGCTTCTTACAACATATATTTTTTTCTTATTGCCATCCATTTTTGGACAACATTATTTGCGTGGCGTTGTTAGAGATGAAAAAGGAAATTCTTTACCAGATGTTAGAATAAAGCTCTTCTCAGCTGGAAATTATCCATATAACAATGGTAATGATGGCAGCTTTGGTTTACCAAGTCGTTCAGCAACTGATACAATGTATTTAAATCTTGATGGGTATGAGCCTACAAAGGCTTTTATTCGCTCTAATGTTTATACAGTTATTACAATGAAACTGCTCAATGATGTTGCAGTTACAAAGAAAAATAGTTTAGCATCCAAAACAAAAGATTTGGAAGTTGATAGAGAAAGTTTGTTGGAAAATGCTGGTGAAAGTTATACTGTATTAATAGAAAATGATTTTGTTAAAACCCTTGCTAATCCAGAAACTGGTTTTACTTTAAATGTTGATAGGGCTGCATACAGCAACGTTAGACGTTTTATAAATAATGGATTAGAAGTACCAAAAGATGCAGTAAGGATTGAAGAAATGCTTAACTATTTTGACTTTCGTGATAGTGCCAGCATCAACTCAAAAAAAATAAATTGTAAAACTTACTTATCAACTTGCCCTTGGAATAGCAACAATAATTTGCTATTTGTGAATGCTAATTTCCCTAAAATAAACTTGGATAGTGTTCCTGCAAGTAACCTTGTTTTTTTAATAGATATTTCTGGTTCAATGGAACGCCCTAACAGGTTGCCTTTGCTACAAGCTGCATTTAAAATGCTTGTAGATAATTTAAGAGATAAAGATAAAGTTGCTATTGTAACTTATGGTGGTGGTGTAGATGTTGTGTTGCCTGCAACAAGTGGTGGCAACAAAAAACTAATAAAAAATATTATAGATTCATTGGTTGCAGCTGGTGATACTCCTGGTGCAAATGCCATTAAAATAGCATACGCCACGGCGAAGCAATCTTTTATTGCTGGGGGAAACAATAGGGTAATTCTTGCTACAGATGGCGACTTTAATGTAGGGCAAACAACAGAAAAAGAACTTGAAGATATTATTGTACTGCAAAAAAATACAGGTATTTATTTAACCTGTATTGGTGTTGGAATGGGTAATTATAAGGACAGTAAATTGGAAACATTAGCTAAAAAAGGCAATGGCAATTTTGCATATTTAGATAACATTCAAGAGGCTGAAAAAGTTTTGGTAAAAGAGTTTACCAAAACTGTATATGCAGTTGCAAAAGATGCTTTCATTAATGTAAAATTTAATAGCAATCTTGTTAAACAATATCGTTTAATTGGTTTTGACAACAAAAAATCTGCAGCTACAGATGCCACAAGCACAATGGCAGGTGGAGATGTTGGTAGTGGACACGGTGCAATGGCTGTATTTGAAATTGAACCAATAAAAAACAGTAGCACTAATAATGGTAGTCTTGGAGAAATTGCATTGCAATACAAGAAAACAAATAGTGACAGTGCCATTACTATTAAAGTACCAATACCTGCTGAAACACCTGTAAAGATTGACTCTGCCGATATGAACCTTAGATTGGCAACTGCAATTTGTATGTATGGTTCTTTATTAAAGAAATATTTCGAAACCGGTGAACTTGATAATAAAGAAGTGTATCCATACATAAGCGAGGGGTTTGGCGAAGATTTCGTACCTGCTAATTATGATATGTCAGTAATCGATAAGTTTGAAAAAGTTACTGATAAAGATGCTTACCGCCTAACCATCGAGCTTTTTGAAAAAGTGCAACTTCCCCGTCCGCACGATATTTTCAATTCTTATCCGCATCAAATTTCGGGCGGGCAAAAGCAAAGGGTGATGATTGCCATGGCACTT